>JBKPLD010000069.1:0-17152 GCA_046731415.1 Verrucomicrobiota bacterium
AACGCTGGAATGGATTCGTAAGTCCACAAAGTCTACCGACGTGACCATGTCGGTTTGCACAGGAGCATTTGTTCTTGCGCGAACCGGCCTGCTGTCAGGCAAACCCGCGACCACATATCACGGCGCGTTTGTTACTTTTGCCAATCAATTTCCGGATATTCAGCTGAAGCGGGGAGCGAGGTTCGTCGAAGACGGCAATCTTGCCACGGCCGGAGGACTTTCGTCCGGCATTGATCTGGCACTTCGCGTCGTTGAGCGCTACTTCGGCCGCGAAGTCGCCCGGCAGACAGCCTATGACATGGAGTATCAAGGAGAAGGCTGGATGGATCCAAATTCAAATTCGGTTTATGCCGTCACACCGATTTCCACCGCAGAAAAGCCAGTCTGTCCCGTGTGTGGAATGGATGTCGATCCCGCCACGTCGCCAAAGTCGGTTTTCAAGGAAACCACGTACTACTTCTGTTCCGACAACGACAAGAAAACGTTCGACGCTGCGCCCGATCAATTCGTGAAAGCCGACAAGGAAAGCCTTTAAATCTTTGATGAGCAAAAAGATTGGTAGCCGATGAATTCGAATGCGTCGGGGACGACACGCCGAGTTGTTTTCGTGGCCGCGCCCGGCACGGAAATCCTCGACCTAGTCGGGCCGCTGCAAGTCTTTGCTCGAGCGTCGGAAATTTTCATCAGGCAAAATCCAGCCGCATCGCCACTCTATTCCATTGAAGTGGTGACGACCTCCTTTCACCGCTCACTCGTCGCAAATTGCGGCTTGCGAATCACCGCCCACAAGACGTTTCGTCAGCTGCGCGGGAGCATCGACACGCTGCTCGTGGCTGGCGGCAGCGCGATTGAAAACGACGAAATCAACATCCAAGTCATCCGCTGGTTGAAAACCATCGCCGGACGAACCCGACGAATCGGTTCCGTGTGCACCGGCGCCATGTTATTAGCGCGAGCGGGATTGCTTGATGGTCGCCGCGCTACAACGCACTGGAACTGGTGCGAGGTTTTAGTCAGGCGCGCGCCGAGCACAAATGTCGATCCTGATCCAATATTTGTTCGCGACAAAAATATCTACACATCGGCAGGTGTCACGGCGGGGATGGATCTCGCTCTGGCGTTGGTGGAAGAAGATCACGGCTCACGATTGACGTTGCAGGTCGCGCGCAATCTCGTGCTCTATTTGCGACGGCCCGGCGGGCAATCGCAATTCAGTGCCGCGTTGTCACTTCAACTGACTGATCGGAAACCATTACGCGAACTCGAGGCGTGGGTGCTCGATAATCTAAATAAACCACTAACTGTGCCGGTCCTTGCGCAACGCGTGGCAATGAGTCCCCGAAATTTCGCCCGGGTCTTCACGAAAGAAATGAAAACCACGCCTGCGAAATTCATCGAGCGGCTTCGCGTGGAGACAGCACGTCGACGACTGGAAGAGAGTCAGAACAGCATGGAATCAATCGCCAGCGAGTGCGGTTTCGGAAACGTGAATTCGATGCGCAATGTTTTTCAGCGCGCACTAAGGATTGCCCCGGGCCAGTATCGGCGCCACTTCCGCCACGTGAAACATCGACCGAAAGCAAAAATTAAAAGTTAACGACAGATTAACGGGATTCCTTCAGCACCGGATTGGCACTGCGTCCCGCCAAAACCCGGTAAATCCCTTCGGTGCCTTCCTTTTCCGCTTTCCACTTTTCAGTGTCCGGAATCGGGCCGTAATTGCAGAGCACGAATGAATCGCGGCAACATTTTCGCCGAGTTAAAACGGCGCAACGTTTACAAAGTCGCCGTCGCTTACATCGTGGCCGGTTGGGCGCTCGCCCAGGGAATCGCACAGGTCTTCCCGGTCTTCGACATTCCAAACTGGATCGTCCGACTGGTTGTTGTCTTGATTGTGATCGGCTTTCCTTTCGCGCTGATTTTTGCCTGGGCATTTGAGATCACGTCCGAAGGTGTCAAACGCACGGCAGAAGCCGACGCAATGCCGCGATCGGCGCGGCCGATGAATCGAGCGTGGATTTACATCGTCATCGTCGGTGCAACGATCTCAGTCGGGTTATTCTTCCTCGGTCGCTACACGGCCGTAAACAGAATCACGTTCTCGGGCGAAAAGAAATCGATCGCCGTCCTGCCGTTTGCGAGTTTGAGCGACGACAAGAACGACGCCTACTTCGCCGATGGCGTCCAGGATCAGATCCTGACCAATCTCGCGAGGGTCTCGGATCTGAAGGTCATTAGTCATACCAGTGTGCGCCAGTACAAGACTGGTGCCGAGCGCAACATGCGCGAAATCGGCCGGCAGCTCGGCGTTGCTTACATCATGGAAGGCTCGGTCCAGCGCGCGCGTGACCGGATCCGCATCAACGCAAAATTGATCGACGCTCGCAACGATGCTCAGATCTGGGCGGAAACCTACGATCGCACCGCTGCCGATTTGTTCGCGGTCCAGAGTGAGCTTGCCCAATCGATTGTCACTCAGCTCAAGGCGGAGCTTTCGCCGCGGCAGAAGGCGGAAATAGAAGAGCGCCCGACTGAGGACTTGGCCGCCTTCGAGCTTTATCTTCAGGCCAAGGCAATCATCGACAGCTATATCAATGCCACCGATGTGCGCGCGGCATTACTGCAGGCACTGAAATCATTAGATGAAGCAATCGAGCGCGACCCGAACTTTGTTCCTGCATATTGTTATGCAGCGCGCGCGAACGATCTCCTTTTCTTCTTCGATCTCGATCCAACGCCACACCGCATTTCTCTCGCCGACGCTGCAGTAAAGGCAGCGCTTCGTCTGCGCCCCGACTCGGCTGAAGCGCATTTCGCTAGGGCCGATTATTATTTCCGGTGCCTGCGCGACTACGATCGCGCGCAAGAAGAACTCGCGATCGCGCGGTCAGGTCTGCCGAACAGCTCGCCGTTTTTCATTCTCTCCGGCTACATCACTCGCCGCCGTAACCATTTTGCCGACGCCGAACGCGATTTTTCCACCGCTTTCGCGCTCGATCCGCGAAATCCGAATGCCTACAATCTTCTGGCCGATACCTATGTGCTGCAACGCCGGTTTCCTGAAGCGATCCATGTCTATGACAATGTGCTTTCTGCCGGCGAACAGGCCCCGATCGTGCGGTTCAGACGCGCCTCAGCCACCTTGTCGGGAACCGGCGACACTGGACCGATGCGCGATATTCTGGCGAGATTTCCGGACATGGAATTTGCCGGCGGCCAAACGCCGACTCGCTCCTGGATGGCCATGCTCGACGGCAATTATGCCGAAGCGGAACGCGTCCTGACCGCATCGCCTCGACAGGATTTTCAAGACATCGACTTCAGCTTTTATTTCCCGAAGAGTTGGTATCAAGCGATGGTGGCACGCGCGAAAGGCGATTCAGCGCGTGCGACAGCTGCCTTTCGCGAATGTCGCGAAATTCTCGCGCAGCGGTTGGTCATGAAACCTGAACACGCGCGAACGATTGCTGTCCTGGCTCAAGTCGATGCGGGACTAGGCCAAAAGGATTTGGCTATTCGCGAAGCCAAACACGCAATCGATCTCATGCCGATTTCGAAAGATATTTACGATGGTGCGTTGGTCCTGGAAGGTTTGGCCCAGGTTTACGCGTGGAGCGGAGATCGCAATCGTGCCATTGAGTTAGTCCAGAAACTTGTGAGCATGCCCGGCTACACCAATTACGGTCGCCTGAAATTGCACCCCCTGTGGAGCCCGCTCCGCGGTGACCCGCGATTTGAGAAAATCGTGAATGCTTTGGCTCCGAAATAAATTCGCGTAAGGCAAAGTTTCTGGCCCATGGATGCATTCAATTATCTGTCTGTTCTTATTTCAATCATTCTGGCACTCGGAATGACTCGTGTGCTCGGCGGCGTAGGCGAAATGCTCCAGCCACGCTCCCATAGGCGCATTTACTGGGTGCATGTCATCTGGATCATCAATTTGTTTCTATATCTCGTGATCGCCTGGTGGATCTTCTACCGATGGCGCAATCAGGAACCGTGGAGGTTCTTGTTGTTTGTCTTCGTGCTGATCTCGCCGACGCTCCTATATCTCGCGTCGCTCCTGCTTTTTCGACGGAAAGGCGATATCGATGCTGCCATTGATTACAAAACCCACTATTACGCGAACCATCGGGCTTTCTTTATTCTCTTCGCTTTGTTTACACCTGTCGATATTGCTGACCCGCTTCTCAAAGGCGTCCTGCATTCCTGGCGCTAGGACCGGCATATTTTATCAGTAATACTCTTTATTTCGTCGGCCTAACGGCCGCTGCGATTACACGCAACGAGCGGTATCATGAGTTCTACGCCGTCTTCTTTCTCGTCCAGACGATCGTTATCAGTTTCCTGATTTTTCAGACACTCGCGTGAGCCCGCGAAAGGCAAGCACCTTTTATCCGTTATCGCTCAGCTGCGTCGGAGCTCTCAGCTTTTCGTGCCGATTTGCAGCACGACGCGAAACCGGGCTTTGCCACCCATCATCCGGTCATAGGCCTCGGCGGCTCGTTCCAGAGAAAAAACTTCGTTCATCGAGTTCACAGAATTCAACGTACTGAATGCCAGCGTGTCCTGTGAATCGATTGATGTGCCGGAGTACCAGCCTTTGACGGATCTTTTCCCACTGATGAGCAGAATCGGGTCAACCGAAATGGGCCCACCTACGCCGATTACCATGAGTACACCGTTCGGCACCAGTCCGCCCAGTACCACCTCCATCGCGCCAGCGTTGGTTACGGTTGCAATAACAACGTTCGCCCCACCGAGTTTGCTCAGTTCCGCCGCTGGATCGGATGCCTGGCTGTCGATGTAGTGATGTGCGCCGAGCTGTTTAGCAAATTGTTCCTTATCTTTTCCGCGTGCGATCGCCACCGTACTGAATCCCATTTTTGCCGCGAACTGCACGCCAAGATGGCCGAGGCCGCCAATTCCGAGCACCGCGACAACATCGCCAGGTCGTGCGCCGCTGTTTCGGAGGGCGTTGAACGTCGTGACGCCGGCACACATGAGCGGCGCTCCGTCGATGGCAGCGAGTTCGTCAGGCACGCGTGCCAGCGCTTGTGCCGGGGCAACCATGTATTCCGCGTAACCGCCATCGAAAGAAATGCCGGTCGTCAACAGCGCCAGTTCGCAGGCGAAAAACTCTCCGCGCCGGCAATGATCGCAATAACCACAGTTGCCGCCGTGCCAACCAATACCGACGCGCTGTCCAGTTTTCCAGGGCTTCACGCCTTCACCTACAGCATCGACAACACCCATCACCTCGTGTCCGGGCACACGTGGATATTGAATTCCAGGCCAGTGACCTTCTTTGACTAACGAGTCGCTGTGACAAACGCCGCATGCATCGACTTTTACCCGAACCCATCCGGGCTGCGGTTCTGGGATTTCCAGTTCGACGAGTTCCAACGCGCCGCCGGCGCGCGGGACTTGGACTGCACGCATTTTTTTAGCCATGATTTCCCAATCGTCCTGCTATCTCTAAAACGCAAGGTCTGTAGCGGCGGGTTTGTGACCGCCGAATCGGCTAATCAAATCGATTACGATCACGAGCAGGAGCATGAGCACGAAATGAGAACAATTCGCTTGCCTGATGGCGAACGCGTACCGGTGCTGGGTCAGGGAACGTGGCGCATAGGCGAGAACAGGCGAGCACATAAAAATGAAGTTGCCGCATTGCGGCTCGGAATCGATCTCGGCATGACATTAATTGATACCGCTGAGATGTACGGCGAAGGCGGCGCGGAAAAAGTTGTGGCCGATGCCATCGAGGATCAACGTGATCGGGTTTTCGTTGTTACCAAGGTATATCCGCATAACGCCTCGCGCACGGGATTGCCAAAAGCATGTGAGCGCAGTCTAAAGCGTCTCCGCATCGATTCAATCGATCTATATTTGTTGCATTGGCGGGAAAGAAGTACGCAGCTCGTAGAAACCGTCGAAACTTTCGAAAAACTCCGGTGCGCTGGAAAGATTAAACGCTGGGGCGTCTCCAATTTCGACGTCGATGATACGGAAGACCTTTGGTCGATTGAAAACGGCGTAAACTGCGCGGTCAATCAGGTTCTCTACAATCCAAAAAACCGGGAGATTGAATTGGGACTGTTGCCATGGAGCACAAACAACAAGATTCCAATAATGGCTTACTCTCCGATTGGTCACGGCCGCGGATTGCTTGAGAATGCGACTCTCAAAAATATCGCGAAGCGTCGCGAGGCGACCACTTCCCAAGTCGCGCTCGCGTGGGTCCTGCGGCAGCCCGGAGTCATCGCAATTCCCAAGGCAAGTAATCAAGAGCACGTTCGCGACAACGCGCGATCAATGGAAATCAAACTGACCAGCGAAGATCTCGCCGAGCTTGATGGGGAATTCCCGCCACCGAAATCCAAAAAATCATTGCCGATGCTGTAACGCCGCCTGCGCGGTTTTATGACTGTCGCGCGGAAAAGCTTGACACCAAAGTCGGCAATAGCGTACACCCGGGCCTTCTCTTAGCGAAAGGAGCGGCCACATGAACACTCTCGTCCGAACATCACTTTCTATTGCCTGCATGGCTGCCATAAATCTTGCGTCTGGCATCGCCCACTGTGTGCGGGCGGATGTCGTGACCGATTGGAACAACGCTGCCCTGGATGCGATTCGCGCCGGCAGGACTGCGCCGCCGATTGCGTCCCGCAATCTCGCTATTCTTCACGTCTCGATCTACGACGCCGTCAATGGAGTCGCTCGAACTCACGAGTATTACCTCGTCCCGAGCGTAGCACCGGCAAGCGCTTCGCGTGAAGCAGCTGCAAGCGCCGCGGCGCACAATGCGCTCGTCAACTTATTTCCAGCTAACGCATCCAGTTTTGACGCGCTACACGCGGCGATTCTTGCTACAATCCCCGACGGACCTCACAAGCGAGCAGGCATCAGCTGGGGAGAATTCGTCGGGAACGTCATCCTCGCCGCGCGCGCTAATGATGGTTCCAATGCTGTTGTTTTGCCGCCTGGCGGTAGTGGCCCCGGCGTGTGGGTGCCGACTCCGCCGGCATTCCTTCCCTATTTGTTGCCGCAATGGGGATTCGTTAGGCCGTTTGGCATGATGAACAGCTCGCAGTTCCGACCGCCGGGTCCGCCGTCTCTCGATAGTCAGCAATACGCGGATGACTACGAGGAGGTCAGAGATCTTGGCGCTGCTGTTGGCTCAACGCGCACGACAGATCAAACCGAGATCGCGTTGTTCTGGGCCGATGGCGCCGGGACGGAAACGCCTCCCGGTCACTGGAACAGCATTGCGCAGATCATCGCCGCTGCACAAGGCAACACGCTGGAAGAAAACTCGCGACTGTTTGCTCTCTTGAACATTGCGATGGCCGACTCCGCCATTTGCGCCTGGGACGCCAAGTACACGTTTGACTTCTGGCGTCCGGTGACTGCAATTGCATTTGTCGAACCAGAGCTGAACTGGATGTCATTTATCGTGACTCCGCCCTTCCCTGATTACATCTCCGGCCACAGCACTTTCAGCGCGGCTGCCGCGACTGTGCTTCCATTATTCTTCGGCACAGAGGACCTTCCTTTTACAACTGGCTCAGATTTCCTCCCTGGCGTCTACCGCAGTTTTGCCACATGCTTCGATGCCGCCGCGGAAGCCGCAGCGAGCAGGATATACGGAGGCATCCACTTCCGAACGGCGAGCGAAGATGGCCTGCAATCGGGCACCAGCATCGGCGAATGGACCTTTGGACATTACGTCCTACCGAGACACCATCGTTGACGCGTCGCTGCTGAGGTTTGGTTTGAGCAACACGAGCGCCCACCGTTAGCTCGGAAAAATATTGACGACGCACTGAAATCCTGTCTCGATGGCGCCTATGAAAACAAAAGCGATTGGATTGACTCTGGCGTTTTGCTTTTTGGGAGCTGCGGCGTGCCTGGCCGCCGATCCGCAGATGGGCACTTGGAAGCTGAACGAAGCTAAATCGAAAATCACACCTGGTACGTTGAAAAACACACAGGTTGTTTACTCAAGCATGTTCGGGCAGATAAAAATCAAGGCAGATGGCGTCGATGCGAATGGGAAGCCCCAGCATACAGAGTGGTCAGGGAAGTTTGATGGGAAAGATTATCCTGTCACAGGCGATCCGAATTCAGACGCTCGCTCCTACACGAAAGTGAATGAGCGGACCCTAACCACCACCAACAAGAAAAACGGCAAAGTCACCGTCACCGGTCAGATCGTCGTGTCCGCCGATGGCAAAAGCCGCACTGTTACCTTGAACGGAACCACTCCGAAAGGTAAAAAGTTTAAGAACGTCGCGGTTTACGACAAGCAATAAGCACTTAAGCAGTGGCTCCCCGGACGTTCTAGTAGTCGTCCTTACCAAGCTAGGCTCGTCGCAAAGCCTGGTCGATTGCGCTTTGCCTAACGAATGAATGGACGAGACCTGTCCACTCGCTTCCTCAATTTGGTTTTGAATCCACGGACACCCTGCATTGTATCCAACAGGCAAATGTCGCGTAGCGCGATCTCGGTAGCTTTGCCATCTGGTCGATGTCTGACATTCTCTGTGCCCCTGCTCTGAATAACAGGTGAAAACCGTTTGTATAGTACGCTGGCGTAAAGATCGACGCCAATTTGATGTCGTTAGTATTGCGCTGACACTTGGTCGCCTTCTATGCAGAAGCTGGATCATCCTCGCGTTTCTCCTATTTAATTCCAGCGGCTGTGATCGCAACGAGCATAAAGAGCACTCCCAATCGCAAAAAAGAGCACCTGAAGCGCTGTCACCAGACAAGATTCGTAACGAAGAAGTGGCGTTTCGTTATGAGACGCGAATGTTGTACAACAGCCGCAAGTTCGACGAGCTTGAAAAACGAGCTAATGCGTTGCGTACCAGCAAAGCAAGATTTGGCAATGGTTCGTGGAAACTCTTTCAATTTTACGACGCGCTCGGCTGCCGTGATGACGAGCCAGAAAGCATGTGGCAGTTACACGAGCAGATTCACCAGGATTGGGAAAAGGCAATGCCCCGTTCCGTAACCGCCCGAGTCGCACATGCTAATTTTCTTTACGACTATGCTTTTCACGCACGCGGCTACGGTTATGCCAATACTGTTACTCACCAAGGTTGGCAGTTGTTCGCACAGCGATTAGCACAGGCGCACAAGATCCTGGATGAAGTAAAAGATTGGGCGCCAACGTGCCCGATGTGGTTCAGAGCATATCTGCAAGTAGCTCTGGGCGAAGGATGGAACCGCTCGGATTACGAGGCGCTCTTCACAAAAGCCAAAACCTTCGAGCCAGAATTCTGGAGCTACGATATTGCGAGGTCAATCTACCTGATGCCGAGATGGTATGGTCAGCGAGGGGATTGGGAATACGCCACCGATGAAGAGACAAAGCGATCTGGCGGTCTGGGCATGGAAATCTATGCGCGGGTCGTCAGCTTCCAACGTGGTTATTATAAAAACATTTTCCAGGAAAGTAATGCGTCGTGGCCCAAAACATCTCAGGGATTTGAGCTTATGCGGCAGAGGTATCCCGAATCGTTGGAAATTCTCAGTGTCTATTGTCAACTTGCTTGCCTGGCTGGAGACCAGCCTTTAGCCGGGAAGCTGTTCGATGAACTTGGAAACTCCGTAATGCAAGATATATGGGGAAGTACGGACAACTTTGTTAAATACCGCTCTTGGGCAGCGAGCTCGACGTCGCCTTCGAACAATGTCCATAAGACCTACGATTCGCGTTTCGTAACACTAACAACCGACATCGAGATCTTGAGACAATCCGGTAAGACCAAACTAAGAAAGGGCTTGCGTCTCCCGTTGACCACAGTTTCCGGCGATAACGTCAGCGTCCATTATTTCGATGGTCGCGATTACTCCATTCCGATTTCCTCAACCGATCTTGCAAAATGAAAGACACGAACCGTAAGTCGCGTTTTGAATTTGATTCGCTGAACAGATACAAAAGCTGGGTCGAAATCATCTCCGAGCCAGCTGAGCTAACTTAGACCCTACTTCTACTTAGTAGTGATCGTAGCGATGATGACGGTGATGACGGTAAACTCGATAGCCATTGTGTCCATTATAGTATCGATAGGACGAAGGGCCATAACCATAGTATCGATATGACCGGTAATATCCGTAGGGGTAATAACCGTACCCGTAAGGGTAGTAGCGATAGCCATAGCTTGGCCCATAGCTCGGAGAACCGAACCCGACTCCGACCGACACCTGCGCGTCAGAACGCTGCGCGGGTACGAAAGCCAATCCGCCTGCCATCAATGCGATTAAGAGAAGTCTTTTCATAATAATACTCCTTCTTTGTTTGTTGCTTGCGAGGGACGAAAACCCCTCAGCTAACCCATTTCTCGACGCTTAAAGAATCTGCGTCACCCTCTATAGTAACAATCGGATGCCGAAGGCTTCGCGGTTCCCAAATCTGCGCCGGTGCCGGATTTGGCTTCGACAACGCTCCTGATAGCGCCGCTTTCTTGTCAGCCAGAATTGTAAGGAGTGTCAATGGCTGATTTGGTCTGTTCAGCCGGCGCTCATAACGTCACCTGTGTGCAAGGATGCTGAGGAGCGGATAACGCCCACTTTTTCTTTCGAACGGCCGGCTTACGATAATCTCGAATCCGGATGCCCGCACGAGTGCTTCAATATCGCTTTGTATCCATTCCTGCACGTAGGTGTAACGCTGCATGCCGGAGATCGGCGTCTTCACCCACTCCGTTTTTGGCCCCCGATGCAACGCTGTAAACAGAAGGCCACCGTCTCTTAGAACAGATTTGAAACTCGAAAGGGTTTTCTTCACCTCGTTTGCGCGGATGTGAAGAAGACTAAACGAAGACCAGACGCCATTGAAGCTTGCTGCGGGAAATTCAAGAAACCGCATATCCATTTTTTTTACGTCGGCATTTGGGACGCGTTTCTTCGTGAATTCTACGAAACGATCGGCGAGATCAATTGCAGTTACCACGTATCCTAACCGGGAAAATCTTTCGGTATCGATCCCCGGCCCGCAGCCACAATCGAGAATCCTCGATCCAACGGGCAATCGATCGATGAATTGCCGCCGCTCTAGTTCTATAAATTCGTGGGGTGTCTTAAAGTAGTCACTATAATCTTCCGAGCCTGCATCGTAGGTCTTTTCGATATGCTCGTAGTCGGAATCTTTAGTCTTCACATTGATAGTCTAGCTAGCTACAGAAGCGATGATGGACAACAGATAAGTTGCAAGCAACAACCCTCCAAGATTTCGATAGAAGCCAAGATTAATGAAGCCTGAGGCAGGAAGTATAACTCTTCCGAGTACTCAACTCCCTCTCACCGAAGAGCGGGTTAGCAAGTATGGCTGGAAGGCGCTGGCTGGATCCGTGATTGGCTTCAGCATGGACGGGTTCGATATGTTAATTCTCGGTTTCATGCTTCCTGCCATCTCAGCAGGTCTGGCTTTGACGAGCATTCAGGCTGGGTCGTTAGTCACGTGGACGTTACTGGGGGCAGTTGCGGGCGGAATTATTTTTGGAACTATGAGCGACCACTTTGGTCGCATCAGGGTTCTGACGTGGACCATCCTGATATTTGCTCTGTTCACCGGTCTTTGTGCTTTTGCGCGCGGCTATTGGGATTTGGTCGTTTACCGGACCATCGCCGGTCTCGGTCTGGGTGGCGAGTACGGAATCGGCATGGCGCTCGCGGCCGAAGCTTGGCCGGCTAGCAAACGCGCTCGAGCATCTTCTTATGTAATGGTTGGATGGCATGCCGGCGTTCTCCTGGCCGCGTTCGCGATACCAGCGCTGCTGCCCAGGATCGGCTGGCGAGGCATGTTTCTGGTAGGGATAGCACCTGCACTCGTAGCATTCGTTGTCCGTCGAGCTCTCCATGAGCCGGAGATCTTTGTCAGAAAGCATGCGATGGAAAACGAGAATTCGTTTCGCTTACTCGTAAAGGATGCAGCAACGCTCAGGACGACCCTTGGAATCGGAATCCTGTGCACCGTCCAAAACTTCGCCTACTACGGCATCATGGTGTGGATGCCCAGCTATTTGGCAAAGAGTCTTGGATTCAGTCTCACAAAGTCAGGCATGTGGACGGGAGTGACAGTTCTGGGCATGGCCTCCGGCATATGGGTCTGCGGACAACTTGCTGACCGGCTCGGTCGCAAGCGTTTGTCACTTTCCAAGTTGGCGCTGTGATCATGGTTTTTCTGTACTCTCGAATCACCGAACCGACGGCGCTTCTTTGGGTCGGGGCGATCATGGGCATGTTTGTGAATGGTGTGAACGGCGGGATAGGCGCTCTTATGTCAGAAGCGTATCCCACGGTGGCCCGTGCCACGGCACAAAACCTATTATGGAATGTTGGTCGCGGGATCGGTTCCCTGGGACCCGTTGCGGTGGGCACACTAGCCGCAACGTACTCATTTCAAGCTGCGATCGGTTTACTTGCATCAATCTACGTCCTGGACATCCTCGCTACGTTGTTCTTGATCCCTGAGCTCAAGGGCAAGCCTCTCGAGTAGCGAAGTTCGTATTTTCGCAATGAAGGTTTCGTCACTGCGCAGAGTGCACAGACTTCCTGCCATGAGCTCTCCACCAAGGCAAGGCTGAGTCGTCGCGTGATCGTTTGACATTCTATCCTAAGAACCAAAGACCTAGCGATTTCTTAACGGCACCAGACCCGCGATTAGCTCTCGAGGATCGATTTCAGGGGAAGGTTTGGATCGAGATGATTGGAAGCCAGCCAATCCTGATTGAATAGGGTTGATTGATATTTGTGACCCGAATCGCACAAAACTGTGACGATCGTTTGATCTGGGCCGGAATCTTTCGCATAGCCGACGGCTCCAGCAACGTTGATACCGCTCGATAAGCCAAGGAACAGGCCTTCTTCGCGCAGCAAGTGATATATGATTGTCAGGCCAGTCCGATCGGGAATCCGATAAGCTCGATCGACCTTGATGCCTTCGATATTCTTTGTGACACGCCCCTGACCGATTCCTTCCGCAATAGAATCACCTTCGTTGGTCTCCAGATTGCCAAGAGTAAACCAGGACCACATCGCCGCACCGTAGGGATCAGCACAGACGATCTTAATCTCCGGATTCTTTTCCTTGAGATAGCCGCTCACGCCAGCAAGCGTGCCGCCCGTACCGACTGCTGCGACAAACGCGGTGACTTCGCCGTCAGTTTGTGTCCAGATTTCCGGACCGGTGGTGCGATAATGCGCATCGCGATTAGCCGTGTTATCAAACTGGTTCGCCCAGAACCAGCCTCGCTCCTCTCCGAGGCGACGCGCGATGTGATTGTAATTTTCCGGATCCTTGTATGGCTTTTCGGGAACAGCTTTCACGTTCGCGCCAAGCGTGCGGAGCAAATGCATTTTCTCCGGTGACTGGTTATTCGGAATCACAATAACGGTGCGATATCCTCTGGCGCGCCCGATTACTGCGAGACCGATCCCGGTATTACCAGCGGTTCCTTCGACGATCGTTGCACCTGGCTTAAGCCGACCTGCTCGCTCCGCGTCAGTGATGATTCCGTAGGCGGCGCGATCTTTCACCGATCCGCCCGGGTTCATGAACTCCGCCTTTCCCAGAATCTCGCATCCCGTCAGTTCGGACAAACGTCGCAGTCGAATCAACGGGGTGTTCCCAACGTATCCATCAATGCCCGAGTATGCCGCAGTCATTTAGTCCGAACGTCACTCCATGATCGTCCTTCCTCAAATTCGTCTCAAATTGTTAAACTACTTCTCAGCGGAATCCAGTCGACGCATCACTGTTCGGCGATGATAGTGCGCGACTGTGTTGAAAACGTTATCTCACATTCTTGTCGTTACGCTCGGCAGCATATTGCTCCCGGTCGTCTGTTTAGGTGAAAGCTTTACGATCGAGCAGATGCTGAGTGCACCGTTTCCGTACGGCCTAACGAGCGCGTCGCACGCGCCGCGTGTCGCCTGGATCTTCGACAAGAAAGGCGAGCGTAACATCTGGGTGGCGGACGCGCCGGATCTCACGCCGCGACAGGTCACGCACTACAAGGGCGATGATGGCCAGCAGATCGCGAGCGTGCGACTGACGCCAGACGGCAAAACGGTCGTGTACGCGCGCGGCAGCGACGTCAACAAGGAAGGCACGTCGGCAAATCCGCAAAGTCTGACGAAAATGCCCAAACAGCAGGCGTGGGCCATTAACGTGAGCGGTGGAGAGCCGCGATTGCTGGGCGATGTCGGTTGCAGCCAAGAAGGTTGCGAAGATCTCCAGATTTCGCCGGATGGAAAGAACGTGGTCTGGCCCACGAAGAAACATCTGTGGATCGCGCCCATCGATGGCAAGAAAAAGGCCGAACCGCTCGAGGAGTTAGCCGGTGAAAGCGACACACCGCGCTGGTCGCCGGACGGAAAGCGGATCGCGTTTCGCTCGAACCGCAACGACCACTCGTTTATCGCGGTCCTCGAGCCTTCGACGAAGAAAATCACTTATCTCGTACCGACGACGAATCGTGATGCCGGTCCAGTTTGGTCTCCTGACAGCAAACAGATCGTGTTTATTCGCCAGCCCGGTGTCGAGTTCAAACGACCGCTCATTCCAGAGCTCCTGCGGCCGTGGTCGCTTTGGATCGCGGATGCACAGAGCGGTGAAGGCCGCGAGCTCTTTCACAGCGGCACTGCGATGGACGATTCGTTGCCGCTGTTTGCGTTTCAATCGCTGCAATTCACGAATGCAGGCCGCATTATCTTCGCAAGCGAGAAAGACGGTCGGAACCATCTCTATTCGATCGATGCTACTGGCGGAGCTTCTCAGCTCCTCACGCCGGGTAATTTTGATGTGGAAGAAGTAGTGTTAAGCGCAGACAAGCGCAGCGTTCTCTACACTTCGAATCAGAATGATATTGATCGCCGGCACATCTGGCGCGTCAGCGCAACGGGCGGCGAACCGGAAGCGCTCACCCACGGCGAGACAATCGAGTGGAACCCGGTCGAGACAAGCGATGGAAAGATGATGTTGTGTCTTGGCTCAACAGCGACTTTGCCTGCCATGCCTTATCATGTTATGAGCGGCGGGCGCGAGTTGATCGCGAAGAATGCAATTCCGGCTGAGTTCCCGGAAGCGCAGTTAGTTACGCCAAAGCAAGTCGTATTTAAAAGCGGGGACGGTTTCGAAATTCACGGCCAACTCTTCACGCCAAAAAACCAAACCCAACGCGGCCCCGCGCTCATCTTCACACACGGCGGCCCGATCCGGCAGATGCTGCTCGGCTTTCATTACATCGAGTATTACCACAACGCTTATGCGATGAATCAATATCTGGCGAGCAAAGGTTACACCGTGCTTTCAGTGAATTATCGGCTCGGCATCATGTACGGACGCGCCTTTCGCGAACCGCCGAAATCAGTCTGGCGCGGCGCATCTGAATACCAGGATGTGATCGCAGGCGCGAATTTTTTGCAAACACTCGACAACGTCGACCCGCAGCGGATCGGTCTCTGGGGCGGATCCTACGGTGGGTTTCTTACCGCCATGGGCCTTGCGCGCAATTCCGACATTTTTAAAGCAGGCGTCGATTTCCACGGCGTGCACGACTGGGCGACTTTCTTGCCGATGTGGTCAGAAGAGGCAGAGGGCAAGAACGCAGCCATTGCGCCCGACGCAAAAGAAGCCCGTGACCTCGCCTTCAAATCATCCCCAGTCGCAAGCATCGCGAACTGGCGTTCTCCTGTCCTGTTGATCCATGGCGACGACGATCGCAACGTGCCATTCCAACAGACCACTGATCTAGTCGAAAAACTCCGCGCGCAAAATGTCGCGTTCGAGCAGCTAATCATCCCCGACGAAATTCACGACCTACTCCGCTGGGATGATTGGGTTCGAGCCTACCGCGCCACTGCCGAATTTTTCGGCCGCAGATTAGGTGCCTCGGGCGAATAGAAAGGAGCCTGCTGTGAGTCTTAGACGTCGTACCTAGATCCACTACTTCGATGTACGAAGATATGCAGAAAGCTTGTCGTACAACGCGAGCTGAATATGCCGGTCTCGCTTATCTGGTCGTGGATCATTATCGCAAGTTCCCGGATTAGCCGTTTATGCCTTTTGATTTTCAACTGCATTTAAAAGGCGAACTGATCGAGCTTCGTCCGATCAAGCGTGAAGATTGGGATGATCTGTTTGAGGCAGCATCTGATCCGTTGATTTGGGAACAGCATCCGGAGAGCGATCGTTACAAGGAAGAAGTATTCAAAAACTTCTTCGAAGGTGCTTTGGAATCCGGAGGAGCTTTTGTCGTGATCGATGCGAAGACTCAAGAGATCATCGGCTCTACGCGATTCCACGGTTATGATCCGAAGAGATCCGAGATTGAAATTGGGTGGACATTTCTGGCGAGAAAATATTGGGGCGGCCGATACAACGAGGAAATGAAACAATTAATGCTCGATCACGCGTTCAAGTTTGTTGAAAACGTTGTTTTCTTTGTGGGTGAAAATAATATTCGTTCCCAGAAAGCGACTGAGAAGATCGGCGCGATAAAAAGCGGTACGGCGACAAGGGTCTACGGGAACCATTCGCCGTCCCGGAATATAAAATACCTGATTAAGAAGCCGCAGAAGAAAAATGGACGTTGACCAGGAAACGCAGATATGAGATCGGCGGTCCGCTACAGATTCGTGGTTAAATCTTGGCAGAAAATCTTGCAGATTTTAATTGACGAATTGGCGAGATCTCTTATCTTGTGAATCCCGCGAAAGCGGACCGACCTCCTGCGTGGCAGTCGGTGTTCTTCCGGCTCTAAGTCGAGCCGACCTTGGTCAGGTTTGGCGAGGGTCGGGTTTTGCCTTGTACCGGAGGAAGAAAAGGGATCTTTGACAGCCTGGCTCCGAATACTTTCGGAGTGGAAGATAGTCAGCAAACATTGAATTGTGCGTTATCTGTCGATCTTTTTTGAAATCAAAGATTTAGATCGGACAAACCCACGTAAATGAATCGAAAATTTCGATTCATGCGTGGCAATGAAAGTCAGGTCTTCAAACTTTCGGTTTCCTCACGGGAACCGAGTCGTTTTTAACGGAGAGTTTGATTCTGGCTCAGAACGAACGCTGGCGGCGTGGATAAGACATGCAAGTCGAGCGAGATTTTTTCCTGTAGCAATACAGGGAAACGTCTAGC
>JBKPLD010000070.1:0-13453 GCA_046731415.1 Verrucomicrobiota bacterium
CGCTAAAGATGAGAAGATATCGCGCTTACTGGTGGTACATGCTGGCCACCATCACCTGTGGCGTAATCTTCCTGACCGTTAAACTTGCTTATGAATGGCCGCAGAAATTCGAGCACTTCGGCGCTTACATTAAGCCAGAAGCGCTCGGAAAATACGAGCAGTATTTGGGGAATCAGTATGCCGAAGAGCATGGTCTGCCTCCGCGGCTGGAAATCAGTGGTCACCTGCATAGCCAGAATGCGAAGGAATACGAGGTCGCGCTTGATCCACTGAACGCAGACCCGACTAATCCTCGGATGGATCGGCCGCACTTTTTCCCGCTACCGGTTACTGACAAAATCGCGGCGATCGAGAAGGAAGATGTTCAGCGTGCCACGATGTTTCTGCCGACGCACAGCGCGTATTTCGCCAGTTATTTTACTATTACCGGTCTGCATGGCCTGCATGTACTGGGTGGAGTGCTGGTATTTATCTACATGTGGCTGCCGGTTAGCAAAAAACTGTATCAACGCAGTCCCGAACATCTCGCGAATCGCGTCGAGGTGAGCGGCCTTTTCTGGCACTTTGTCGATCTGGTCTGGATTTTTGTATTCCCGCTCTTTTATCTCCTCTGAAACATGAACAATCCGCCTGATATTTCCCAGGACTCGAAAGAATACGAGGAATACGCGCACGGCGTGCAAAAGCACGTCAGAGGTTATCTGATGGTGGGAGCGCTTCTGCTCGCCTTCACCGCCATCACCGTCGCGCTATCGTACGTCCATTTCGGTACCGACAAGGCGAACATAGCCATTGCCATGCTGGTTGCCACGATCAAGGCGGGAGCCGTTGCTGCGGTTTTCATGCATCTGGCAGCGGAAAAACGGTTGATATATCGCGTTCTGATTTTTACGGGCTTTTTTGTGCTAGCTCTCTTCTGGCTTACATTATTTGCGTGGTACGACTACCCGATCTTTCACTGAATGTCCCTTAAAGGCTTCCATATTGTTTTCATTGTTTTTTCGACGCTTCTTGCCTTGGGAGTCGGACTGTGGTGCGTCTGGGTCGACCTGGTGGAAGGTGCGCCAGTTTATCTTGCGGGCGCAATTGCGTCATTTGTCTCTGCCGTTGCGCTGGTTATTTATGGGATCTGGTTCTATCGGAAAATGAAACGGCTGCGGATCATCACATGAAAACAAAGATTTCGTCGGCTTTGCTTCTATTTATTCTTTCGCCCGTTGGGCAGGCGTTGGCGTGTCCGTTTTGTTACGGTGCAAAAGATGGAAAATCGACCGAGCATATGGCTGTCGCGATCTGGTTTCTTTTCGGCGCTGTCATGTCGGTTCTGGGCGGAATCGGAGCATTCAGTTTTCACCTTTGGCGGCACGGTCGCATGCCTGCCGAGCCGCACCAGGAGATCACTGAGGAAGACCTGAGCAAGTATGAGTAGCCTCGCACTGATCAATGAGTTGCTGGGACAACCGCCCAACGCTTCTTCGCACGGATATCAAATCGATCACATTCTCGAGTTCTGTCACTGGTTCATGGCGGCGCTTTTTGTTGGATGGTCGGCGTTCTTTATTTTCGTGCTTATTCGGTTCCGGAAACGCCGGCAGCCTAATGCGGATCACAAAGGCGTGACGAGCGGCATCTCGACGCATTTGGAATTTTCAGTCGTCTTAATTGAGGCGGTGCTTCTGATCGGCTTCGCGATTCCACTTTGGGCGAAGCGCGTGAATCAGTTTCCGCCGGGCAAGGAAGCGCTGCTAGTCCATGTGGTCGCGCAGCAGTTCAGCTTCAATTATCACTTGCCGGGCCCCGATGGCCAATTTGGCCGACGCGATATCAGCTTTGAGAGCAATTCGAATCCACTCGGCCTCGATCCGAACGATCCTGCCGGAAAAGACGACATCGTAACGACTGGAGAGCTTCATGTGCCGGTGAATCGACCAGTGGTTGCTGAACTTTCCTCAAAGGATGTGATACACGATTTCTTTTTGCCCAGCATGCGGATCGGTGGCGATGCGATCCCCGGTTCGCTGATTCCGATTTGGTTCACTCCCATCAAGACCGGGACCGACGAGGTGATTTGCGCGCAGCTGTGTGGTCTGGGCCATTATGGAATGAAAGGCACACTGGTAGTCGATACGCCGCAGGATTTTGAAGCCTGGCTTAAAGAACGCGCAGAACTTTCCGGAACCCAAACTACACCTCCTGCGCCAACGCAGCGGCCGCCCGGCGAGCCGCCGGTTGGGCCCACGCCGGGAACGATTGCTCCGCCCGGTGTACCAAGGCCGCCCGCGCCCGGCGAGCAGCCGCATCCTCCCGGTGGCCAACCGCAGCAACCGCAAAACAAGCAAGCTGCACCCGGGGCGTCGCCGAGTCCTGGCGGCTAGTCGGCTTCTGTAGCGGCGCTCTATCAGCGCCGAATTTGTCGCAAGCCCGTTTATCCAACGTATTATGCAGAGTGGGACTCGTATCAGGATTTGAAGGCGCAGCGGTCACAGAGCGCCGCTACAATAAATGGCTGAACCGTTTCGCCTGGTTCATTTGCGTAGCCGCTCTCGTCCTCATTTGCAGCGGCGGAATGGTCACGAGCAAAAACGTCGGTCTCGCTGTGCCGGACTGGCCGACCACGTTCGGCTACAACATGTTTCTGTTTCCTTTTTCGAAATGGGTCGGTGGAATTTTGTTTGAGCATACGCATCGTCTGATTGCATCAGCCGTTGGATTTCTCACGATTATTCTGGCGATCTGGCTTTGGCGTAGCGAAAGCCGGCGATGGGTGCGCAACCTCGGTCTCATTGCGCTCGCCGGTGTAATCTTGCAGGGAATTCTCGGCGGTCTTCGCGTCACGATGCTCAAAGATGAAATCGGCATCTTTCATGCATGCGTCGCGCAGGCCTTTGTAGCGCTACTGGCCGTCATCGCGCTGGTAACCACAAGTTTTTGGCGGTCTCTCGATGAAACTGCTATCAGTCGGAAGAAATTCGCATCCATTCGAAAACTGGCCATCGCAATCACGTTTGCGATTTATGTTCAGCTTGCATTGGGGGCGACAATGCGTCATCAGCACCGCGATCTGTCGATTCTCGATTTTCCCACTGCAAACGGCACCTGGATCCCGGATACAAGCGCAACAGCGCTCGCGAAGATTAATTCCTGGCGCGATGCCCGTGGGTTGTCGGATGTGGACGCTTTCCAGGTCTGGTTGCAAATGACGCATCGATTAGTTGCGCTGCTGATTTTAATTGGCGTAATCGCATTTTGTTCGCGCGTTTGGAGAGACGCGCGAGACGTTCCCGCGCTGAAGAAATTGTCGTCATTGTGGGTCGCATTTCTTCTCGTTCAGCTGACTCTGGGTGCGTGGACAATTTGGAGCAACAAGGCTGCCGACATCGCGACGGCGCATGTCGCGGTAGGGGCGATCATGCTATCCTTTGGCGTGACGATCTCGGCCATTTGCTGGCGAATTTCACAAAACGAATTTGGTAGGGCGCGACAACACTACTCCGGCTCGGACCCGGGCGCTCCGCGCAGCGAGCCTGTGCCCACATGAAAACCGCCGCGCTCGAAGTCGAAAACGCGAGACATGCGTTCACGCGAAGGAGGTTCATTGCCGATCTATTCGAGTTAGTCAAAGCGCGGTTGACATCACTTGTTTTACTGACGACCGCAGTCGGTTTTTATCTCGGATCGAGAGCGCCAGTCGATTATGCCGCATTGTTTCGCGTTGTGTTCGGAACAGCGGCTGCAGCTGCCGGAGCCGCCGCCCTCAATCAATGGTGGGAACGCCAGGCGGACGCGCTAATGCATCGCACGAAAATGCGACCCGTTCCGGCAGGCCGAATGCGACCGGCCGAAGCACTCACGCTTGGCGTTGGGTTCTCACTCTTTGGAGTCGGCTATCTTGCACTGGCTTGCAACGGATTGAGCGCCGCCCTCGCGGTGATCACGATCACGATTTACATCTTTGGTTATACGCCGCTCAAACGCGCCAGCACGGCGAACACGGTTGTCGGTGCGATCCCGGGCGCGCTCCCGCCCGTGATCGGTTGGGCAGCAGCCGGCGGAGCGATCGACGCAGGCGCATGGAGTCTTTTCGCAATTCTTCTGTTGTGGCAGTTGCCGCATTTCTTCGCCATCGCTTGGATGTACCGCGAAGATTATTCGCGTGCGGGTTTTCGCATGATTTCGAGCGATGACGTCACCGGCGAGCGCAGCGCCAGCCAAAGTGTGTTTTTCTGTATTCTACTCCTGATTCTTGGAGGCCTGCCCGCATTTGTTGGAATCGTTACATTCGCGTATCTCGCAATCGAATTAGTTCTTGGCGGTTTCTTCATCGCCGTTGCCATGCGGTTTTTGAGAGTCCGCACCAGAGATGCTGCGCGTTCGTTGTTCATTACATCGATTGTTTACCTGCCACTATTGTTGGCCGCGCTCGTCCTGACGAAATCATGAACACAACTTCCGCCACAATGAACCAAGCACCGACGCGCACTGGCTTCGTCTGGAAGGTAATCCTGATTCTGATTCCGATTGTCACTTTGCTACTGTTACTTTGGCTGCGTCACATCGAAGTGGGCGCCCTTCGACAACGAACTGTTTCTTCCTACGGAACAGTCCCACCCTTTCAGCTGGTGAATCAAAACGGGCAGGCCTTTGGGTCAGCGCAGTTGATCGGCAAAATCTGGATTGCCGATTTCGTTTACACGACCTGTCCGGGGCCGTGTCCGATGATGAGCAGCCGTATGAGTGAATTACAAAAACCATTGCAAAAGACGGATGTGCATCTGGTTTCATTTAGTGTCGATCCAGAGAAAGACACACCGCAGGTGTTGCGCGGGTACGCGGAGAAATTGCAGGCAGATCCCGCGCGCTGGGACTTTCTCACGGGACCGAAGAGCGCAATTTACAAACTCTCACACGATGGTTTCAAGCTTGCCGTTTCGGATGGCAGCCAGGAGCAGGGAATTCCTGTCCACAGTACTCGGATGGTGCTGGTGGATCGGCACGGTCAGATCCGCGGTTATTACGAGGCAACTGAGCCCGAGGCGATCACCAAACTGCTTGCCGACACGAATCACCTTCTGCGCGAGCAGCCGAAGTAACCCTGTAACCGCCTCGCTGTGTCGAGTCGCTTACCTCGTTATCCCCGAGCGCGGCGACACAGCGCCGTGGCTACAACGCTTTATGGTTTCTGGAATTTATCTTTGTTCCGGATTTCGAGATTCGAATTTCGAATGTTATTACTAACCCACCGGCTCTGGCGCGGCGCTTGGCCCTTCGTCGCAGACCATGCGCAGATAATCCCGATATTCGCCTTTCGGTAATCGATCGATAGTAGCTGTCAACTCTGACTGCGTGATAAATCCCGCGCGAAGCGCAACCTCTTCAAGACACGCAATCTTCAGGCCCTGCCGGTGTTCAACCGTCGCTATGTAGTTACTTGCTTCCAGCAACGTTGTCGTGGTGCCGGTATCGAGCCAGGCCATGCCGCGGCTGAGCAACCTCACATGCAACTGGTTCTCCTTGAGGTAAAGCAAGTTCAAATCGGTGATCTCCAATTCGCCCCGTGCTGATGGACGCAGTGTGCGACATAACTCGACGACCCGTTCGTCATAGACATAAAGCCCCGGCACTGCGAAGTGGCTCTTCGGTCGCTTCGGTTTTTCCTCGAGGCTGATCGCCTTTCCGTCAGCGTCGAATTCAACTACGCCGTACCGTTCCGGATCGCGAACTTGATACCCGAAAATGCAGGCGCCGCGCTGGATAGCCAAAGCGTCTCGGTAAAAGTCGAGTTTCCCATAGAAAATATTGTCCCCCAGAATAAGTGATGCGCCGCAGCCCTCGATGAATTTTGCCGCGATCAGAAAAGCTTGAGCAATCCCCTCGGGTTTCGGTTGCTCGGCGTATTCAATTCGAATTCCAAGGTGCGCACCGTCGTTCAGGTAATCGCGCAACATCGGCAAATCCTTCGGCGTGGAAATGATCAGCACCTCGCGCAGGCCGCCAAGCATGAGCGTAGCCAGCGGATAGCAGATCATTGGCTTGTCGTAGATCGGGAGAAGTTGCTTGCAGACGATCTTCGTGAGTGGGAAAAGACGTGTCCCGGCGCCGCCCGCGAGAAGGATCGCTTTTTTCATTTTCGATTTTCGATTTTCGATTTTCGATCGCTGCCGCACCAGCGCAACAGTAACTGCGCCCATTCCTGCCAGAAATGCGACCCAGCAGTCAAATCGATCCCGCTCTTTTGACTGATAAGTCCAAGCGCCTGCTGCGGAGCCGAACGGAACGTCGTCCTATCGACAAGAAACGAATTGCCGCGGACTAATCGCTGATCTCTCAAACGACCGCCTACACACTCTGACAACGCATTTTTGATCCACTCATGCGATAAAACCGGTCGCGACTCTATCGTGGCGCTCACGGTGATATCGAGAAGCTTCTTTAAGATGAGCGCACAGACGAGGGCTCGGGAACTCGTTGCGTGGACATGCGACACATTTTTTTGCAGTCTGGTCAACACAAGAGCAAAACGCGCCTGCCGCAAAAAGATGGCGCTTGGGACCCGGGCGCTTTGCTGTGCGCGATCCTCTTCCAGTTTTTGCGCCAGTGCTTGATTAGTCCGCCATTCAGCCTCGATCACCATCTGGTCTGGCAGAAACTCAAGCGAGGGCACGATTTTTTCCATCGCTCGCGTGTACCGCGCACGAGAATTCAATTCGCACACGATTGGGACGATCGGCACATCACGTCGCCTCATTTCTTCAAGTTCGCGTTCAAGGAGAGGCAAATCTTTATCCGGCCAGCGATCGATGATATACGCAATTACAGTGGCCGCTTCGCTCCGTGAAGCGCGGCTTTGATTGGATTTGAATGAAACGCCAGGTGTTTTCTGCAGAAGCTCGATAAGCGGCCTCACCGTGTGCTCGATTCGGAAATGTTGTTCGATTCGCGCGCGTCCAGCGCGACCATACTGCAATCGCAATTTGGGGTCTTCGACGAGTCTTCCCAATGCTTCGGTCAGCGCGGTCATATCCGCAGGCGTAACAAGCAAACCGGTTTCGCCGTCCACGACTGATTCAGAAATTCCAGCCAATCGCGTGGACACGACCGGACGCGCAACCGCCATCGCTTCGATGATCACGGTTGGAAAGACATCGCTAGCTCCCTGCGCGTCAGTTACTGAAGCGAGCGCGAAAATATCGGCGGCCCTGAGTTTCTCCAAGACCGCTCCCTGCGACAGCGAGCCGACCAGGGGAACCCGGCCTGACAGATTTAGCTTTCTAATTCTCGCTTCAAGATCATCGCGTAACGGGCCATCGCCAATGATTTCACACGTGAATTCAACACCCCGGCGTGCAAGCTCCGCACAAGCGTCGATGAGATATTCAAATCCTTTGAACGCAACCAGTCGGCCAATGCTAACGATGCGCGGGACATGGTAGGGCGCGACCGCCGGGCGCGCCGTTTCGTCGTTGGGCGTTGGAAAACGCGTTAGGTCCATCCCGTTGTAAACACGGTGAATCTTATCGGCAGAATCCGGACAGCGTTTGCGGAGCAGGTTGCAGCTGTAGTCTGTTTCGGCGGCAACGAACTCCGCGGCGGCGCAGATTTCCCGCAACAGATCGTCATTCCCAAGGTCTTTCATGAAATCCTGTCCATGTGCGGTCACGCTGAATGGAATCCCTGAAATCTCTTTCAAGAACATCGCGGTGTGCGCTGCTCGATTCGCAAAGTGAACATGAACATGATCGACCCCGCGGCGCTTGAAATGATCGGCAAAGTAAAGGGCATTGCGCGCGCGCTGCTCTGCCTTCACGCCGCCGCCATATTTTCGCTCGTGCCGCTCAATCAGATCGCTTGGCCATTTGCGGTCCGTTTTCGCGTTCTTTTCTAAAATCTTTAAGATTTCTTGGGGCGGCGCGTAATGAATGGGCGCGCGTAAACAGGCGATATGCTCGTGACGCAGGCTGGTGAGCGGCGGGTACACCGAGCCGATCTCAAGGTCGAAGCCGAGCCGTTCCAGCGCGAGCATCTCCGCATCGCAGAACGTCTGGGAAAGCACTGGATATCGAGAGTACAAATAGCCGAGACGCATCGAACCGGATGATTACGCGCTTCGCGCTAAAATAGCAATGGCAGGGCGCCGTGCCGGTCGGGCTCGGACTCGCCGAGCGCGCCGCGGGTTGCCGTCAGTTCTACGAAAACCGCACGTCCTTGCCCGGATCCATCTCGAAGTCCAGGTCCAGAGAATCTTCCGTGTTCGGCTTGATTACTTCCTCCATGAATTTCACGAAAATGGGATCTTCGCGAAAGATTGCGTATTTGTCCATCGACTCAAAATCGATGGCAATGAAGAAGGGCCACGGCAATTCAGGGTCGATCCGCTTCCCACATTTAATGTTCAACACTTCGGGAATTTTCAGGAGCTGCATGCGCGTATTCATCATCATCGCCTCCACGCGGGCAGGGGTGACCTCGGGTTTAAGTTTATAGAGCACGATATGATGAACCATGAGGGTAAAGCTAATAGGCGTTTCCGATAAGGCGCGCAAGTCCGAATCCGTTGGCTCCCTCGCGCCTCTCGACAGCGGTGGTCAAAGACCCAGTTCCCTAGGCGAACTCGACGGCTTAAAGCCGTCGAGTTTTGCTTGACTGCGAGAACAAATTCCAGTTCACCGGTCGATCGACGGGCATCCGCCGCGATTTGCGTTGAATTCGCTTTTGCCGCGCTTGACTACCTCGAGGTCGGTATAGGGCTGAATGGGTTGTGCGCGGCAGGGTTTCGCTGATCTGGACCATTCTAACCAACAGCGAATACATTGGATGGTCACGGTTAGCTCGATAGAAACGGTGATAACCATTCGACCAGGTAGTGAGAAGACCAAGGGCAGTGAGCTTACGCAATTCGTCTTGAATGGTGTGCAAGGCGAGGCCGGTCGCTTGCATCAGTTCGCGGACGTAATGCTGTTTCGTAGGATTGGCAAAGAATGATAGCAGAAGTTTGGCTCTGACCTTGGGAAACAATACGTCCAGTACGGTGCGCTCAAATTTCGCCACATGTGTTCATACTTGACGGCTTTAAGCCGTCAAGTATAAAGGTGCGCAGGCGTTGAATTGGCGGCAGGATCCAGACGTGAATTGACAATCTCTCGAACGCTTCGTATCGAATTGTCCCGCGATATGCTTAATTAGCATTTATGCACGAATCGGACCAGGACCGTTACCGTTGCAGACTCTGCGGCCACGCGTTAACAACACAATCTCATGCGCATCTGGACAGCAAAGTAATACTCTCAGTCCTGATTCCCGTACATGACGAAAGCGATCAGATTGCTCAGAATTTGTCGTTGATACATTCGGAAGCAGCGAAGACTGGTCTGCCGACGGAGATGATCGTCGTCGATGACGGGTCGACAGATGGCACATGGCAAGTTTTGGAGAAGTTAGCTGAGCAATTGCCAGGATTGAAAGCTCTTCAGCTTAGCCGCAATTTTGGCAAAGAAGCGGCCATTTGTGCAGGCCTCGCCTATTCAAGCGGGAAAGCATGCATCGTAATAGACTCCGATCTGCAACATCCTCCGGATCTAATCCCGGAAATGGTTCGACTGTGGCGAGACGAGCGTTGGGACATTGTGGAAGGAATTAAGAGAACACGAGGGACGGAGCCGCTGATCAACAAACTTGGTGCGCGTTTCTTTTATCGCACCTTGAGCCGTCTTTCAGGCTACGACCTATACGGCTCTTCCGATTTCAAGCTTCTTGATCGCAAGGTTATTGATGCATGGCTCGATATGCGTGAACGAAACACCTTCTTCCGAGGAATGATTACCTGGCTCGGCTATCGTCGAAAGCAGGTAAGCTTTTCTGTGCCGAGGCGGCGGCTGACGCAATCGCGCTGGTCCTTTTTTGGCCTTTTTAGATTAGCCGTCATTGCCATCACAGCTTTCTCATCGCTCCCTCTGCAGGCAGTTACTCTTCTGGGAGGAATCTTTCTGCTTTGTGCGATTCTATTCTCAGGCTATGCCCTTCTTTTGTACTTCACCGGTCTTGCCCTACCAGGTTTTACTACAGTTATCATACTTGAGATGCTGATAGGTGGTGTCTTGATGATTAGCCTGGGTATCATCGGCACATATATTGCCCAGATCTATCAAGAAGTGAAATATCGTCCACGCTACGTCGTCGCACAGGCACTCATGGGCCCTGATAACGACAAACTCGCGCAAGCTCCGGAAGCGGCGCGGACGCAAACAGTCGCGGCGTTAGCGGGCAAATCCTCCGTTTGAAAGCTAAGTCGCAGAAGTTGGCAGCGCCTGGCTGATGGGTATGAAGTTACCAGACCAACACGACCTGGTGCGGAGGCAAGGCGACGCAATCCACATTAGCGGAGATTATCAAGCTCGGGCCCTGGAATCCGATCGGGCCGCTCAACGTTTCTGGCACGAAGCAAAGTTCAGGTTGATAGAGCGCGTTGCAATGCCCGGCAAAGGTGATCGCGTACTCGATGCAGGATGCGGGTCGGGAACGATTAGTTATTTTTTGTCTAACTATGCCCGCAATGTCACTGGGATCGACAGCAATCCATCGGCGATAGACTTCGCAAAAGGTACATTCAAGGCCCCAAATCTTCAGTTTAGCCTGGGTCAATTTGATGATCTACTAGACGAGAAGCCGTTCGACAAAATCTACTGTATCGAAGTCATCGAGCATCTTTATGAGCATCAAGTGGCCGATGTTCTCGACCTGTTCTACAAAATCACGAATCCCGGTGGTCAGCTTTTTCTTACCACGCCCAACTATCGAAGCACTTGGCCGCTTATTGAATGGCTTTTGGACAGGTTCGCGCTAGTCGCGCAACTCGACGAAGCACAACACGTGACACACTTCAATAAGAGAAAGCTTAAGTCGATTTGCGAACGAAATGGCTGGGAAGTTTGCCACGTTGGAACTTTCAACGGACTTGCGCCGTTCGCCGCTGCAATCTCTTACCGACTGGCGCTTGGTCTGGAGAGGATCGAGTTCTTGCTCAATCATCTTCTCCCCCAAAACCTCTTGTTTTGCTTATGCAGGAGAGAAGTCTGACCATTTGACTCTGGAGCGCCCCCTGATCGCGGTGACGGGATTCGCCCGTCTATTTTGCACGATAAAGCAGGTAGACACCGCTTCGCCTGAGAATTTGGCAATTCTGACACTTCCCGTCCGAGGTTATGACAACTCCGCCGCTGGGTGGGGACGGATGCCTCGCGGCATCTCCAAGATAAACAAATTCCGACCTGGGTTTTCGTTCCACGGTAGCGTACCAGTACGCGTCCATGGACGCTGGGCCGTAGGTGCCGTCGATGAGGTAGATTGGCCTTGATGGTTGTGCGACTGCTGCATCGAAAGCTTCTTTGTATGGAGCATCGAAAAAGATCCCGCGCTTAGGTCCTTCACGTCGAAAGATGGTTTGAAAACGGACAGCTTCAATAGCAGTTAGCGCTAAAAGGAAGGTTAAAATACCCAACCGGAAGGAGCGAGATAAACCATAAACGGAAGCCTCCTGTCTTATACCATGGCTTTCTTGCTTCTGTTCGTCTGGAGCGACCAGCCATACCAGCGCCGGAACGGTCAAGAGAGAGAGAAATACTGGCAACGCCAACAAACGTAGCGCGTGAAACGGTTCGAAGGTGACCGCTCCCGGCACGATTGAGACCGCAAGTCCATAGAGCACAAATCGCCACCATGGATCACGGCGATGGCGAGTCACAATCAGCGACAGACCAATCATCGCTAGAATGAAAGTCGCAAAAAAGAAAACGCCGCCAGCTTCGATTACGTGATGACGTGGATGCGGGTGCCCAGTTTGTAGCAAACCAGTGAGGCTTTGGTCTTCCAAATAGCGCCTGACAAATTCATAGGTAGCGTCGCGCCAGGCCACGCCTGGCCTCATGTATGTGGCAGCGAAGAATCGACTCGTCAAAGCTCCAGGATGATACCAGTTGTAAACGAAAATCGGAACGAAGGTCACCCCGTATAAGAGCCAGGTTTCGAGGATGGCGACGAAGCGCCGGGTCGTAGTGGCAAAAAAGAGCAGTCCAAACGCTAATAACGGTCCGAGCATACGCCCGCTGGAATAGCAATAGGTCAGGAGCGCCAGCGCCGCGGCGACAAGAGCAGAGGACCGCCAGGTCCAATTTGTTGTTGTATCCGCGTGGTAGACCGCCAGTAACAGAATCGCCAAAGCAAACGGAACAAAATGTGGTTCTAGCACGAGGCCACGGACCTCAAAGAACCAGGGCGTTAGTAATGCAGTCGCCGCGACGATGAGTCCGATCTTGAGCTGGCCAGAGACGCGCTTTGCTAACAACCCCAGTAGCAAACAAGCAGTGAACACCCAGAATGCGCTAAAGGTCCTTGCTAGCAGAATACTTGGCGGTAAAAACCGGAAGACAAATGCCAGTAGATAGATCTGCGTCGGGCTAACGTATTGCGTGAAACCGGCCGTGAACATCTGAAAATAGAGCGGAAAGCGCGGCCCAAATTCCCCCGCGCCGGTGCGCGAAACGAGATACGCATTGTACGCAATGGCAGACTCATCGACGTAAAAGCCTGGTGGATTATGTGACAGTCCGGAAGTGTAGGCAATGAAGAGCAAGGCGATACTCGCTACCCACAGTAAGATGCGTGTATGTTTACTCTTGAGGATAGGGGGAACTGACATGCGAAACATGCGTGAGAGGCTTGGTGCGCTCCCGGTTGTAGCTGTAGTCTTGTTCAGCAATCGAAAAAGCCAGGTATCGAACCTGTTGAATGACGGCTACTGCTTGTGATCACTGCTATTTTCCTATCAGATCGATCTGGCTTACGTGACTCCCGAAAGTGCAAAGCACATAAAGCTTTCGGTTCGCCAGGACCAAGGCTGAGGCGCCTTCCAGCTTGTCAGGCGGCCTGGGTCTAAGGGAGACAATCTTTTTCCCGGTTAAATCGAAAACAAGCACCTCGTCGGTCTGCGTGCTGGTTGCGTACAGACGGCCTGCCTTTGAATCAACGGCCAAATCCTGCATGTACCAGGCATTTTGTATTGGTCGCCACTCCTGCACCAACCAATTCGCGATGAAATTGCCCTTCGTATCGAAAACTTCTATTCGCCGATTTAGTGGGTCGGCAACGTATACCCTGTCGTTGTTTGCACCGACAGCTACGGAAGTCGCGTCATTGAACTGTCCGTCACCCGTACCTCTTTCGCCCCAAACAGCTAGCACGTTCCCGTCAGTATCAAATTTTACTATGCGAGCATGCCCCTCGTCGACAACATAGACGCAGTTATCAGCGCCGATTGATACGTCGCGCGGACCGTAAAATCCTGGCTCGGGCCCTTTCCACTCGGCAACGAAAGTCCCATCGGGCATTAGCTTCTGAACACGTTGATTGCCTGTGTCAGCCACGTAGATGTTGCCGCTGGAGTCGACAGCGATGCCACATGGTT
>JBKPLD010000071.1:0-14169 GCA_046731415.1 Verrucomicrobiota bacterium
GGTTTTACCGCAGCGATGACGTTGCGAGTGGCTCGCCCACATTCATGGATCTCACCACGGAGCAAAACATTGGCTACTGCGGCCAAGGTGGCCCGCCCTTTACGGGTGCGCAGTGCTGGTATGATAACGTGGTTTATTCGCCGCCAGGAAGGCCCGGCGTAGTGTACCTGGGTGGCGCGTACTCGTACGCCACCTACGGCTTTAGCACGAATGGGCGCGCATTTCTGCGCTCATCAGATGCCGGCGCGTCGTTCACCGATATGACGTGGGACGCGACTACAAATCCCACTCCGCCGGGCAGCTGCTGCCAGCCGAATTCGATCGCGCCGAACGGCATGCATCCCGATAGTCACGCGATGGTAGAAGTTCCAGGCACTAACATCGCGTTCTTTGGCAGCGACGGCGGAATTGTGCGCTCAAGCGCCGGTTTCCGCGATATCTCGTCGCAATGCACTACTGAGCGCGGGCTGACAGGCGCCAACCTGGCACTCTGCCAGCAGTTGCTCTCCGCCGTTCCCACGCGCCTGTTTACAACCTACAATGACGGACTCTCAACACTGCAATTTCAGAGTGTTTCAGTTAACCCGTCGAACGCGAACAACCTGATGGGTGGCACGCAAGACAACGGAACGCTCGAAAAACCACCTAACTCGACAACCGTGTGGCCGCAGAAAATTTACGGCGATGGCGGTCAGTCCGGCTTTAACGTCGGCAACACGGCGCTTCGGTTCAACTCATTCTTTTTGAACTTCCACGATGTAAATTTCCGCAACGGCAATCCTTTGAAATGGGTCATCGCGAGTGGGCCCATCGTAGCCAGCGGCGAAAGCTCGCAGTTTTACTCTCCTATCATCGCCGACCCTGTCAGCGCAGGGACAATTTTCCAGGGTTCCCAGAGCGTCTGGCGAACTCGCGATTGGGCCGGCAACCAAGCGTTCCTTGAAGCCAATTGCCCTGAGTTTACGACCTCGGGCGCGGACCCGAACTGCGGTGATTTCGTGCGGATCGGTCCTGCTGGCGCGACAGATCTGACGGCAGCTGCCGCAGATTACCGCGGAACGACGCGGGCGGGCGGAAACGTGGCCGCCCTCGCGCGGGCCAGTTCCGATGTCGCAACGTTGTGGGCAGCGACAACAACGGGACGTCTCTTTATCTCAAAGAACGCTGACGCTGGTGCTCATTTTGTGACGTATACGCGGCTCGATTCGCTTGCAGCAAATAGCCCCGGCCGCTTCATCAGCGGCATCGCGGTCGATCCAGCTGATCCGAATCACGCCTGGATCACATATTCAAGTTATAGCGCGATTACGCCGGCGACGCCGGGCCACGTGTTTTCCGTCACGTATAACCAGGGCGTAGGCACGGCGACATGGTCGAATCTCGATGGTTCGGGAGGCCCAGGGTTCCCGGATTTTCCAGCCACGGGCGTCGCGTTTGATTCTGGCAGAGGTGACCTCTATGTCTCTAACGACTGGGGCGTGTTGAGGCTGCCGAACGGTTCCGCTGATTGGGAAGTGGCCGGCAGCGGGCTTCCACAGGTCGAAGTTGCGGGGCTTACAATCGCCCCCGGCGCTCGGAAGCTTTACGCAGCTACCCACGGACGTAGCGCCTGGATGTTAACATTGCCCTAAGCTGGAGTTATTCTTTGCGGCGGGATAGTGCGAGCACTATCCCGCCTTTTTAGCACAAGTGCCAGGCTGCTTTGAGGCCCCGCTCATCTTGTATGCTCAGCGAGGTGGCGTCGCAATGCGATTGACAAATGAGTCGGGCTGAGATTAGATATTCCCTGCCAGTTTCCTTCCTCGCCAGTTACTCTCTCGGTGGGGTGTTGTTCGGAAATTCGCAGGTTCAAATCAGCAGTTGCATAACAATCCCCATCCATGGCGGGACATAGTAAGTGGTCTAAGGTCAAGCGTTTTAAGGGCGCGATCGACGCGAAACGCGGGAAGATCTTCAGCAAATTATCAAAGGAGATCACCATCGCGAGCAAACGCGGCGGGGGAGATCCCACTGCCAATCCGCGTCTGCGCGGTGCAATTCAGGCTGCGCGTGCTCAGAGCATGCCAAACGATAATATCGAGCGCGCGATCAAGCGCGGCACAGGCGAGGACAAGGATGGTCAACAATTCGATGAGATCGTGTACGAAGGTTACGCGCCGGGCGGAGTGGCCGTTATCGTCGAAACGGCAACCGACAATAAAAATCGGACAGGGGCGGAGATTCGGAGCATTTTCAGCCAGCACAATGGCAACCTCGCTTCGAGCGGAAGCGTGTCGTACATGTTCCACCGTAAAGGCCAAATCACGCTTCCGCGGTCGAGCATCGACGAGGATCGCTTGCTTGAGATTGCCCTCGATGCTGGGGCGGAGGAGTTGACAACTGACGACGATCAGTATCTTATTATCACTTCCCACGATCAGCTATACGCGGTAGCTGAAGCGCTCAAAAACGCGGGCGTAACCACCGATGGGCAAAAGTTTACATTCATCCCCGATACGACTGTTGCGGTGCCCGACGAAGCCGCGGCGCGTCAGGTGCTCCGTTTATGTGACGCGCTTGAGGACGACGACGACGTGCAAAACGTCTATTCCAATCTAGAAATTCCAGACGAATTGCTGGCCAGATTGCCGGCCTGAAAAACTATTGCTTGTAGGAGACGTGTTAAGGCGCTGCTACGCGCGAGAATTTTAGCTTATGAACGAAGAAAACGAAAACCAACCTGTACCGACTGAGTCTGCCTCGCCGGAACAACGTCAACATCGACCGCGTCGTCGGTTCCCGCGAAGACGTTACCGGGACCGGGGTGATCGGTTCAGGCGCGACGATTCCCAGGAATCGCCAAATTCTTCGTCAACCAATACCGATTCTGCCGGCGCGGTTACCGACGTCGAGACTCTTGACCGGCCCGACTCAGGCGGGCGCGAAGGAACGGAAGCTGTTGCCGAAGGTGCCGAACAGGTTCAGGCCGAGCCGGAGTTCGGCGAGGGTATCATCGAAATCTCAGGCAAAGGTTTCGGGTTCTTGCGAGATGCAAAGCGCAACTTCGTGCAAACGCCGCAGGATATTTTTGTCACCCCTGAAATTGTTCGCCGTTTTGGCTTGCGAGACGGGATGTGGATTTACGGCGAAACCCGACGCGGCAGCCGCGGTCCACAATTGATCAAGCTGCTCAAGATCAATGGCGAAGAGCCTCCAAAATACCAAGGCCTCACACCATTTGAGGAGTTGACCACGATCAACCCGAACAAACGAATCAAGCTGGAAACGGTGCCTGACCGTTACACCACGCGGATCATGGATTTGATGACGCCGCTTGGCATGGGACAGCGCGGTTTGATTGTCGCGCCGCCGCGCACCGGCAAGACAACGCTGCTGCATCACATCGCCGACGCAGTGGCAAAAAATCATCCGGAAGTCATTTTGATCATTCTTCTTGTCGATGAGCGACCGGAAGAGGTGACCGATTTTCGACGTTCGCATCCAACGGCGGAACTGATGGCCAGTTCCAATGACGCTGACATCAAAAGTCACACGCGCATTTCGCAATTGGCGATCGAGCGCGCGAAACGGCTCGTCGAGGCAGGAAAACATGTATTCATCCTCCTCGACTCCATCACGCGAACTGCTCGCGCATTCAATAACGCCATGTCCGGCGGGGGCCGGACGATGAGCGGTGGTATCGATGCGCGCGCCATGGAAATTCCGCGGAAGATTTTTGCCGCTGCGCGTAATACTGAAGAAGCCGGTTCTCTTACGATCGTTGCTACGGCACTGATCGAAACCGGCAGCCGCATGGACGAACTAATCTTTCAGGAATTCAAAGGCACCGGCAACATGGAGATGGTGCTCGATCGGAAAATTAGCGACCAGCGGATTTATCCGGCGGTTGATATTTTTCTCTCTGGCACTCGGCGCGAAGAGTTGCTGCTGCAACCGTGGGAACTGGAGAAGATCAATCTTATTCGACGTGGTCTGGCCGGACACAAACCGGAGGAAGCGATTCAGCGACTGTTGATGTTCGTGAAAAAGTTCCCGACCAATACTGAGATGCTCAAGGGCATTCCGGGTTGATTGGCCGCGATTGCCGGTCTTGACGCGATCGGACACGGTTCACAATTCGCTGTGCGCACTCGAAGGTTCTCCAAGATTTTTTACCGAAAAATCCTTGGTAGAAAGCGATGGCGCGAGATTTCCGAGCTAAGCACCTCGGGGATTCATTTAGCTGTCTTGCGCGCGATCGCAGCCGCACCTGCAATACCATCCAATGGCGACCATCTTGATGTCGGCAGCGGGACCGGGGAATTGTTGCGGCTGGTTCGAGCGCAGTATCCGTTTCGTTCTTTTGGGTGCGATTACACGGATAAATTGCTCTCCGTCCCCGATCTCACGATCGACACCGTCAATCTGAATCGGCAATCGCTTCCGTACAGCGATAACCGATTTGCGCTCGTTACCTGCGTCGAAACAATTGAGCATTTGGAACACTATCGGCAGGTGATCCGGGAAATTTATCGGGTTTTGCAACCTGGCGGTGTCGCCGTGTTCTCGACTCCAAACATTCTGAACCTGCGCTCTCGTCTACGCTATCTGTCGTCAGGGTTTTACAACTTGTTTGGCCCGTTGTCGGCTGATGAATCCGATATTCACACCACGCGTGGCCACATTAACCCGGTCAACTGGTTCTATCTGTCGCACGCGCTTTTCAGCGCCGGCTTCCGCAATTTGAAAGTGACAGTGGATAAGTACCAACGCCGCTCCCTTCTGGCCTTTCCGTTCGCAATCGTTCCTCTCCGCGCGGCCAACTGGATTGTTTATCACCGTGACAAGAGTACCTACGGCACGCTGGACGAGCGTAACGCCTGGGTTGTCCGAGCGATGAATTCGCCGGACCTGCTGCTGGGACGAACGTTAATCGTTACCGCGGTTAAGCCGGCTTAATGTGCTGTTGATATAGTGCGTGAATGGTGTCGCGAGCGTCGAGATAATCGCGACGGAAAGCTTCGAATTCATGGTAGCCAAGGCGGATGGCGAACTTTTGTTGGTCCTCTGGATTGCTCGGAAGCGTTGAAACGCCTCTGTTCTCATAGCGACGCAACACAAGTTCGCAGCGGCGCAGGAACGCATAAGAGCTTTTGACCTTCGCCGTGTCCGAGCTGTCCAGATTTCCGCATTCGTGCAACCGATCGACTGCACGCTCCCAGTTCTGTTCCCAGATGTTTGCGCGCATCTGCAATGCTTGAACGAGAAACTCCGCTTCTATGATGCCGCCGGCTCCAGTCTTTAAATCGAGAAAATCCGATCCGCTTCCGCGCTCCCGGCGAACGCGCTCAAGCATGTCATCGATTTTAACGAAAAGGTCGGGATCCGCGCACGCGCGAAGCCATGCGCGTTTTGCAATTTCCATGAATTCGTTTTGCAGCGGCCCGCTGACGCCGCGAGCGCGAGTCAGCGCTTGCAATTCCCAAGGCTGCGCTCGGCCTGCATAGTACGACTCGTACGTTTCAAGGGAGCAGACAACCGGGCCTTTTTCGCCCTCAGGGCGAAGCCGTGTATCCAGAACCCAGACGTCTCCTTCTGCAGTTGGCTGCGCCATGGCGATGATGAGATTTTGCGCGGCGCGTACGTCCTCACCCACAAACAAAACGTCGAGATCTGCGCCGTAATTGATCTCGCGTCCTCCAAATTTTCCGAGCGCTATGACCGTCAACTGCTCGTTTGCAATGAGCTTCGTGACAAAAACCAGACACGCTTCCGCGACATCCGAAAGCTCGGCAAAAGTCGCCGCTGGTTGCATAAGCCCCAGGACGTCGAGCAGGATGATGCGCAACAATTGCCTCTGCCGATAGGCGCGTATCGGATCGAGATTGTTTGCATTCGCGCCTAACGAGTCGAGGCGCCTTAAATTTTCTGTCACCGATCGCGGTTCGCCAAACGTTGGGTCACGGGTGATGTCCTCTAAAAGCTGGGGACGGCGAATCAAAAGCTCACTGGCAGACCGGCTCGCATCGAAGGCCTTTATAACGAGCTCCAGCAATCGAGGATTTGCGACCAAAAGTTCAAAGAACAGGCTGCGCAAACCGTAACCTTGCACAAGGCGAACGAATTGATTCAACGTCGCGTCGGGGTCTGCACTCTTGGAAAGCCATCCCAATAAGGCCGGACGCAGCTTGCGAAAGATCTGGCGTGTGCGTGGTGCGATGTGAAAACCGGCGGCGCCCTGCACCAGATCGGACAGCGCCTTCGCTGCACGTTTTTGATCGCTGAATATTTCAAGCTCGTCTGCCGTGGGCGATTTAGGTCTGGATGTTTCGGAAACGATCCGTTCAAAAATCGGACGAACAGCGCGCATTCTTTTCTGCAGCGCCGCCGTGAAATCTTCACTGGACGGAAACCGGAGGCTCAGAGCGAGGCGTCGCAAAGCTTCGGAGTCTCGAGGGACAATCTGCGTTTGCTGTTCGGCCTCGATCTGCAAACGATGCTCCACACGGCGGAGGAAACGATAAGCGTTATCCAAAATCAGCACTTCTTCTCGCGGAAGAAGATCCAGTTGGCGCAGCGCTCGCAGTGCTTTGAGCATGCCCGCTTCCTGAAGAAACGGATGACGCGCTCCGTGGATAAGCTGCAAGGTCTGCACGATGAATTCGATTTCACGAATACCGCCACGTCCAAGTTTAACATCGCGTTCCAGCTTGTCCGCGCCGACAATGTCTCGCTCGATGCGGCGCTTGATACCGGCGATTTCATCCAGCAAATCAGGTGACGCGCTTCTTGGGAAAATAAAAGGTTGATGTTGCCGCAGGAATTCGTAAGCCAGCTCGCGGCTGCCGGCGATTCCGCGCGCCTTGATCAGCGCAAGGCGTTCCCAGGTTTCGCCGAAGCCGGCGTAATAATTTTCCATGCTCTCAAGCGAGCGAGCCAACGGCCCGGCCGAGCCTTCCGGTCGGAGACGCAGATCGACGCGAAAGAGCGAGCCAGCCGGATGTCTGGTCGAAAATGTTTCGAGGATTCTTTTTCCCAGCCGGTTAAAGAATTCGTGATAGGAAATGTGCGCGGCAAGCTGGCCTTCCTCACTGTATAGAAAAAGAAGATCGACATCTGAGCTGTGATTAAGCTCTCCGCCGCCAAGTTTGCCCAATGCAAGAATGGCGAATTCCGCCTTCGGCGAGCCATACTGTTCTCGCAATTCCGTGTCCCAATATTCGAACACCTTGCGGATACAAATTTCCGCCACCTGGGAAAGCTCGCCCGTGGTTTCCTCGAGCGATGCGACATTTCCAAGCTCGCGGACAGCGATGCGCGTCATCTCACGGCCCTTCCAGAAACGAAGAGCGGAAAAACCCTGGTCTGCGATCGAGTTGCCAGCTGATCTTTGCAAATAGCCCAGCATTTCCGCGTAGCCGCGGGGCGCGCAACAGATTTGCGGCTGGCTAAGCCACAGCAGAGTGTCCGGGTCGTGCGTGAGGCGGGCCGCGCAAATACTGGAAACAGCAAAAAGGTGAAGAAGGGCAGCCTCGCCCAATGGAAATTGTTCGACGACATCGGCGAGCGGTCGCGCGGTCTCCGGCCAATGCTCTGTAAGATGAATCAGAACAGTTTCGACCTGTGCCCGGTTAATTGAGGCAGCAGCTTTTTCGCGAATCCAATCATCACTACAAGCCATCGCGAGAAGATCATTCGAATTTGCTGAAAGACCAGTTGCCGCGGTGCGCTAAACCACATCCACGTTGGCAGGAGAAAAATTTACGCCACGTGAATGAGCTGTAATTCTCGAGACACGATCAAGGCGAGGGCCGGGGCGCCAAAACGCGAAGAGCTCTGTCTCGAATTCGGAAGTGAACCGGACAATTGCCCGCGAGTTCGCCGTCGAGCTCCACGGGCACGTCTTGATCGCTTGTGATGCGCAGTTGCCGCGTCTGAAAATATTCGATTTCCGGAACCTTGATATCCGAGCTGAATACAACGTCCTGGAGATACTTGATAATTTCGAGATAGCCGAGCCGTGTGAAGACGACAACGTCAAATAACCCGTCATCGATGATCGCGTGTTTAAAAAACGGGAAAGGCCCGCCGTAAAGGCGCCCGTTACCGATGAGAACAAACGATCCTTCTTTAACAGAAGTATCCTCGGACTCGATGAAAAGCTTCGGCGGCTGCCGTGCGGCGATCTGCGCTGCGGAGATGAGATAACTGAGCGGACCGAAACTGCGTTTGAAAGCGAGGCTGGTCTCTTTGACCACCTGTGCGTCCAGTCCCACGCCGGCCAGCTGGACAAAATATTTCCCATTGGCACTCGGCAGATCGACCATCCGGATGTTGGCCTCTTCGATGATCTCCCAGCAGCGCTGGAGATTGTGCAAGGGCAGCCCAAGCTCCATCGCGAAAACGTTGACACTTCCCATGGGGAGCACCCCCAATGTGGCATTGCTGCCGGTGAGTCCGTTTGCTACCTGGCTTACTGTTCCGTCACCGCCTGCCGCGACGATACGCGTAAATCCCTCGTCAACTGCGCGACGTGCCAGCGCCTCCGCTTCGCCAGAATGTGCAGTAATGCGAACAGGACAAACGCCGGCGAGTGATTCAATGCGCTCCTGCCAGCTGCGAACGTGTTCGGGGCTGCCTGCGGTTGGATTGAGAATCACAATCGTATCTGTCACAAGGAAAAGTAGCAGAGGGCTTTCACCTTTTCTTCAAACTCGGGCTGCGTAACGTCTCACGGTGAAAAGATTGCGCCGGATTTCAATGATCGCCCTGGGTGCTGTGATTGCGCTTGGCGCGATTCTCTTGACCGGCGTAAACCTGTATGTGCAATCGCAGGGCACGCACGCGAAGATTCAGCAGGAATTGAGCCGGCGCCTCGGCACCACACTGGGAATCCGCAGCATGAGCGTAACGCCATGGGGAGGGCTGGAGCTCAGCGGTATCACGATCGCCCAAACTTCGTCCATCGGTCCGAAACATTTCCTCGAAGCAAAAACATTCCGGCTGCGCGTTCGATTCCTTTCCCTTTTTTCCCGGCGACTGGTGATCAAGGACGTCGCGCTCATCGATCCAAATGTAGTTTGGCCGCAGGACGCGGAAGGAAAATGGAAATTACCCAGATCACGAAAAACAAAGGCGGCGTCGGCCTCAACTGTGTCCCCGCCTGAAGTCGAAAGCGAATCCGCTAAAAACTCTCAACCACAGAGCGCTCCTGTTGTTGCAACGACTCCGGCGAACCTTCCTTCTCCCGTTCAGGCGACGGTTAATGAGCAATCTCCAAAACTGGAACCGAGACTGCCGATGCCTCCCGAGGTTCGGCGCGTCAGTATTAGGAACGGCAATTTCAGTTTTCTCGATCACACCGGCCGGCTCCTTGCGAGTTTTGATGGAGTAGACTTTCGCACCAGCATCCGCAGCGCGCTGGCGCTCCACGGTGACACGAAGGTAGCGAGAATTTCCCTGCAGGACCGTTTTTTCCTGGAGCAACTGCGCTCTCCACTGCGCTACGAGCCTGATGTGCTGGAACTTTCCAAGATTTCCGCGCGCGCCGGGAACGGCGAGATCAACGGCTATTTTGCGATGCAACCGGAATCGGAGGATTCGCCATTTACTACGAGCGTAAAATTTCATGATGTACAGGCCGATCAAATTATCGCAAACGCCGGCGGTCCCAAGGGAATGGTGCAGGGCAAACTTGAAGGAAGTTTCCAGGCTTCCGGCAAAACGGCCGATCCGGAGGCATTCGTGGGAAAGGGTGAAATCTCGCTTCGCGACGGACGCGTTCAGCAATATAGCTTGCTGGTGTTACTCGGAGAGCTTCTTCAGATCGAAGAATTAAGAGAGCTTCATCTCGAGCAAGCGGAGGCCAGGTATCACGTGAATCCAGGCTTGGTCACCATCGACGAACTGATTTTGCGTTCCCCGAATATTCGTCTGACAGCGACGGGAACAGTTCGATTTAACGGCAAGCTGAAACTCGATTCTGAGCTCGCGATCAACGACAAAATTCGTAGTCAGCTTTTCAAGGCAATCCGCCAGAATTTTCAGCCGATTAACCAGCCCGGCTATTCTGCGATTGATTTTCAGGTGGGCGGTACCGTCGATCGCCCCAGCACAAACTTAATGGACCGTCTGGTCGGTAGTGATCTTAGCAAGATGATTAACAGCTTCCTCGGCGGCGGAAAAAAGGAGCGAGCAAAGAAGAAGAAAAAACAAATCGAAGAGGCCGCGCCCGCAGCGCCCGGGGATAGCGATGCGGCCAAGGCGATGCCCGCCGCGTCATCAACTTCTGCTCCGCCACAGGAGGCGGCGGTGCCTGAGGCGACTACCACGCCAACGCCAACCTTGTCACCATGAGAGTGATCGCCGGCAGCGCCGGTGGAATCCGCCTGGCAGTTCCAAAACTCGGTGTGCGACCAACGATGGATCGGGTCAAAGCTGCAATCTTTTCCAGCCTTGGCGACGCCGTGGTAGGGGCGCGGGTCCTCGATCTTTTCGCGGGAAGTGGCGCGCTGGGGATTGAAGCTCTCAGCCGCGGGGCGTCTTCCGTCGTTTTTGTCGAGGCAGATCGACAATCGGCGGCGATCATCGAGGAAAATCTCGCCAAAACAAAGTTGAAAGGACGCGTTCGACAGCAGGATGTCTTCGGTTTCCTCCGACATTCTTCGAGCGCCCAAATGTTTGACATCGTTTTTGCCGATCCGCCGTACGAAAAGACGGAGAACGGCGAGCGCTTCACCGAAAAACTCTTGGCGAACAAGGCGTTGCCTCAGGTGATCGACGTACATGGGATTTTCGTTTTGGAGAAACGGCCGGCTGAAGCTCTTCCCGAAATGAACCAATGGCTTGTGCTTCGCCAGAAAACCTACGGAGCGACTGAGGTTCTCTTTCTGTCCCAAAGCGGTGCCGAACCGCCGCACTCCAAAGCGGCTTCGCCTCGAAAAATTCGCATTCCGCGGCCGCAATCTGCAACTCCGACAGCGAGTCGCGAGCACGCGAAGAATTTCGGTGTTGAATGATTCGTTTCATTTACAATCTGTTCTGGCCGATCGGACTTTTGTTCTTCTTGCCGGCCTATTTCGTGAAGATGATTCGTCGCGGTGGTTACCGCGAAAAGTTCGGGCAACGCGTTGGAATTTACGATCGCGAACTACGCAGAGTTCTGTCGCAGCGGAAATCGACATGGCTGCATGCGGTAAGCGTGGGTGAAGTAAACATTGGGTTAAAGCTGGCCAACTCATTGCGCGCCCTCGAACCGGGTTTGCACTGCGTTCTGACCACGACCACCACAACCGGCTTCGCTCTGGCAAACAAGAACGCGCCGCCCTGGATTGCTGTCATGTACACGCCGCTCGACTACTGGCCGATCATGCGCCGCGCGTTTTCCGCGATAAGACCGACGCGGATCGTGCTGGTTGAAGCTGAAGTTTGGCCAAACCTCGTTGCGCTCGCGCACGAATGCCGAATCCCCACGATATTGGTGAACGCGCGCTTGTCCCCGAGATCGGAACGAAGATTTCGCCGCTTCCGGTTTTTCGTGGCTCCAACATTTCGACTGTTGGACCTGGTCTGTGCGCAGGAACCGGACGATGTTGATCGATGGGCCGCGATCGGTGTTTCGCGCGATCAGATTCACGCGGTTGGCAGTATTAAATACGACCCCGATGGACGTGACCAGGCTTTGCAAGCGCAAGGAGACGTGCAGCATGCCGGCTTGAACCGTGTGGATCGAGAGCGGCCCGTGTTGTTCGGCGGCAGCACGCATCGGGGTGAAGAGGAAATTCTGGCCACAATCTTTCTGCGTTTGCGTGGGCAATTCCCATCGTTGCAGCTGTTCATTGCGCCACGCCACGTCGAACGGCTCCGCGAAATCCGCGCGCAACTTGCTGCCTTGCCAATGCGCGTGACCCTGGCGAGTGAAGTCGCGGCTAATCGGGAATCAGACGCAGATTGTATTGTTCTTGATACGACAGGCGAACTTCAGCGCTGGTATGCTATCGCCACCATTGTCTTCATGGGGAAAAGCCTGACTGCGCATGGTGGGCAAAATCCCGTGGAACCGATCATGGTCGGCAAACCAGTCGTGTTTGGTCCGCATATGGAAAACTTCGCAACACTTGCTAAGGCGCTTGTGTCGAGGAAAGGCGCGATCCAGGTTCACGATGTTGATTCGCTTGAACGAACGATCACGGGGCTTTTGCGTGACAGCGAAGCGCGCCAACGCCTCGTTCAAAGCGCGCGCAAAGTTTTGAGCGAGCATCAGGGCGCAACCGCGCGCGCCGCGGCCCTGATACACGAACTGAATCCAAGGCTGTAGCCACGGCGCTATGCGCCGTCTCAAAAACCTGAAAAGCAATCGGGCGATTTGCCTTGCGTAAAGGAACGGCAATTCTGATATTGCCCGGCTTTTGTGACCCTATCGTCTAGAGGCCCAGGACACCGCCCTTTCACGGCGGTAACACGGGTTCGAATCCCGTTAGGGTCGCATTGCTTTTTCATAGCTAAATCAGACTTTATTGAAACATTTCGACGTGCTGTTCGGTCACTTTTCGGACAGAATAACCGCGCTTAAGAAACTGTCGTTCAGCGCTGAGTGGATTTGGTGTGTTCCTTGAAACACTGAATCAGCAGTCCAGACTGAGGGGAAAAATACCGGGATCGCGTCCAAGAACTCACGGTTGCTGATGTCGTTCTTCGGCGGAAGCTAGAGAAACGGCAACTATATGCAACGCGAAGAGTTTCGCTTAGCGATTGCGCAGGTGCCATCATACATTCCAGGAGGGGCAAGGTCTTTCTGGAAGCTGATTGCGCTGCTGCTCGTAATCGCTGCGTTTCTTGTCGCGCTGTGGCTGATTTGGATGGTACTGCGCTGGGTTATTGAAAAGCTTGCAGCGGCGTTTCGCAGAAAATGATATGCATGATTCAACGAACTAAGCGAAGCGGACAAAAAACACTTCTATAAATATAGACAGTGCGGAGAAATGGTCGATATGCGGCAACTGGATGACGTGCTCTTTCACGAGGATCATGTCCAGAGGCCGGACATTCAATACGGCGGCTCGAAACGGCTCGAAAAATCAACAGGCAAATGAAAGTGCTCCGCCTTCACGAAGTGCACTCTCGCAAAGATAAGCGCGGCGTCGATCTGATTTCCGATGCGCTGCCATTCCGAATTTGTGATGATGCTGGCACGTGATTTGAGACGCACGAACACAAGGGCGATTTCAAAGAACCGTAGATTTATCCATCCATCTCATCCGGCAGCGATTTTCCAAGCGGGATGGTTACACTCAGGTATCTAAATGCGCCGGTAGCTCAGCTGAAGAAAGCAACGGATTTCTAATTCAAGAAGCACTTTTTGCGCGTCTTTTCACGGTTTTTCAAAGCGATCTGCGACGGAACAAGAAGCGGCTGTCCGGATGCGCTTATCTTTCCGTCGGCTTGCATGGTTTTGCACTGAAAGTTTGGCCAAACGTAGAAAACGACCGTGGTACTCGTAGACGGGCGTGCAAATTAACAGCTGGAAAAATATCTTGTCTGTTTTAGCTAGTAAAAGCGAGCTTAGTTAGGCTACCTCCCTAACGAGCGGATCATCCAAGACCGTAAGAAAATAATTTATGTCACAAGTCCGTCGGATCTTCTGGGGCCGCTGGAACGGTCGAGTAAGATTCACTTTCACTTCACCCTTCATCACTAAGCAGTCCATTGTTCTCGTTTCGGCAAGCGAAGGAGATGAGGCAATTACAACAGCCTCACCGCAGCGTTTTGTTGGTGAGGCCGACATTTGGGTGGGGAACATCGCTCCATTCGACGGAGGCGTGGTTTTCGTTGTCGCCATCGATTGGGATGAACCACTGCCACTTTGGACGGACATCGTGATCTTAGACGAGGTCCCGCAGAGCTTCCTCCGCGCCCGCGGGATTCCGCCGCCGCCCTGAACAAAGCCGAGAGTGCTGCGCACCCATGGCCGAGGAACACCGCGCGCTAAAGTTTTCCGCGCAGCGAGGGCGCGTCAGCAATCCTCTCAGAATAAGATTGACATTATTTCCGCTAAGAGCGTAGTCTCGAAACACCCCTGCGACCCCAGTAGATAACCCCGACCCCTTTTCCTGGTGGATCGGGCCGGTCTTGTCGAGAGAGGCTTCCGCTCGGCTTAAGGAGGATATCTGTTATGAAAAGGCTTCTGGTTGT
>JBKPLD010000072.1:0-10909 GCA_046731415.1 Verrucomicrobiota bacterium
CGTGAATGTGGTCGGGAATTGTCTGGCAACCGTGGTCGTCGCGCGCTGGGAAAAAGAATTTGATGAAACCCGCGCCCGCGTTTTTGGGACGCCTGCTGAAGCAGAGCTGGATTTAAAATCCGGCGACCTCGCCTTCGCCGATGCAGCCGGCCAGGGCGACTAACCAGACAAAGGACTACTCGGGCGTGGTACAAAATTGCTCTCACACCGCTCCAATTTCCTAGGAAAAATCTGGCCTCGGAAATCAGGTTGACACGCAAAATACCAGCCCTGAAGGTCGTCAACCTTCACCGAACAATCACGCCGACTTGGTACTGAAGGACGCAGTGACCGGCTCGCATGACGTCGGTCCGACAGCGCAAGGAAGCGGGCGTGAGAACCTCTCGGTTGCAGCTGAAGCGACAACGTGGCTGGATCCTGTTTCGGCCAGTTTCGGCCGCGTCGGCCTCGGCCATCCAACCTCGGTCACCATCACATTGTCCAACCCGACCGGAACGGACGAAACGTTCAACGTCTCTGTTACAAAGTTTACGCCGGACACTTTCGGCGAAACGGTTCCGAGCATTTACGATGCTGGAACGTTGAGCGCCGGGGACAATCGGATCACTGTGCCCCCTAGCGTAACCGTGCCAGCCAACGGTTCGACAATCATAACGATCACAGTCAACGCGGGTCAACCATTAGGCGACGTAGTTCAAGGTTGGATCAATCTGGATGGACCAGGCTCCAATGATCTTCACTTAGCGTATTACGCCATAGCCGGTCGCTAGACCGGCGAGTTAGTTCTACGAGACAGGGACGCGAATAAAATCGCGTCCCTGTTTTTTGCGTCCGGGCCTCGCAGTGCGAGTTAGTGGCATGAAAGAATCGACAGGGTCTGATTGCTCCGGCTAAGATTCGTTAGCTATGCCACCTTTGCACACACTCACCGGAGCGATTTATCTGACACAGATTTTCTCCTCCGCTTTTCTTGCGATCCTCTTCCTTCAATCCGGGATCGATAAAGTCGTCGACTACCGCGGTAACCTTGAATGGCTAAACGGGCATTTCGCTAAAAGTCCATTGGCCGGAATTGTGCCGGTACTGGTGACGGCGATCATGATTCTCGAAATTGCAGCCGGAGCGCTGAGCGCAATTGGAAGTTTCATGCTAATCGTTGCGCGAGAAACCACCCTCGCCTTCTACGGTGCCGTCATTTCGTCGGTTGCGCTTTTGGCGTTGTTCTTCGGACAACGAATGGCGAAAGATTACGCTGGCGCCGCTGTGCTGGTTCCGTACTTCCTGCTTACGCTGGTCGCGATTTATCTGCTCGCGCGCTGAGTTGGTGATTGGTGAGAGGTGACTGGTGAGAAGCGCCGCAGCACCACCCGGTTTGTACTTCTCACCGCTCACTAATCACGTCTCACTTAATCGGCCGATCACTTCTTGCCGATCTTTGGCGGGAAAAGCCAAAGAAGTTTTCCTTCCTCGGATTCAGGATCGACGTCGACAAGCGCGACGCCAGCCTTGGATAGTTTAAGCGACGCCCCTGTTAATCCTGAAATAATATTGGTGAAATCCGGCTCGTGGCCAACCAGCATCAGAACGTTTGCTCGATGCCGTTTCATCACAGTGCGCAATTCGCCTGTGCCAAATCCCGGCGCGAGCGATTCATCCTTGCGCACCTTTGCTTTGAGGTAATCGGCAGCGATTTCAGCGGTCTGCGCCGCTCGAGGCAATGGACTGGTCACAATCAAGTCGGGCCGCACTTTGAGGCGGTCTAGAAATTTCGCGACGTCGCGCATTTCTCTTTTGCCACGCTTGGTCAGCGGGCGTTCATCGTCCGGTTTTTTCCAATTGGGCCAGTCGGCTTCGCCATGTCTGAGAAAATAAAGTTTCATTTTGGATACTTTCTAAAGGATCTGCCATTTCGGCCGCCGCGTGCGCGGGTTGGTTTGCCAGAGTCTAACTCCACCCAGGAACGCGTTCCGATTATGTCCAAGCTCAATGCCCTTCGGGACTTTGTTTAACTCCTTGGCATTTCCACCACCGAGCACAACATAATCCGCGATGAGCGACTTTTTGAGTTGTACAACGGCGTGCTGAACATCGCGCTGCCAGGCTTTCTCGCCGAGCTGTCTCTGGCCGGCTTCGCCGAGGTAATCCTCAATGATACTGCCGTTGCGATAAGGCAAGTCACCCAATTCGAGGCAAAGGACATAGTTATCCCAAATCAGGGCGGACCCAAGTCCTGTCCCGAGGCCGAGAAAGAGCATACGGCGACCGTGATAGCTGCCGAGCGCCTGCATGGCTGCGTCATTGATAATGCGGACCGGTCTACCGAGCGCTCTCTTGAAGTCGAATCCCACCCAGCCTTTGCCCAGATGTTTTGGCTCGCTTACAATCTTGCCGTCGCGCACGGGAGACGGGAACCCGAGCGAGATAACGTCGAATTTCCAACCGGCAACCAGCGGTTTGATTTGGTTCACCATCGCGCGCGGGGTCAACTTGCGTCCGGACTTGAATTTTCTTCTCTCCGCGCGCGAGATCATCAGCTTCACATTTGAGCCGCCGACATCGATAACGAGGACTTTATTTTTCAAGATTGCTTTCGAGTTGTACCGGGCGTTGGCTTGTCCGCCGTGGACTTGGCAGAGGCGGATGATGCCGGCGGTGTCGTACCTGACGGCGCCGACTTTTGAGCGCTCTCAGTTTCCGGATTCGCGCTGGGTGGCTCGGTCGCAACGGTGATCGGAATTAATCTGTCCGCGTGAAATTTTTTCTTGGAGCCGGCTATTTTCTTCGCGCGCTCGCGAGAGATTTCGCGGAAATGCCATTGCGCCTGGGCACGCTGCTCCAGGCCTTCAGGTTTCAACCGACGATAGGTGCCGTCGGGCTGCAGCTCTCGCGCCTTGACGCGGTCATGCAAGAAGCTGGGAAGCACTTCGTTGATAATCTGGTCGCGCAATGCCGGGTTTTCGACCGGGAACGCCAGTTCGATCCGGCGGAAGAAGTTTCGCGGCATCCAATCTGCGCTGGAAAGGAACACTCTGGGCTGACCGGCATTCTCAAAATAAAAAATCCGGCTGTGTTCAAGAAAGCGGCCAACAATGCTGATGACACGGATGTTCTCGCTCAGGCTGGGCATTTTGGGCCGCAAACAACAGATGCCGCGGACAATCAAATCGATGGTTACATCTGCGCACGAGGCCTCGTACAGCTTTTCGATGATCTCCTGATCGACCAGCGCGTTCAATTTCGCGACGATACGCGCAGGTTTGCCTGCTCTACCGTGGTCGCGTTCCCTTTCAATCAATTGGATAAGGCGGCTGTGCATATCAAACGGCGAGACCATCAATTTTTTGAGTCCCGGGTAACCCGCCAGACCAGTGAGGGTGTTGAAGACGATCGCGACTTCCTCCGTCAACTTGGGCTCGCTGGTCAGCAAACTAAAGTCGGTGTAAATGCGCGCGGTGCGCGGATGATAATTACCCGTGCCCAGCTGCACGTAGCGCCGGAGTTGATCTTTATCGCGGCGGACGATCAACAGCGCTTTGCAGTGCGTTTTGAGGCCGACCACGCCATAGATGACGTGTGCACCGGCTTCTTCCAGGCGCCGTGCCCACTGGATATTGCTTGCCTCATCAAACCGGGCGCGCAGCTCAACAATCGCAGTGACTTGTTTTCCGGCGTTCGCCGCGTCGATGAGCGCTTCGACGATGGGCGAATCGCCGCTTGTCCGATACAGAGTAATTTTGATCGCCAGCACCTGTGGATCCTGCGCGGCGGCCTCGATCAATTCGACAATTTGATCGAAGCTATCGTAAGGATGATGCAGCAGCACATCCTGACGTCGCAAGACTTCAAAAAAATCGACGTGCGGTGGAAGCGCAGGATCGCGCGCCGGCTGAAAGGGACGGTCCCTTAGCTTGGCAAACGCATCGTTTGTCACGAGCGGCATGAGATGCGTCATCGTAAGTGGGCCATCGAGTTTGTAAGCGTCAGCGTCTGTCAGATCGAAGAACCTCAGCAGCAACTCCAAAACGTCTTTTGGGCAATCGGCTTCCACTTCGAGGCGAACCGCGTTGCCTCGACTGGAGCGCCGCAGCTCCTGCTCGATCGTGCGCAACAGGTTTTCCGCTTCCTCCTCGTCGATGTACAGATCGCTGTTGCGCGTGACCCGAAACGCGTGAACCTCGTCCAGGATCAAGCCGGGGAACAACTCGCCAATGTGCTGTTTGATAAGCGAGGCGAGATAAATGTATTCCCACGATTCGTCTGCGCTCTTGCCGCGTGGCAGTGCGATCAGACGCGATACCGCTCTGGGCACCTGCACGATAGCGTGGAGTGGTTCGCCGCCTCGCTGCAATTTTGCGCGAACCAGCAGATTGTGGCTTCGGTTCAAAAGATGCGGAAACGGATGACTGGCGTCGACGGCCAGCGGAGTAAGCATGGGAAGAACTTCCTGCTGAAAATAACGATGCGCCCATGCGGCGCGTTTTGCCGAAAGTTCCCCCATTTCCCGCACGTAAATCCCGTTCTTCGCAAGCTCTGGCAGCAGTTCGTCGTTCCAGAGCGCGTATTGCGTGGCGACGATCTCGCGCACCGTTTTCTGGATGCGATTAAATGTGTCGGTCGGACTCAATCCATCCGGACCGATCTCGCTTGTTTCACTTTTGATTTGTTGCTTGATCCCAGCAACCCGGATCTCGAAGAATTCATCCAAATTTGAACTGACAATCGTAAGGAACTTGACGCGTTCGATAAGGGGCTGAGTGGGATCCTGCGCTTCCTCGAGAACTCGCCGGTTAAACTCCAACCAGCTCAGTTCGCGGTTGATAAAATTTTCAGGATCCGAAAGAAGCGTTTCCTCGGGACGAGCTTTCTGGATTAGTTCAACCTTCGCAGAAGGCTCCTCGACGATACTGGTTTTGGCGGCCGCTGTAGGCATCTTAGGTCATTATTGTTCAATCCGCGGGCCCAAGAGTAGCGCATGCGTGTCGGTTTCAGCGTGCAAGCCAGAGGCTCGCGCTACTATTAATGGTCGCTGACTCAAGCAACCACTGCTTGGAAAGTTAGGCAAGACCGGCTGGGGCCGCCAATGGTCCCTCACGTTGTGGTAGCGAGAGACTGATGCCGAATGTCCTCTGCATTGGCCGCATACACAGCGTCTTCGGCAATGTTGGTAGCGTGATCGCCGACACGCTCCAGACAGCGGCCAATAAAAATCAAATTCAAATAGCCGCGCAATTGATCGGGATCCTGCGCCATTCGCTCGACCAATTTGTGGCTGGCTATTTGGTTCAAATCATCCAGCCTTTCGTCGCGCCCAACGACTGCACAACCGAGTTCGACATCTTCGCGCGCAAACGCGTCCACACTGTCCTTGAACATGGACATGGCCTGCTCGTACATCGGCTTTATCAGTTCGATCTCCGGCAGCGGCGGATGCTGATTTAACTTCCGCGCGCGCCGGGCAATCGTGGTCGCCTGATCGGCCATGCGCTCCAGGTTGGATGATAGTTTCATTGCGGAAACGACGCGGCGCAGATCCGACGCTACAGGTTGAAACCGGAGCAGAATATCAACGCCGTCCTTATCGATTTGTTTTTCAAGCTGATCGATCTCTTCGTCATCCGCGATTGTGGTTGCGCAAAGGTCATCATTGCGATCAAAGAGACCCTTCATGGCTCGCTCCAGGCTGCGCTCAGTCAGGCCCGCCATCATGAGTACGTTGTTGCGCAGCGCGGCCAGCGCTTCATCAAATGTTCCCAGAATATGTCTTGACGCGATCATCAATTATCAATCTCCGCCTTTCTCTTCCTCTTCCTCTTGTTCGCGGCGCGCCCGGCCCTTCGGCCGTGAGCTCAGGGTCGAACGACGGTCGCGCCCTGCCATCCATCATCCAAATCGGCCCGTGATATAGTCCTCCGTCTGTTTTTCGGTGGGATTTGTGAAGATCTTGGTTGTCGGACCGAACTCAATCAGCCGGCCAAGATAAAAGAAAGCGGTGTAATCCGAAATACGGCCGGCCTGCTGCATGTTGTGTGTCACTGTGACGATCGTGTATTTCGCTTTGAGTTCATAGATCAGCTCCTCGATCTTCGCCGTAGCGATTGGATCGAGCGCGGAACACGGCTCGTCCATCAAAATCACTTCCGGCTCCACAGCGAGCGCGCGCGCGATGCAAAGTCTCTGCTGTTGCCCACCCGAAAGGCTCGTGCCCGGCTTGTGCAAATCATCCTTCACCTCGTCCCACAAAGCGGCCATGCGAAGTGATTTCTCCAAACGCTCATTGAGGAATTTTTGGTTCCGCACTCCGTTCAATCGCAAGCCAACAATGACATTCTCGCCGATGGTCATCGTCGGAAACGGATTCGATTTTTGAAAAATCATTCCGACCCGCCGCCGAACAATCGCAGGATCGGCCGTGCTCGAATAGAGGTCTTCGCCCTGCAACAGAACGGTTCCTTCCATGCGCGTCTTTGGAGTCAGTTCGTGCATGCGGTTGAGAGCGCGGAGGAAAGTTGATTTGCCGCAACCGCTTGGACCAATCACCGCAGTTACAGCGTTTGAGACAACATCCATCGTCACTCCATCGATAGCACGCTTCTCACCGTACCAGATCGAGAGATTTTTCACCTCAAACGTGCGGGCTGGTGGAATCTCTGCGTCGGGCGGCGGTACCGTCCCCTTTTCGAGGCGCTCCATAACGGTCTGTTCTGGTGTTTCCATAACTAGATTCTCCATTTGCGAAAGCCCTAAACGACGGATGCCCCACGCCCTCGAGTCAGAATTCTCACAACCACATTAACGCAAAAAACACCGGTGACGAGAACGAGCGCGCCGGCCCACGCCTGCCGATGCCAGTCGTCATACGGAGAAATGGCATAGGTAAAAACCTGCAACGGCAGCGCGGCAATGGGCTGACTCAGGCTATGGTTCCAAAAGCGATTACCAAACGCGGTGAAAAGAAGCGGGGCTGTTTCGCCCCCTACACGAGCGAGAGCGAGCAGGATTCCGGTGATGATCCCTTTGGACGCGGTCTTCATGACAATGTGGACGATCGTTTTCCAGCGGCTGACACCAAGCGCGAGCGAGGCTTCGCGGTATCCGTTTGGCACCAGAAGGATAACTTCCTCCGTCGTGCGCAGGATGAGTGGAATCATGATCAGAGCGAGCGCAAGACCGCCAGCGTAGGCTGAGAAGCCTTTGAACCGCAAAACTACCAAACCGTACACCACCATGCCCCAGGTGATCGACGGAACGCCGTTGAGGACATCAGCCAGAAAGCGGAGAACAGAATTGATCCGCGCCGATCCGTATTCCGCGAGATAAACTCCGCCCAGGACCCCGATCGGTATGCCAATCACGCTCGCAAACGCAAGTAATTCGAGCGAGCCGACAATTGCATTCGCCATGCCGCCGCCAGCTGCTCCCACCGGTGCCGGCAATTTGGTGAAGAAGTCCCAGTTCACGGCACCGGCGCCATTGATAAGTAGGTAAAAAAACACCAGACCCAATGGCGCGATCACAAGAAGTGCGGAAGTAAAAGCGATTACAACCGCCAGCGCGCTTTTGATTTTGCGCCAGGTGTGATTATGGGCCCGTTCAAAATGCATCGCTATTGTACGGCGCGAGTGGCTGATTTGACGGCAATGGTCCGCAGAAGAAGTTGGGCGAGAAGGTTCACCAGGATCGTTATTCCAAAAAGAACCAGGCCAATTTCGAACAAAGCTTGAAGATAAAGATCAGTCGTAGCTTCGGTGAATTCATTGGCGAGCACGCTGGCAAGGGTGTAACCGGGCTTGAAGAGCGACGCGGCGATCTGCGGCGTATTGCCTATGACCATTGTGACTGCCATTGTTTCGCCAAGAGCGCGTCCCAAGCCAAGAATCACCGCGCCAAACAACCCCTTCTTTGCGTAACTCAGCACCGCGATTCGCGTCGCTTCCCAGCGGGTGGCGCCCAAACCATAGGCCGCTTCGCGCTGCAGATCCGGAACGCTGCGCAGAATTTCGCGCGAGACCGAAGTAATGATCGGCAGAATCATGACCGCGATAACGATTCCACCGGCGAACATACAAGGGCCGTAGATCGGGCCGCTGAAAAATGGCGTCCAACCAAAGAGTCGTTTGAGCCATGGGAACGGATAATCACGCAACCAGGGAATCATCACGAAAATGCCCCAGAGCCCGAGGATAACACTCGGAATTGCTGCCAGCATTTCGATCAAAGACACCAGCGGTTGCCGAATCCAAAGCGGCGCAAGCTCGGTAAGATACGCTGCCGTCGCGATGCCCAATGGAACGGCTATCAGCAACGCGATCAGCGACGAAACCAGCGTTCCGTAAATGAATGGCAGCGCCCCGAATTCGCCTGCAACCGGATCCCACGTCGATGTTGTGAGAAAATGGAATCCGAATTTCTTGATAGCAAGCACTGATCCCTGCCACAGCTGCCACCCGGTCAAAACGATCAGCACGACTACGGTCAGCGCCATGATCAGCGTGAGCCATTCAAACGCTTTGTCACCAAAGCGCGACGGACGCTTCATCGCCGCGGCCGCCGTGAGCGGCTCGCCGCGTGTGACCGCTGGAGCTGTGGCAACCTCCATTCGCTTTACCAAATTACATTTTAATCTCGTCGATCCTCTTCAAAACGCGCTCTTGCACGTTTTCTGGAAGCGAGGCGTAATCGAGGTCTTTGGCCATCTTTTCGCCGTCTTTCATCGCCCATTTCAAAAACTCCACCAATTTCTTTCCTTTCGTAGCGTCCTTTTGCTGTTGGTAAACCAAGAGCCACGTCGCGCCACAAATTGGGTAAGCATCCTTTCCCGGAGCGTTCGTCATGGAAAACCGGAAGTCGTCCGGGATATCGGCGGTTGCAATCGCAGCTGTCACCGACTCAATTGTCGGTTTCACAAATTGGCCTGCGGAATTTTTCACGTCCGCGTACGGCATTTTGTTTTGGGTCGCGTAAATCAATTCCACATAGCCGATCGCGCCAGGCGTTTGCTTTACCTGCCCTGATACACCCTCGTTTCCTTTGCCACCGATACCGGTCGGCCAATTGACTGAAGTGTTATTGCCTGCCTTTGCCTTCCATTCCCCGCTTACTTTGCTGAGGTAATCGGTAAAGATAAATGTCGTTCCGCTGCCGTCCGATCTGTGTACGACCACGATCTCTTGATCGGGCAGGTTTGTCCCAGGATTTAACGCCCTCAGCTTTGGATCATTCCATTTCTTTATCTGACCAAGAAAGATTCCGGCGATGGTATCTCCGTCGAGTTTCAAGCTCGGATTGCCAGACAAATTATAGGTGAGCACCACCGCGCCGGCGACCGTCGGAATATGGAGAATTTTGCCCGGAGCTTTGCCAAGATTCTCATCGCTCATCGGCCCATCGGAGGCACCGAAATCGACTGTTTGGGCAAGGATTTGCTTCTGCCCACCACCCGATCCAATCGATTGGTAATTAAATCGCACTGAGGGATCGACTTTCGCGTACTCGTCGAACCATTTTGAGTAAATAGGATACGGAAAGGTTGCGCCTGCACCGTTAATCATCATCTGCGCTGAGGCGGTTGCAGTAACTCCGGCTAACAATAGCGTCGCTAGAATTTTGTGAGCAGATTTGGGAGACTTCATAGATACTGCCAGCCTGCCGCAGCGCGCTCCGAACCGTCAAAATCTTTAATGTTACTTTTGTGTGACAGGGCAGCGCGAGGCTCTGGCTTGCAAGGTTAGTGAATCGCAAGCGAGTCGCTCGCGCTACATTGGAAGCACGACGCGAATTGTCGTCCCCTTGCCAATTTCACTCTCCGCTTCTACACGGCCTCCATGTAACTGCGCAACATGTTTCACAATGGCCAGTCCCAGGCCAGTGCCTCCCAGTTCGCGGCTGCGCGCTTTGTCAGCGCGATAAAAGCGCTCGAAAATTCGCGGCAAATGCTCTTTGCTGATCCCAAGCCCGTTATCCGCCATGCTTAAGACTATGTCGGGGCCGCGACGCGATGTCTGCAGATGAATCTGCCCGTTCTCGGATGAAAATTTCACTGCGTTATCCAGCAAATTGTAAAGCACTTCCTCCAGGCGCGTTCCGTCGGCATAAAGCGTCGATGCTTCAGGAGTCAAGTTGACGACTACTTTCAGATTCTTCGCGGCGAGTTTTTCTTTCCAATCACGGATAAGGTTATTAAACAACTCGTCGATATGCACGACGCTAAGTTCCAGCGTGGCCTGGGTCGACTCCAGTTGGGCAAGGCTTAGCAGGTCATCAACCAGCCTCTGGAGTCGTTTGGAATGCCGGTCCATGATCGAAAGGATCCGCGCAAGCTCTTCCCGTGCTGTCTCCGGCTCATCAAGTAACACCTCGATGTAGCCGCGCAGAATCGACAACGGTGTTCGCAGTTCGTGTGAAACATTTGCGACAAATTCGCGTCGGATTTGGTCCACCTGCTTCAACTCGGTGATATCGTGGAAAAGCACGACTGCGCCTGACATTTCATCGTCAGCTTTTTTGATTGGAACGGCGCTGACTTCGATGTGTCGCTCACCGTGGGTCCGCGAATCGGTTACGTTCAACTCGCTCCGCAATGTCTCGCCAGTCTTTAGCGTTTGCGCAATCAGTTGATCCAGCGTTGCGTGGCGGACGGCCTCGACCAAAGGAGCGCCCACAGCCTGATCGCGCAGATCGAATAGCTTCTCAAAAGTGGGATTCACCAGCGTAATGCGACTGCGCGCATCGACTACGAGCACGCCATCTTCCATCGCGCTGAGAATGGTTTGTGTATCGGATTCGCGCCCAGCGATCTGGCGCTCGAGTTCCTGCTGGCGCGCAAAAACAGCCTCCAGCGCCAGGCCAACCCGACGCGGATCTGCACCACCGTTTATCAGAAAAGTCGATGGACGTTCGCCGCGGGCTATCT
>JBKPLD010000073.1:0-13059 GCA_046731415.1 Verrucomicrobiota bacterium
CCAGCTGCGAGAAGGCCATCGAGCCACTTAGCACCAGGGCAAGAAAACCGACCGCTGTGGTGAGTGCACCAAAGAAAACCGCGCGTCCAAGTTTTGCTATCGATATTGCGATTGCCTTCCGATGTGGTTCTCCATCGGACCGCCCCTGGTGATAACGCCCGATGGTGAGAATGGCGAAGTCGACTCCGAGCCCGACCAGAATCGCGCAAAAACCGACGCTGATCATGCTGAGTCGCCCAAACAGTAGTTGCCCCAGAGTTAGAGCAACCACGCATGAGAGGAGAAGACAAAGGGCCATGCCCAGAAGAGGAAGCCATCGGCGAAAACCCACAAAGAAAATTGTGCCTACCAGCAGAACCGAGCCAAGAAGTGTCGCCACGACGTCGTAACGCATGCTCAGCGAAATTTCCGATGCAAAAGCTGCGCGCCCGGTCACGAGCACCTGTAACGGGCCGCCATTCCATCCTTCGATAGCGATTACACGAAACTTGTTTACCTCGCGCATCAAGCGCTGGCATTCGAAGGCACTGATCGACTGCTGATTCGTCACCACCAGGAAAACGCGCATCGTGCGATCCGGCGACGTGAGCGGTTGCTCCTGCTCGATGATCGTACTTTCCGCAAAGGGCTTCAACGCCGGCGCGATTAGACCAAGTGGATCAAATGAAAGCTCGAACTGCGGGCGCGGTGAGCCCGCTTCGATCTGTTGGCGCAAGCGATGAAGACGATCGCGAATTTTCTCGGGTTGCAGAACCGAGATGGTTTCGCGAAAGATGCCTGGTTCCAGATTGAGAAGTAGCGGCACCGCGATTGACTGAAGATCGCGGATTCCATCAGGGGTGGACATTGGCGAGCCGGTGAGCACGCGCATGCACCAGGGCTGCTGCCGCAATCTTTCGGCAAACACTGGGGCGAACTCCTCCAGTTTATCCGCATCGTTCGGCTCGCACTGAAGCGCGAACGTGAGCTCATGCGTTTGCTCAAAATCGCGATCGTAAATCTTGAGACCGTTCACCGACGAAAACTTGCCCGGCAAAACGTTGAAGATTTCGGAATCAACTTGTAACGACGTCACGAGGATTGTGACGCAGGCGACGGTCAGTAAAGCCACGCCACACCACACCAGCATGCGTTGCTTGGTTATGGTTTGGGCGATGAAATCACTGATGCGCATGAACGAGGCATTGAACACGAATCAGCGTGAGGATGCCAATGCTGGCATTTGAAGTCAGGGTTCTAGCCCGATTCGGCAGGCTGGCATCTTACCTGCCTTTTCTCGGCAGGCGGGGAAGCCTGCCGGCCGAGATAAGCTGGGAGGCTTACCTTCCCCGGCTCTCAGAACCGGAATACGAATGTCTCGTTGCCGGCCGCGTAGCGGAGTGTTTTTCGATCCGGTGCGTGAAGGAATTGATCTCGTAATCCCAGCCAGCTTCGCAATTGGGGCGGGGCATTTCCGACAGGTCCAGACCATCCCTGGTGAGCCAATCCCCCCTTAACTTCGGCGAACGTCGCGTCTTGCCGCAGCAAGAGCAGTGTAATTCCCGGGCCTTTCGAAACGGTCAATTCAAAGTCACCGGTCGTGGAAAAGCGAACAAGCGCCTCGCCTATGAGCGTCGTGTTTGGTGCGCGATACATGAGCTGACCGCTTTTAGTTTGCCATCCAGGAGTCGGCTCCGAAAAATCGTGACGCGAAATGGTTGCGCAACTTGTTACGCATAACAAGGCAATCGCGATAGAAGCCCACAATCCTGTAGCCACGGCCCTGTGGGCCGTAATCGGACTCACAACTGGCTGATCATCTTTCACCTGGCTTGTTTGCTTTTTTAAGACGTCCGTATTCGGCCAGCCAATATTCTAGTTGGGCATGATCAGACTCGGCGAACTCATAATACTCCCACAGTTTGTGCGCTGCTTGTTTACTTGCACCTGTTCCGAGGTTAAACGAAGGCTCTCATTTCCGGAGATCACTATCTCAGCATGGCGATGACATCCTTGCAGAGATAAGCAACAAAGGCACGACATTGCTCCGTACAAGATTAAGAAGGGAATTCTCACTAGACTGCTGAAATCTCTAGCGGCCGCCGTCCGACGCGTCTACTGATTTGTGCTAACTTCTGCGCCGGAAGATGAAGTTGATCGATCGATTTGTTAGTCGAGAGCTGATCGTGAACGTATTGTTTGCCATCGCCGTGCTGAGCCTGGTGCTCGTAGTTGGAAATATTTTTCGCAAGCTTCTTCCCTTGCTGGTGAATCACGACGTGCCGATGGAATACCTGATCACGTTTATCGCGTACGTGTTGCCGTTCTCACTTATCTTCACAATTCCCTGGGGATTGTTGACGGCGATCCTGCTCGTGTTTGGACGCCTCTCCGCAGATAATGAATTGATAGCCCTACGCGCGAATGGGGTAAGCGTCCCACGTGTCTGTGTTTCGCTTTGGGGCGTTGCGCTCATCTGCACTATGATCTGTCTCTGGCTGAATGTGCAGGTTGCGCCGGCGGCGCAGGAAAAATTGCGTAGCACCATTTTCGATCTGGCGACTCGCAATCCGATGGCGCTCTTTGGTAGCGATCAGGTGATCGACCAGTTTCCCGGGCGCAAAATTTATGTTGGCAAAAAAGAGGGCAATAAGCTTGAGAACATCACTGTGTTTGAGTTGAACCAGAACTCGCTGCCGGTGAAAGTGACCTACGCGCGCACCGGCATGCTCGAAGCCGATTTGGCGAACAAGCAGATTCTTATGCACCTCTATGAGGCGCGTTATCAGGAACGCGATCCGAAGGACCCGACGAACCTGCGAAAAATACGTGATGGAATCAATATGGTGGAAGGCACGTTACCGATCAGCCTCGAGGAGCTTTACGAGAAAGAGAAAAAACGGCCGAGCCGGTCCGCGTTGTCGATCGAACAATTGCTGGAACAGTTGAAAAGCGAGAACAAGCGCGAGCGCAGCGCCAGCCGCACCGAAATCAATAAACGCTTTTCGTTTCCGTTTGCATGTGTTGCGTTCGCGATCATCGGAGTGCCGCTTGGTGTCACGGCGCATCGTCGGGAAACCTCAATCGGATTCGCCATGGGTTTGATCGTAGCGACGACCTATTTTCTCTTTGTTATCATCGGCGATACCCTTCGCGGAAATCCGCATGCACACCCCGAACTGCTTGTTTGGTTTCCGAATGTTCTTTTTATCATTCTCGGCGTGCTTTTGTTCCGGAGGCTGGCACGGCAATAACGCTTAACATTGGTTTTAGGCAGTGTGCTGGGCGGTCCGGAATTGTCGAATTGGTTCGCTCTTATCAAGGCTGGACAGCGATATGAAGTTTTACCCAATCCAAAGCCAATGGGAACTGCGTAAATCGGAATAGACTTGGCTGAGAATCATCTAATACATATGCCTATCCGGAACCGCGTACGCCCACTTCCCTTAATCTGTGTTTTACTCTTCCTCCTCCTTGCGCCGGTGTTATCGCAGGGAATACGAAAACTTCACACGTCTACCTGCGGAAATTGGGAGGTTGTTTACAGTCCGAGTCCCAATGGCAACGGCTTCCTGACGGCGATCACTCACGTACCCGGGACGGCCGAACTCTGGAGCGTCGGTATCTACAATGCCGACTTCCATTGGCTGACCCTGATCGAGCATTGGGATGGCGCCAGTTGGCAAGTCGTGCCCAGCCCTAATCATCCAGACGCCGATCATTACTTGCGAAGCGTATTTGCCGTCGCGCCGAATGACGTTTGGACTGTTGGCCGCTATGACCCGCAGGGTGGCGGCAGTTCCACCCTTATCCTGCATTGGGATGGCGTGAGTTGGAGTATCATCCCAAGCCCGAATCCGACTGTCTACAACGAACTGCGTGGCGTGGTGGCTGCAGCGCCGAACGATGTTTGGGCCGTTGGCTACCATTTTGTCTCCAGTCTCAGCCCGAACGTCCTAGGCCAACAAACACTGATTGAGCATTGGGACGGTGCGAGCTGGAGCATTGTCTCGAGTCCGAACGTTGGCACGCACGACAACCTGCTCCAAGCAGTCGCTGCGATGCCGAACACTCAGGCGAATCTGTGGGCAGTGGGGTACTACTATCGAGACGACGGTAACCCTTCGACGCTGATCATGCGGTGGGACGGCATAGCTTGGAGCGTAGTGCCCAGTCCCGATGGTTCCACGCGAGAGAATTATCTGACCGGCGTTAGCAGTGTTGGGGAGAACGATGCCTGGTCGGTGGGATACTACAACCTGCCAAGCGGCCTTTATCTGCCGCTAACGGAACAGTGGGACGGGACCAGTTGGCAAGTCGTGCCGTCTCCAAGCCTCAGCAGTTCTCTGACCGCCTTAGCTGCGGTTTCATCTATCTCCTCTACCGATGTATGGGCGGTAGGGTCTTATTTCAATGACGACGCGGCGCAACTGACGCTCGCCCAGCATTGGGACGGCATCAGTTGGCAAGTTTTCTCTACTCCAAATCCGGCCGGCACCGACTCTAATGAGGCAATTAATGTCTTCAGTTCGGTGGCGAACGTCCCGGGCATCGGTGTGTGGGCGGGGGGATACTATCAGCGGCTCGGCACACAGGCGCAAACCCTGACCGCTTTCTACTGCCCGATTGGTGGCCCCACGCCGACACCGTCACCTACGCCCACGGCAACCAGTACTCCAACCACAACACCCTCCGCCACGCCAACAGCTACAGCGACTGCGAGACCCACGCGCCCGCCGAGATCCCGCCCAACTCCAGCGCCAAGGCCTCGGCCTTGAAGCGTCAAGGATCAGCATCAGTTGGCAGTGGACTAGATCAGTTCGCGAAACAAACAAGGCTCACGCTTCTTCTGGCTCCGGTCCCAGCGAGAGGGAAGATGCCCCTGCCGAGCGAACCGGTCGACGCTGGAAGATCGGTATCCGTAATGTGTTCCACAGATAAACAGCCACGCTGCCTACGACCAAAACGGACGCATAACCCCGGACGTGCTTGAGCAAGTCAATCACCCAGAGCGTTGGTCCGAGTTTCTTATCGATCAGCATCACGTGCACGATCATTGAAGTGCTTGCGGCTGAGATGATGAAATGAATGATGCTCAGTCTAAGACTGACTCCCAGGGCTACGGCACTAACCACTGCTCCCCAAACGAGGTAGCGCTCATGCATCTGACCCAGCAGCGCAAACATCAGCAGCCACGGAGCGGTGATTGCAATCAGGACGCGAGAGTCGCGATCACGAATCTGTCGCGCGGCGCCGTACGCGCACAGCGTGAGCAAACCAAGATAGAGCAGCCGCAGGATCCATTGCAGCGTGAGAGGGAAATCCAGAGATCCAAGGTGAACCACCGGATCCTTCAATGACCAGCCAAGCTTGGAGAGAAGCGATGGAAGGTTGTAACACGAGCTGATGACGAGATAGGGGTAATGCTCGCTGCCATACAGAAAACCGACTTGCAACCACGCGAAACTTCCACCGGCAACGGCGCCAATCACGAATGCGGCGCATCCGATGGTTCCGATGATCCACGTGCCTCGATGTCGTGTTTTCCGTCGCAGAAAGAATAACGAGCTGGCGCCGGCGATCGCAGGAAGCGCAAGCCACGCGGCCGGAGTGCGTAGAAGCCATGGCGAAACGATCAGTGCCGCCGTCGCAATGAACCCGGCGAGCACGCGCAGTGCGCGGTTCCATCTCTTTTGCCACAATGGCCAAACGACGAAAAACGGCGCGATAAACAACAGTTGTCCCTTAAACATTGCGCCTGCCGCCAACAGACAACCGCAGAAGAACCAGCGATTTTTCAGCGCCGCGAGCGCGGCGAACAGATAAAACGGCAAAATCCATACGTCCCACTGCGGCCAGCCGTGTGCGTCAAGAATCATGGACGGCTCAAGCCATGCGACGCTCGCGGCTGCGAGCCCGCAGATTGAAGCTCGATGTCGTAGCGGCCAGCTATGAAGCAAGGACGATTGTGTTGGACGCGACCGTTGCAAACAAAGGCGGACCAGGTGGAAGATTGCTATAGCGGAAAGCAGTTCGCATAAGAGATTGATCTTTAATAATGGATTCACCAGCTTGGGGTGTCCGTTGTCGACGCCGGGAAATTGGTTGCGCACCTGCCTTGCCCAGATTGCCATGACCAGAAGTCGCAGCGGCGGATAATCAAGACCATAGTCACCGTCGTATGCCTTATGCTTCACCCGATCGTAGAGGGCGAGGTAACCGCGCAAGAATCCGGTCAACGAATTAGCGGAGGTTTCGTCGTGTGATAACCGGCGCGCCTCTTTCATGGTTTCGCTGCCCCAGTAGAAACCGTTAACGATGTCGTGCTGATAACGCACGTGACGCGTGCTCTCCCCGATCCCGCGGCGTAGCTGGATCCCGCCGAGAAAAAGTGCACCGATCAATAGCGCAAGCGCTCCACGCCGGGCAAATTTGCTGGCGAACAGTCGCTCAAAGAATGCCCGGATCACCATTTGATACCCTTAACGAAGACTGTAGTTCGAGTTCGATAGTTACAATCTGTTTCTGTTCGAAATATGTTTCCCCTATTCGCTTCCGGCTTCACTGCCAGCCGTATGAAGTCTCTGATTCCGTTCGAGAATTGGCTCCAGCGGTAGGATTCGAACCTACGACCAATCGGTTAACAGCCGACCGCTCTACCACTGAGCTACGCTGGATTTTCTTTCTCTCCTCCGTTGCGGAGCGTGAATCTTGCCCGCGCGAGGTATGGCGGCAAGTCCTTCCTTGCACAGAAAAATTGCTGCTGCAATCAGCTGCCGCCAAAGCAAACGGTTCCTTAAGGAAATTGGTTGCGGGGGCGGGATTTGAACCCGCGGCCTTCAGGTTATGAGCCTGACGAGCTACCAGGCTGCTCCACCCCGCATTTCGAGAATAATTTCGATATCGGCGTTGTGCAAATCGAAAAGAGAGGCGAAGCGAAACGAATCACGATCTCATTTGCGTTCGTCGCCACGTGTGACTTCGTTGATGCGTGGTCAAAAGATCCTCAGAAACAGGAAAAATTCTCGTCGGCACAGCCAGTTGGTCGGACCCCGGGTTTGTTCAGCATTGGTATCCGAAAAAGATGCCGGCAGCCGAGCGGCTCGGTTGGTACGCGCAGCATTTCGAAATGGTCGAGGTGAACTCGACGTTTTATTCCGTTCCCGAACCGAAAATGGTGGAACGCTGGTGCGCGGCGACGCCAAATGATTTTACGTTCGACGTAAAGTTGCATCAGTTGTTCTCATTCCATTCAACCCCGGTAAAGCTCTTACCGCCGGACTTACAACGACGCGCGAAGACAGACGCCAGGGGAAACGCGAAATCGACGCCGGAGTTGCAGGAATCGTTGCTCAAAACTTTTCTGCGCGCGGCGTCGATTTTTCATGACGCGGGCAAGCTTGGCGTCTTTCTTTTGCAACTCTCGCCCGCGTTTTCTCTCCGGAAACATGAGCTGGGCGAGCTCGAACGCTTGATCGAAATGCTGAGTGATTACGATCTGGCGATTGAGTTTCGAAACCGCAATTGGGCAACCGGCGACCAGTTGCAAGCGACGATTGATTTCTTGCAAAAGCATCATGCAATTTTTGTGAATGTAGACGCGCCGGCATCGGACCACTTCATGGTGATGCCGTCGGATGTCGACGAGGTGACGAATTCAAAGGTTGCATATCTGCGGCTGCATGGACGCAACGCCAAGGGTTACGTCACCGGCAAAACCGTGGCCGCGCGTTTTGACTACGATTATGGCGAGAACGAAATCGCGGAAGTCGCACAGCGTAGCAGGAAACTGGCAAAGGACGCGCGTGAGTTGCACGTGATTTTCAACAACAACAATCTTGATTACGCGCCGCGCGCGGGGCTTCAGTTGCGCAAGGCGCTGGGGCAGATCGTCAGAGCACCGGAGCAGACAGCGGAGCTGTTTTAGCTTAGCATTCGCTCTGTGCTGGATCGACATCTATCGGGTCGCCCGACGTTCGGCCCGCGCCTGCCAAGATCGATGGCGCATCTGAAGCAATGGCTTGGTCAGCACCACATGACGTTGATGGCAATTGCGGACACGCCGCACTCCATCGCACTCGGCTCGGCGATCGGAATTTTTTTCGGGTTCACACCGCTGTATCCGCTTAAGACATTGTTATCGATTGTCGTGGCATGGATATGCCGGTGCAATAAAATTGCCGCTGCAATTGCCGTGACGTTGCACGACGTGCTGATCTTTGCGATGCCCGCAATCTATTTCGCGGAATACAAACTGGGGTGCTGGACTTTGGGGCGAACACCGCCGCACCGCATTCGCTTCGGACCCTTTGCGCTGCGCGACTATCTTCATTGGCATGTATTTTCACGCGTTGTCTGGCCCACCTTTTGGCCGGCGTTCATTGGCTCGCTTTTTCTCGCGATTCCCTCGGCGATCATCATCTATTTTGTAATGCGATTGCTGGTGAGTCGGGCTCGAACGCCACAGAAGAACTAATGGCAAAAGCGTACACCGCTGTGATCTAGATTGCGCGGGGGACCACCGCTGTAGCGGCTGTGGCCGCGGGCGCTGACCGCGGCGGCGTGTGCGTGCAAATTCAGGGAAGTCGCGGCCGACGCGCGCGCCTACAACACCAGTTTGCGAATCAGAACGCGTCGATTAAGGTGCTGCGGTTCGAGGGTGTTTATGCATTTACCACGTCGATTTCTCATCGTTTTTTGCGCGTTGCTCACCGGTGCAGCACTTCTGCGCTCGGCTGCTGCCGCAGAGGCATATCTCATCGCCGATGCGCAAACGGGCTACATTTTAGAAGAACAGGAAGCGAGGAGAAAACTGCAAGTCGGCAGCCTGACGAAAATCGCGACTGCCAGCGTGGTGCTGGATTGGGCCGAACGAAGATCCGGCGATCTCAATCAGTCAGTCACCATCCCGCCGGAGGCATTTGTCGGCACGCTGGAAAACAACATTGGTTTTCAGCCAGGCGATGCTATCACTCTGCGAGATCTTCTTTACGCTGCGCTTGTCCAGTCCGATAACATTGCGGCCTACACGCTCGCATACCACGTCGGCGCGAAGGTAGGATCGTTTTCGCCCGGCGAGGCGGGCGCCAAATACACGCCAGTTGATGCGTTCGTTGGGCAGATGAATGCGCTGGGCAAACAATTGAAGATGGACCGCACGCGCTTTGTTAACCCGCACGGCGTCGATTACAAGGTCAAGCCGCTGCCCTATTCGACAGCCGAAGACATGGCGCGTCTCACCCGCTATGCAATGAACAAAGCCAGTTTCCGTTTTTATGTGTCGCAAAAGGAACGCCAGATCTCATTCGATCGAGCTGGGCGCCGATTGAACTACGTGCTTCGCAACACAAACGAACTTCTCGGAAAGATGGGCATCGACGGAGTTAAAACAGGTCGCACCTCGCGGTCCGGTGATTGTTTGATCCTGTATGCGAACCGCCAGGCGGAAGTGGTTCGCCAGGGCCAGATGGAAACAGTGTATCCGCGTCATTTGATGATCGTGCTCCTGGGCAGCACAAATCGATTCGGTGAAGGAGCAGCCCTTTTGCAGCGCGGCTGGCAGTTATACGACCAATGGGCCGCAGGCGGTCGTATAGCCGATTCAAAAAAAATGCTTTGATAGGGTTTGCGCAGATGCACACAGGGACTCGTGTTTCTACCGCGCGGGCCGGCGGACTAGCGACCGCCGTTCCTTGACCTTGCCAAAATGAAGCCACGGATTGGTGTGTTAACCAGCGGTGGCGATTGCCCCGGACTTAACGCGGTCCTGCGCGGCGTGGTACTCGCGGCCGAGAAACTCGGCTGGGAAGTAGTTGGTTTTCGCGACGGCTTCGAAGGACTTCTTCCTCCCGGCGATCATATCATTCTCGATCGCGAAAGCATCAACGGAATCATGGCTCTGGGGGGGACGATCATCGGCACGACGAATCGCGGTCATTTTGTTGCCAAAGTCGGTGCCGGCAATCGGAGCGTTGTGCCTGCGGAAATCATTGCAGGCGCCAAGAAGATCCTGGACGAGCTTCAAGCAAAGGCGTTGATCATTGTCGGCGGCGATGGTTCGATGGTGACGGCACAACAACTGCAGGAAGCGGGCATTAATTGCATTGGCGTTCCGAAGACAATCGACAATGATCTCGAGGCCACTGCGACAACATTCGGATTCGATTCCGCCGTCGCTGTCGTAATGGATGCGCTCGATCGGGTGCACACCACGGCCACCAGTCACAGGCGAGTCATGGTGGTCGAAGTCATGGGACGCCACGCCGGCTGGATCGCGTTGCACGGCGGCATCGCTGGCGGCGCCGATATTATTTTGATTCCGGAAATCCCGTTCGATTTCGACAAGATCGCGAGCGTGGTTAAGGCGCGCGAGGCGGAGGGTTATTTGGGAACGGTTGTTGTCGTCGCAGAGGGCGCGCGACCAAAACACGGCGAACAGGTAAAGCGTGACGTGGAAGGCGGCGAATTTCGCCTCGGTGGAATCGGTGAAATCGTGGCGCATGAAATTGCCAAACGCACCGGTAAAGAAACGCGTTGCGTCGTCCTCGGCCACCTACAACGCGGGGGAGCGCCGACGACCTTGGATCGGATTCTCGGAACGCGCTTTGGTGTAAAAGCTGTGCAATTAGCTAACGAAGGACATTTCGGTTCGATGGTCAGCTACCAGAATTACCAGGTGCGTCAGGTGCCGATTGCTGAAGCAGTCAATCGGCTCAAGCTGGTTCCGCCCACTGGCGAGATGGTGCAAACCGCGCGCGATGTCGACATTTCCTTTGGCGATTGATTAGATAATTTGGGATGGTAGGGGCGGACCGCCAGGCGCGCCGATATCGTGACACGGACGGCCCGGCAGTCCGTCCTACCAATGAAACATGGAGCTGCGATGACGCAGAGCAGCGTGGTCACGCAAAGTACCAACTCAGTGTTGATGATCCGGCCCTGCCGGTTTTATCCGAATCCAGAGACAGCGGCCGACAATGCGTTTCAAGCGCGAGCTGATTGCGACGTTGATGCGCTCAGCACGATCGCGCGAAAAGAATTCGACGCAGCAGTGCAAAAACTCCATGCCGCTGGCGTGAAAGTCCATGTGTTTGAGGATACGGCCGAGCCGGAAAAGCCTGATGCGGTTTTCCCCAATAATTGGATTTCAACGCATCACGATGGGCGGATCGCCCTGTTCCCGCTGTATTCAGTGCTGCGGCGGCGGGAGCGCCGCCAAGACATCCTTGATGAACTGCGCAAACATTATCGCATCGGCGAAGTCATCGACTATTCGGTGTTCGAGGATAAAGGATGCTGTCTGGAGGGCACCGGCAGTCTGGTGCTCGATCACCTCAACAAAATTGCGTATGTTTCGCTCTCAAATCGCTCCAATCCGAGGGTGATCCGCCGCTTTGCCGAGGATTTCAATTACGAGCCGATCACCTTCACGAGCACCGGCCCCAATGGCAAGCCGATCTATCACACGAACGTGATGATGTGCATAGGAACGTCCTTCGCGCTGGTTGGTTTGGAGACGGTTCGCAACCAGACGGAGCGCCAGCAACTGCAAACGCGATTGGAACAGAGCGCCAAAGACATTGTCGAGCTGTCATCGGATCAGATCGCAAACTTTGCCGGCAACGCGATCGAATTACACGATGCGCATGGCGGGAAATTGCTGGTGCTGTCCGAGCGCGCCATGCGAACCTTGACTGAGGAACAACGCGCACGCCTTACCCGCTACGTGCGCTTCGTGCCGCTTGAACTTCCTACCATTGAACTTGGTGGCGGAAGCGCTCGCTGCATGATCGCGACAATTCACCTGCCGTCACAGTTATAACGCGCTGTATGAAGTGAAGTTCAATCGCCAGCAGACTTCGCGGATGAAAAATGCGACGCAATAACTGCTCAGCCGCCGGAACGTTACAAAAAAACAATGTTAGAAAGCTTGGCAACTGCTGGCGCGCCTCCGTAGCATCGCCGCCTAAGTCGTCAATTGACGGCAGATAGGAAATATTATGAAAAAAACATCCGCCCCGAAATCCGCCTTCTCTATCCCGCGTCTTCTCGCCTGTTTGTTATGCCTGCTCGGCATTTTACTGGCGCTACTGGCCATTAGCGGTCCCCTCGGGAGCCGATCTCTGGCGCAGGGCGCAGGCAATACGAACAGCTCCGTCTGGGTTGGTGCCTCTTATCATAACGATGTTTCCCCGCCGCTTCGCGAAATGCCTGCATGGAGCGATTACGACTTTCGACGCGGCGGCGAGCGAGAGGCAAATGAAAACCCGAAGATACCTTACCGGCACACAGATAGTTTTGATCCAGTTGTCCAGAACTGGGATGCGTCCGTCTTCGCCGGTAGAGGGCCAAACATACCCGTTCCCATTCGCACGTTCGACGGTATTCCTTTCCCGGGTGTGGGCTGTAACTGCGCTCCGCCTGACACCAATGGCGCCGTCGGGCTAACACAGTACGTGCAAATCGTAAACGAAGGGTACCAGGTATTTGATAAGGCCACTGGCAATTCAGTTCTGGGGCCCCGTAGTATTTCTTCTATTTGGAGCGGCTTTGGCGGCGTCTGCGAAACTGGTGGAAGCGGTGATCCAGTCGTGCTCTATGACCATCTGGCTAACCGTTGGCTCATCAGTCAGTTTGCCGGTTCCAGCACGATCACTGACGAATGTGTAGCCATATCCACCACTTCAGATGCCACTGGAAGTTATTATCGCTACGGCTTTCATCTTGGGTCGAATTTCTTTGATTACCCTCACCTTGGTGTATGGCCCGATGCCTATTACACGAGCATGAACGTTTTCAATTCGTCGGGCACGCAGTACCTCAGTCCTCAGCCGTTTGCCTTTGACCGGACGAAAATGCTGGCCGGACAACCTGCTACATTTGTTAGTCCGGTGGGACCTCTTGGTGGGTCAGTCGATCCGTTTCTGCCCGCAGATCTCGATAGGTCGAGATTACCGCCAACCGGTGCTCCAAACAGTTTCGTGGGATTTCCCGGCCAAGCCACGAATCCAAATTACACCACCTATCATTTCCATGTGGATTTCGTTACTCCTGCGAACTCGACTTTTACCACCTTTGCCA
>JBKPLD010000074.1:0-4886 GCA_046731415.1 Verrucomicrobiota bacterium
TCAATACACGATACATCTCGGCAATAATGCCTGTTTGTTCGGGCAAGATGGTGAGTAACCGTGAAGCCAGGACGACATCAAAGGCCGCATCCGGAAACGACAACCTGAGGGCATTGATTCGTTTGAAACAGCAATTAGTCAGGTGAAGCGATTCGGCACGCTCGTTCGCCCACTGCACTTGTTTCGCACAACGATCGACTCCGGTAACCAGCATCTCCCGAAAGAGCTGGCCCAGGCGGCATGAGTAAAACCCGGGCCCGCAGCCAAGTTCAATCAGAGTTGTTCCCGGAGCGGGACGTCCGGCCGGCCAAAGGGCTCCGATAATACGTTTCGTGTCGTCACGGAAAAGATGTTCGCGACAGAACGCATAAACCCAAGTGGCGTGCTCGAAAAGACTGTCATTTTTGTACGGCGGGTAGGCGCGCGCGTTTGGAATTGTTGCTGGCTCATGGAGTGTGACCTGTTCCCGCGGCATCTTATCGTTGTTTCCACTAGCACATTCGGTTCTCGTTCGGTTTTTCGGGGTTAAAAAGTTTTCCACGGCCGGTAATGAATTTGATTAGAGTTTCCAACCTTTTAATTGTCTTCTTCTAATGGCGAATAAGTCGATTTAAGACACGATGTATCTGCCTTAAGTTTTACCAGGCGGGATGACCTGTTGATAACGTCAGCATGAAACACCGACAGCTTTTGGTTTTTCGAACAAGGACGGGACTTATTCAAAGTTATTCGAAGATATTGGCTTCTTAATCCTAAATGCTTTAACAAGGTTAATGCCTTCTAGGAAGATCTTGTTGTTGAGTGTCGTCCTGTCCGTTACGGCATTTTCCCCGGTATGGAGCGGCAAGGAACCGTCGCTTTGGCAACTTCAACGAATCCTTGTCAGCAAAAGATATGTGGACCTGACGCACGAGTTTGCGCCAGGAATCCCGCACTGGCCGGGGTTTCCCGATGAGGCGCGCAAGACAATTTACTGGTACGACAAGCGCCCAAATGTGATGGGAACGGGTTTCTTCTCCGAACTGTTTACGCATGTTGGCCAATGGGGGACGCATGTGGATCCACCTGCTCATTTTGTAAAGGGACTTCGCACCGTCGACGAGATCGATCCGAAAGAAATGGTGCTGCCTCTTGTTGTCATCGATGTGCACGACGAAGCTGCAAAAAATGCTGATTACACGCTATCACTCGAGCGCGTGAAAAAATGGGAAACCGACCACGGACTAATTCCCGCCGGCGCATTTGTTGCCATGAGGACTGATTGGTCGAAGCGCTGGCCCGATGCGACAAGAATGGAAAATAGAGATGCCAATGGCATCGCACATTATCCCGGATGGAGCTTGCCAGCGTTGAAGTATCTTTATGAACAGCGCAAAATTACCGCGTCAGGTCACGAGACGACAGATACGGATCCGGGAGTCGCCGCCAGTAAAGATGATTACTCGCTCGAAACATACATACTCAGTACAAACCATTATCAGATCGAACTGCTCACTAATCTCGATCAGGTCCCGGAAGCCGGCGCTATTGCGGTAGTAAGCTTCCCAAAACCGAAAGGCGGCTCAGGTTTTCCCGCGAGGGTCTTCGCAATTTTGCCCTGAATTTAATTGAGACAGGGGCGCGAAGCATGATCGAATACGTTTTTGGGCGAGTTGACCAAAAGTCGCGAGACGAACGAAGGTAGGCGCCGGGTCCATGCACATTACCGATATTATGCGGGGGGATGCTCCCACTTTTTCGTTTGAGTTCTTTCCGCCGAAGACTGCGCAAGCAGCCGAAACTCTCTACCAAACGATTCGCGACCTTGAATCGTATATGCCGCATTTCGTCAGCGTCACGTATGGTGCCGGTGGTTCAACACGTGATTTGACGCACGATCTCGTCGAACGCATTCAACATACCACGAAGCTTAATCCGATCCCTCACCTTACCTGCGTCTGTCACAATGAAGAGGAGATCGAAGCGATTCTCCTTCGATACGCCAAGTCGGCTATCGGAAACATTCTCGCGCTCGGCGGTGATAGACCGGCTGGAGTTGCCTACGATAAATCACGGGATTCGTTCCAACATGCAATCGACTTGGTTAAATTCATTCGCCGATTCAACCAGTCCGGCGCACATCCAGAGGCCCGAGGTTTCGGGATTGGAGTGGCAGGCTTTCCCGAAGGGCATCCTGCCACACCAAATCGGTTGCTCGAAATGGACTACTTCAAAGCGAAAGTGGACGCCGGCGCCGACTACATCGTCACTCAGCTGTTTTTCGATAATCGCGATTTCCTCGATTTCCGCGAACGCTGCGCGCTCTCCGATATTAACATTCCCATCATCGCTGGCATCATGCCGGTTACATCCATGAGCGGTTTCAAACGAATAGCGGAGCTGGCGGGCGGCGCACGATTCCCTGCCAGGCTTCTGCGCGCTTTACAGCGGTGTCAAAACGATCCTGGCATGGTGAGGCGCGTCGGCCTGCATTTCGCGATAGAACAATGTCACGATCTTTTGGACAATGATGTCGCTGGTATCCACTTCTACACACTCAATCGCTCCGACGCCACTCGGATGATTTTTGACAGCCTCGGTATTCCGCGTCGTAGAAACGCAGAGCCCTCGAATGTCTAGCGAGCGGTACGAACTTCTAGTCTGTAATGCAGCTGTCAGATTTGCGCGAAGCCGGTGACGCGAGCACAATTTCCCGATGCCGAAGGTCAGCCGCGCGCTTTGCTGGCAAGTGGGAGCGCTCCTAATTGCAATTGCACTGGCAATAGTTCTCTCGCGCTTCCTCCCGATTGTCAGCTTTATTGAGACATCGCAACAACGCGTGATGAGCTGGGGGGCGTGGGGGGCCGTTTGCTATCCGCTGCTGTTTGCCGCGTGTAATATTCTTCTGCTTCCCGGTGGTATTCTTGCCGTCGGCGGGGGTTTCTTTTTTGGATTGTGGTGGGGATTTTTGATCGTGCTGGTGGGCAACCTCGTTGCTACAGCAATTTCCTTTGCCCTTAGCCGAGGGATCGCCAGACGATGGTTTCAGCAAAAACTTTCACGTAACTCGACACTTCGCGCATTCGGACCTGCGGTGGAGCGGGAAAGCTGGAAGATTATTCTGTTGAGTCAGCTTCATCCCCTTTTCCCGACAAGCCTTCTGAATTATTTTTACGGTATAACACGAATCCGCTTTGGTACGTACATGCTCTGGGCATCGGTCGGGAGAGCGCCTGGTCTTTTTTTGTACGTTTATGCCGGAACGCTGGGGCAGTTTGCTGTGCGAATCATGCGCGGGAAAAGCTATCCGCGAATGATTGAGTATTGGATATGGGGAGGGGCGTTTGTCACGACCGCACTGCTCTTAATAGTGCTCGGCCGCATGGCCTACACAGCAATACAGACATCGCATAACGAAGCGGGATCGAGAACGGAAGCGAGTCGCGCCCATCAAATACATGCAAATAGCTGATTATTAGATAGTTAGCTTCTATGCGCTTTACGTTGCCAACAGAATATGAAGTATTGGTCGTAGGCAGCGGCCATGCTGGAATTGAGGCTGCATTAGCCGCAGCTCGAATTGGATGCCGTACTTTAATAGTGACCCAGAATTTGGACACGATTGGGCAAATGTCCTGTAATCCAGCGGTCGGCGGACTTGCCAAAGGGCACATTGTCCGCGAGATCGACGCCATGGGCGGCGCGATGGGCGTGAACGCCGATGCCACAGGGATTCAGTTCCGAATGCTTAACAGAACAAAGGGGCCGTCGGTTCGGGCACCGAGAGTGCAGTGCGACAAGAAAGCTTATCAGTTCCGCATGAAGGCCCTTTTGGAGTCGGCGCAAAATCTCGACCTTAAACAGGCCAGCGTCTCGCGCATTCTTGTTGACGATGGAAAGGCGGTTGCCGTGGAAACCGATTTGGGGCTAACAATCGCTTGTCGGAGCGTGGTGATTACTTCGGGCACTTTTTTGCGTGGTCTGCTTCATGTCGGCGAAGCCACCAAGCATGGCGGACGTATGGCTGATGGCAGTTCGGGTCTCAGTGATAATCTTCGGCAGTTGGGCTTTCGAGTCGGACGATTCAAGACGGGCACGCCCTGTCGACTAAACGCACGGTCGATTGATTTTTCTCGGTGTGCGATCCAGCCCGGTGACGACCCGCCGCCGACGTTTTGCTTTAATGAGGTGGAAATTGGAGGCGGCGAGGCAGATATCTTTACCTTAAACCGCGTTCGCGATGGAAGGTTCCACGTGGAACAAATGCCGTGCTGGATAACTCAAACTACTGAGAGAACCCACGAGATCATTCGCGCTAATCTTGACCGCTCCCCGCTCTACCACGGCCAGATCAAGGGGACCGGACCCAGGTATTGCCCATCGATCGAGGACAAGGTCGTAAAGTTCTCGGATAAGCCGTCGCATCAACTCTTTCTTGAACCAGAAGGTCGGCACACCAGAGAATATTACGTAAACGGCATCTCGACGAGTTTGCCATATGATGTCCAGCTTGAATTCTTGCATTCGATCCCTGCTCTGGAGCGAGCTGAGATGATGCGCCCCGGATACGCTGTGGAGTACGATTATTTTCCGCCAACCCAGCTTTTCCCGACCCTCGAAACGAAGCTGATCGAGGGGTTATATTTCGCGGGCCAGGTGAACGGGACGTCGGGGTATGAGGAGGCAGCTGCTCAGGGTTTGATTGCGGGAGCTAACGCGGCTTTGAAACTCCAAGGTCTTTCTGCTCTTGTGCTCGAGCGAAGCGAAGCGTACATAGGGGTGCTGATCGATGATCTCGTTACTACAGGTACCGAAGAACCTTACCGCATGTTTACGAGCCGGGCGGAGGACCGCTTGTTCCTGCGACACGACAATGCAGATCAGCGCCTGACGGCTCGCGCATTTAG
>JBKPLD010000075.1:0-18740 GCA_046731415.1 Verrucomicrobiota bacterium
CCAAAGATCACCAACACGGGCGGCATGACTCATCAACAAATCGCGCAGGCATGTTGGAACTCGTTTGAACCGTACGTGCGCAAAGACCCAGCCCCCTGGCTCTGGATGTATAAACATTGGCGCTATCTTCCCGCAAACGGCGACCCGCCTTACCCGTTCTATGCAAATTTCTCTCGGCCGTTCCAAGACATGTTGCAGCGCGAAGAGAGAGGGAACCTCGCGGAAGGTGCCGAAGAAAACGAAGACTGAGTATGGGTTAATGCACTAGCTTTGTGTCCTTTCGTTGGGTCTGTTCATTTTCGTTCGCAATTGTAGCCGCATCGCTGCTGCCATACCGAAACTGTCCAAACAAGGTCGCTTTTCTTATAGGTTCGTAAGCGCTACTTGCGTCGCGGATCTAGCCGCCTCAAGCTGGGCGCTGACCTTCTCAAGATCCGATGTCAGGGCTTCGATTTGCTTATGCTGTTGCGCAAGCTTGATTTCAAAGCTCTTCTGCTGCTGCGCAACAGTCACTTCCAATTGCTCCACCTTCCGATGTTCCTTGAGGAACTCGTTGAGCAACATTGCGTTTACAGCGTCATAGCGAACAGTGTAAATTTCGCCATCGTCGTTCCGCACCACCAGGTCAGGGTTTACCCTGGCAACTTGCTCGGCGATCAAATCGAATGCGGCGTGGCTGTGGTATCGCTTTTGTAGTCAAACGTCACCGGTTCAAGCGCCAGAATCGCTTCGCTGACGTTGTTTATGGCTTTAATGTCCTTTTTGAACCGCGCCCAGGAACTCAATGTGTCCAGTTGGCCGGCTGTGTCAATTAGCACTGGTATGGTGTTTGCATTGTTTGTTGTAACACCCGAATATCCCGATAAAGCAGGTATTGCTTATATTGTTACCGGTAACCCCGGCGCCAATACAGATCACGTTGTCAGCCGTAAACACGCCGCCGGCAGAAAATGCGCCTATCGCTACGTTCGTATTGCCGCTGACGTTAAAAGCGAGTGCGCTACCTCCGACGGCCGTGTTGTCATCGCCGGTCGTGTTGCTCAGCAGGGCGGCGTCACCGATCGCGGTATTGTCGCCTCCGGTATTATTGCCTGCGAGAGCTGAGTCGCCTACTGGGGTATTGAAGTTGTCGATATTCTGAAGAAGGGCACTGAAGCCGATGGCCGTGTTGCTGGCGAGTGCTCCTCGACCGCACGCGCTGTTCCAAATGCGCTCAGTATTGCTCGAGAGCGCATTGCCGCCGCTGACGGTGTTGTTGCTGCCGCTGGTATTGCTAAAAAGTGCCAACGCTCCGTTCGCGGTGTTTAGAGCACCGGTAGTGTTGCTTAACATTGCTCCTGCACCGACGGCCGTATTTTGATCTTCGGTGTTAAGCAGGAGTGTCCCAGCGCAGACAGTGGTGTTATAGCTACCGTCGGCGTTGCTAAAGAGCGAAAACCATCCAACTGCGGCGTCTCCTACACCGGTGGTGAGGTTCTTAAGGGCATTAGTCCCTTCCGCGGTGTTAAAGCCGGGGATAGCCGCCGTCCGGCGGCGGATTGACTGCTTCCGACCTTGGCGAAAGCCACTGCAGATGAGTGAAAACATGCTGAGGAATAGTGGAATTGTGATTTTCATGGGAGTGAAGTCTCGGAAAAATCCAGCCACGCTATTGAGAGCGAAAATGAGGGCGCAATTTTAACTCGAAATGTATTTGGGTTAGTCCGGCACCGAGCGCATCAAAGGGATACAAACGAGAAGGTGGAAGTGGGCGTTCGCAGACCACCGCCACAGTGTCGCATTCTTTCGCGTGTTTTGTGGCAAATCAGATAAAAGCTTCCAAGGACTTGCGACCATGGTCCGCCCGCCGTATGGCGGGACAGATTCGCCGGGGCGAACTTGATTCAGTGGCCTTCGCGGATTAAGCGTCTTCGCGTCATGTCTCGCTCATCAGCATCTTCCAGTAGCCATGCTAGCAGTGCGACAGCGTTGCAGGCGGGCGAATTGTTACGCGCTCATTGCGCGGCGATTGCAAAGGAGGAGGCTGCAGTGCGCGAGGGCGGGGGCAAGGCAGGCCACGAACGTCAGCGAAAGATGAACCGGCTTCCCGTGCGTGAACGACTCAGCCGCTTACTCGACAAAGAACCGCCATTCTTTGAGATCGGTCTATGGGCGGCTTACAAAATGTACGAACAATGGGGAAAGATTCCGGCGGCGGGAGTAGTCGCCGGCATAGGCAACGTCGAGGGCGTTCCCTGCATGATTATCGCAAATGACGCCACCGTCAAAGCCGGCGCTTTCTTCCCGCAGACGACCAAGAAAGTGATCCGCGCGCAGCGGATAGGCTTTGAATGTTCGCTTCCGATTATTTACCTGGTCGATTCCGCGGGCGTTTTCCTTCCGATGCAGGATGAAATTTTCCCGGACGAAGACGATTTCGGTCGCATTTTTCGCAATAACTCAGTTATTTCGGCGGCTGGGATTCCGCAGTTCGCGGCAATCATGGGTAACTGTGTGGCCGGCGGCGCCTATCTCCCTGTCCTTTGCGACAAAATTTTGATGACGAAAGGGAGCGGCTTGTATCTGGCAGGTCCGTCCCTGGTGAAGGCAGCCATTGGCCAGGTTGTAGATCAAGAAGAACTCGGCGGCGCACAAATGCATGCCGAAATTAGCGGGACAGTGGACTTCTTTGAAAAGGACGACCTGTCGTGTCTTAAACGTCTTCGTTCCCTTGTTGCGTTATTGCCCGAGGCTACCCAAGGCGGCGCGCCCGGCGGTCGCGCCCTACCGCCCGATAAATCGAAATCGCCCAAAAATCCGGATACTATTTATGATCTAATCAGCTTTGATGGACAAAAGCAGTACGACACTCGCGATCTACTGGCTACGGTCATCGATGAAGGTTCGATGGATGAATACAAGGCTGACTACGGCAAGACAATTGTAACTGCCTACGCACGCATCAACGGCCGCCCGGTAGGAATCGTTGCCAACCAACGGTTGCAGGTCAGGACCAAGAAAGAGGGAATTCAGATGGGTGGCGTCATTTATTCCGATAGCGCGGATAAGGCGGCGCGTTTTATCATGGACTGCAATCAAACGAACTTGCCCATCATCTTTTTCCAGGACGTTACCGGGTTCATGGTCGGCCGCGACGCGGAACAAAGCGGGATCATTCGCAGCGGCGCGAAGCTGGTGAATGCGGTTAGCAATTCCATCGTGCCGAAGATCACGGTCGTTGTAGGTGGATCATTTGGCGCGGGCAACTACGCTATGTGCGGCAAGGCATACGATCCGCGGTTTATTGTTGCGTGGCCCACCGCGCGCTACGCGGTAATGGGCGCGGCCCAGGCGTCGGACACGGTGTTCGCGATTCTCGCCCGCGCGCGCGAGCGAGGTGATAAGAAGGCTACACACGAAGAACTGGAAGAGCTCCGCATAAAAGTGAAGCAGAGTTATGAAGAACAAACGGACATCCGGTACGGCGCAGCTCGCGGGTGGGTGGATGCGATCATTCAACCACACGAAACGCGTGATGTTCTTATTCGTCTGTTGAAATACGTCACCCGGCCGAAGGCCCAGGGAGCCTTTCACACCGGTGTTATTCAGGTTTAATTCCTCATTTGTCATTCAGATTTCGTTTTTCATTTCATGCCTATCGTCCTCATCGAAAAACAAACGCCGCAGATAACTGTTCTTACACTCAATCGACCGGAACGCCGTAACGCGCTCACGATTGAGTTACTCAGTGAGATAATCGCAGCAATTAAGATCGATTCCGATCAACCGCAGGAGCGCGTCCTTATTTTGCGTGGAGCAGGCGCCGCGTTTTGCACCGGGCTGGATTTGAAGGAAGCAGCCGACCAGACAAAGGCGCATGCGACCGCCGAGATGGTGGCAAATACGTTGGTCGCCATCAGCCAAACACGTCTTATAACGATCGCTGCCGTGCATGGCGCAGCGGTTGCAGGCGGCGCTGGAATCATGTCGGCATGCGATTTTGTTATAGCAGCGCAAGGCACGAAGATTGGTTATCCGGAGGTGCGACGCGGACTGGTTGCTGGTCTGGTTATGACTTTTCTGCGCCGGCAGGTTGGCGAACGAAACATGCGTGAGCTGTTGCTAGGCTCCGAGGTAATCGACGCGGAACGTGCCAGGCAAATCGGCCTCGTGAACCGTGTTGTCGCGAAGGATGATTTGATGAATGAAGCGCAAAAGTTTGCCGAATCGGTTCTGCAAGGCGCTCCTCGTGCACTGGCGCAAACGAAACGATTGATCGACGAACTTTGGTCCAGCTCGGTGAAAGAAGATGTCGATCTTGCGTTAAAGTATCACATGCAAGCTCGGGAATCGGAAGAAGCCCGGGAAGGCATAGCCGCATTTAACGAAAAGCGGAAACCGAAATGGATCGTGTAGCTAATCGTGGTACGGGCTTCCAGGCTGGGAGGCGACTGGGCATTTTGCCTGTCGTTTTGCTACGATCCGGCACGCGAGACGCTCGCCTGCCCACAGCCAAGATGGCTGTGCTCCATATTGGGCCCGCTGTCAGGCCTAGGCGGGCTGGGGCGGCGGCGTGACGGCTACTCCTGGCGAAGCCGAAGGGCCTTGATACTGCGCGCTGCCGAAGCCGAGAATCGGCCAGAAAATGAATCCCAAAAGGGCGAGGCCGAGTCCGAAGCCCGCACCTTTACCGAAACTTTTCGCCATATCGATGCACAGGATTATACCGATAATGAAATTCACGAACGGGATAAGCAGCAAGATGATCCACCAGGCAGGTCGGCCTACAATCTTGCACCAAATATAGATGTTGTAGATTGGGATGATGCTAGCCCAGCCAGGCTGGCCGGCTTTCGTGAACACTTTCCACATCGCAACAATCAGCAGCAGTGCGATGAGCAGTCCGATAATCATCGAAACTGGGGTAGGGGCCTGGCCCTGTGATGAGTATGAGGATGAATACTCGACTTGTGCGAACAGTGACAGCGTATTGGTCAGGAGGTTTTGGATAAGCGATATCATATGGGTTGAGGCGTTAAAGGCGCAGGTCTAACGGTCTTCGTCTTGCTAGACAAGCAAAATCTTCCCGTCCTGTCAGACGGGGATTCCGCCTTGGGGATAAGGCCTTTGCAGCTAGCGGATACGCCTAGTTGCCACCCGCGACACCATCATCGTCGTTTCCGCTGTCACCATCGTCGCCTTCGTTATCACCACCGCCATCGTCATCGCTTATATCCTTGCCTTCATCGTCGGAGGCATCTTCCATGCTACCTTCATCGTCGGATGCGACCTCGTTATCGGTCTCTTCCTCAGTAGCGGCTTCTTGTTCCTCTGGGCCTGCTAGAGGCTGGGCGTCAGCTTTCTGTTTCGTTGACGCTTCCTGGGGAGTTTTTGCTACGCCAGGAAGCATAATGCTCGTCTTCGTCGGGCGCGCCAATACGAAAGTGCTGAGTGAAAGGCAAAGCGGAAGAATAACGAATTTCTTCATCGTGACAGCCAACCTAGTTGGGCCAGAGACAGGGTGTCAATCACCAATGACCAGTAACGCTCGACCGACTTTACGAATCGAAATCAAAGCGCGATGGTCGCGCAGATGAAAACAGAAAGCGCATACGCTGACGTAGTAGGGCGCGACCGCCGGGCGTGCCGATGGGGCGTGCCAGCAGCATGGCTGACGCTTTGTGTTGTCTGGAGCTCGACGTGGTTCGCCATCAAGGTCGGGTTGCGCGACCTACCGCCCATTTCTTATGCAGGTATCCGTTTTCTCGTCGCAATCATTGTTCTTTTTGCGGTGTCTATCGGGCGAGTACGATTGTTACCGCCGCGGGCGTTTGATTGCCTGCTTCTGGCTTTTACTGGCTTTCTAATGTTTGCCGTAAATTACGGCCTTCTTTTCTGGGGCGAGTTGCACGTTTCATCCGGGCTGGCAGCGGTCTTACAGGCAACAATCCCGATGTTCGGAATGCTCTTCGCGCATCTAATGCTTCCCGATGAACCGCTGCAGTTGCCCAAGCTTCTCGGCGCACTGGTCGCGGTTGGCGGCGTAGCGCTGATCTGTGAGAGGCTTCTCGGTTTCAATGGAGTGATGGCTTTCTGGGGCGGGCTTGGCATCATTCTTGGAGCTGCCAGCGCTGCGTTTTCAAATGTGTTGCTCAAGGCCCGAGCGGTTCCGTTGGCGCCGGCGATGATCGCGGCGTGGCAAATGATTTTCGGCGCTGCGCCTTTACTCTTGATTGGATTTGTGATCGAAGGAGATCCCTTGAAGTTTCATTGGAGTGCCATTTCGATTTTTTGCCTGCTTTACCTCGCGGTAATAGGCTCGGCGCTGACCTTTCTGCTTCTTTACTGGTTGTTGCCGCGAATGACTGTGGCGAGGTTACAGGCAATCTCGCTCATCACTCCACCTGGCGCGGTGGCGTTGGGTTGGGTAGCCGGCGGCGAGACATTTTCGATGTGGTCGCTTCTTGGCGCATGCCTGGTGCTCGTCGGTGTATGGATGATTTTTCGCAAAGGAGGCGAGCCAGAGCCGGTGATCCAGGAAGGCTAGTCAGACCGACTTAGTCCCATTGCTTGCGCGGCTTTGTCCAGGTTCCGCTCACCACGACCTGGGTTTCGTTTACTCGTGAGTTGTTCTGAATCAGTCGCGCTACGTCCTCCGACTCGATTCGTACACAACCATGGGAAGCGGCGTAATCGGGCACGCTGGGGAAATAATGTAGCGCAATACCTCGGCGCTGCATGAACCAAGTGACGTACGTCGCACGAGAATCGCTATTCAGCCTTCGTTGGAAGCCTTGTACGGGATAAGTTCCTTTGGGTGTGCACTTGGAACCCGATCGCCGACTCGTTGCCTCGTCATCACAATTAAGGCCTCTCAGACCTGCGCCAGGTGACGTTCTAAATGGTCCTGTTTCCTGATTATCAGCATTGGGCCCGGTCCAGGTAAGAGTGAGCCAATGGTCAGGATCGTCCAAGCTTACCGAAATTTCCCGTATGTAGGTCTCAGGAAAATCATTGTTCCCCAAAGGACCAGCCGCTTGCAGAAGTGCCTGCCACGTTTGTCCACCTGGTTCAATCAGTCCATCAATCGAAACATTGGAAAGCTTCTGAAAAGCTTCGATCGCAGCGACGGTATTCGACTTCGCAGACTCGCGCGCAATCTTTCCATCAACGCCCTTCGGATCGAGCTCAGGAGCTTGTAGCTTTTGTGCCGCTGTTTCCAAGAGGCGCTGGATGGTTTTCACATCCGCTTGAAGATTGCGCGCGCCTTTTTCCCAGCGCCCGACGGAGCCAGTAACCACTGGTGTCGGAACAGCGGCGACATTGTCAGACGCTAGTCTCAAAGCTCGCGGTAGGGCTTGGAAGGCAGGCTTTCCTGCGTCCAACGCCTCAAGCTTCTTTGCCCGAGCGATTCGATCTTTGAGGGTCAGTTTTGCACGGCGTGGTTTTTTCGGCTTTGTCTTTCGGGAAACTTTTGAGCGTGTCTTACCACGTTTTAAAGGGCGTTTTTTCTTTGGCATAGTTAGATGGTTGTTTTTCGTCTGAGTGACTTTGAAATTCGCTACTGTAGCGTGCTCAAGTTCCGCTTTTGAGGGTGTCCTGTGTTGATGTCGCCCGGATCGGCAGAAGTGCCTTGTACCTGGACTTCGATCCAATCGGGCGCGCTCACCTTGAAGTCTCGCTTAATAACAGGCCCTGTGAAGTCGTCCACTTCTTTGAATGTGTTTCTGCGGCGATCGTAAAAGTAAGTCTGCCAATGCCAGGGCGAATGCCCACCGCTACTTGCTGTGCTGAAAACGAAGAACTGCGAATCAGGTGACCACTCCATCTTTTGAACATTGCGACCATGCTCTCCATCCGGAGACTTAAAGTCCTTGGTCGCCAGGACCGTGCTTTCCATGTTGCGAATCTCGACTCGCGATTCATTGAATGGAGGTGTCGGATGTCTTCCCACAGATAACACGCAAGCGCGGAGCTGCTGATCTGGCGATGTAACACCCGGGCAATTGATGGGTTGGGGAGGCGCCGGGCCTTGGGTTGTCGACTGTTGAGCACAAGCGGCGACAAGGAAACTAATTGCAACACAGATTGAAAAACGCATCACCGAATCCTTTTGTCTTACCGATAGCGCACCGATTTTATGTGCTAACAAAAAGCAAAGCAACCACGCAGTATAATCCGAAAAGTATTGCTTCTTTATTGTGGTTCACACGTTGGCTTCCACCCACGCGGCGATAGTCGCCTGCGAGTGCGCCGAGCCAAAGAGTCGATCAGGACAGCTGGTTCCGCCCGACCGGCAATAGCCTGGCGTGAAGTCATGGCCGAAGATGTTTGTGCGAGGAATATTGTATTGCTTTACTAACCAGCGAATAAGGGCGACGGAAGCGGTAGCCTGTGGAGCGGTAAGTGAATCGCTCTCGGTACCGACATGTTCGATCCCGATGGAGCCTTCGTTTGCGCCCATGCAGTGATTGGCACGGTCGCTATCGCTTACCATTTGGTAAATGTCGCCATTTTGATCGATGACGTAGTGCGCGGAGACCTGGCGGCCGTCCGGTCTTTGAAATTCTGCCAGCGTGCTTGGGAGCGCGCCCTCGGTGCAGTGCAGAACAATCTTGTCGATCCTTGCTCCATTACGGCACGAATGATTCGGACTTTGAATGAACTGTTTGATTACCGGTTTTGCATGCGGATTGCTGCTGCCGTGGCCGACGCGCTTCATGGCCAGAGCCGCCTTCACCGGTATAGCCCGGCGCGCTGAAATTGTTATCCTAACGATATCGTCTGTCTTTAAGCCGAGCGCAGCAGCTAGTCCTGGCGACAAATCGGCTACCCGTCCTGTGGAAGGATGCGGTCCCCAATCCACCGGGCGCGCATCGGCTGCGCGGCCGTTCGCGGGATTCTCCACACGCGCGAGAGCACGCCGCAAAAACTCCTTTGGCGTATCGGCGTAATTCCAACGACAAGCAAAATAGTATTGATTGGGATTAAGCCGGCGCCCAAGGCCGGTTGTTCCAGGCGGTGACGCCGGCAAAAACAAATATGCATATTTCGGGTCCTGCAGATCGGCCTTGGTAAACAGGGCAAGGTCTTCGTTCGCAGCCATCCCGAGATCGTGCGGTCCGCCAAAGGTGGACATCTTGCCTTCCACACGAAAAAGAATTTGTTCAGGCTGCGGACGCAACGGCCGCACTGCGGCGAACTTTCTCGTCGACCTGGATCGGGATTTTCGAAACGAAGATTTAGCCTTCTTCGTGATGCGAGCTTTTCGCGGCAAAGGCCGCGAACTTTGCTTGCGCGATCTCAATCTGCGTTTGCGTGCTGGCATGCCAATGTAAATGTTCGCCGGTTGCCGTACCAACTATCAGTAGGCTGGTTATACGGCGCTGCTTGGGTCGCCTCGCCCTATAAAGGGAGAAGGGAAGAGTGAGGATTTCCGACGGTAACGGAAGTTAGTTAGGCTCCAACTCTTCACCTTGGTCCTTTCCCATTGCCCAAGGGGAGAGGCGAGCGAGCCAGCACCCCGTAATAGGTGAGCAGTCGTAACCGTACGTGTGTTACCTAACATGGTCATGGCCAGGCTGTGCCTTTGGTATAGCCAAGGGTTTCCAGCACGCCGCGATCGACACCGCGCAGAATGTGTCGCATTAGTTTGAGCGTGCCATCGGTGAGAAAATACGCGCCGTGAATGTCTCGGACGCCGTGCTGGAAAAAGCTCGAACAGTCCACGTCCCAAACATTATCTGTTGGTGACGATGGATCTGCCAGAGGCGGATGGTGTGGAAGACCGCTTCGACCCAGGCGACGCATGCCAAAGTGTTTCAGGCCTGCGGATGCACCGAGAACAGTATCGCGTCCGCTATAGAGCGCCGTGATTCGGTAGGTGAGATTCGCCACAGCATTGCCATCGTTGTTATCAGGGGCTCCCTCATCAAACAAATCGCTGTCAACATCTGCCGCGACCATGACCAGTTGATTGATAAGACTAACGAGTAGTGGCTGATTCTTACGGGTCCAGGCTGCGGCCATTGCTTTTTGCACGACGTAGTTCCCCATGCTGTGAGCGATGAGGGATACTTTCGCTCTACAGGCTTTGGCGGGATTGTTTATGGTTTCCTCTTGTTTCTTGGCCAGCCAATCGAATAATGCGCTTAATACGTCTGTTAAATCCTGCGCACACAGGCGCGCGTGGGAGCGATCCGGTTCGTAGCCAAGGATGTTTCCCCGTGATGGCCAATCGTACAGGATGCAAAGTCCGAGGCTGTCCGGGCCATCAAAGAGGTTGTCGCAAAGCTTCTCATAAAATGCAGCAGCCTTTGCAAACGTTTGGTTGTAACCATGAACAAGAATCGTGACATGGCTTTGCTTCTCGTTCTCTGCCTGGTCGTACTTCGGAAACTTGTCTGACGCGGCGACCAGCAGCTTCTGAAAGTTGGCGCCGGTGACTTTGCGCCAGTTCTTGATTTCGGTGAGCGGTTGTTTATCGCTGACCCAATAAGTCATGCCATCGGTGCTGATGTCAGGTCCGACGCCGCCCTGGCTACGGCTATTTATCATCCAATATTGTGGCATTTTGTTAAACGGGTTGGCTGGTTAATGCACCAGGCGAATTGTCCAAAAATCATCAGAAAGATTGTCGGTAAGCAAGTAAGAGTAGGGCATGGTGAAATAGCCTCGTTTGCCCCAGCTAGAGCCCCATGAGTTGCGAACCACGAAGCGCTCGTTTGTGTCGTCATAGCCCACAGTCAGGACGGCGTGGCCGCCGACCACTCCTTCTCTGGGTTTAGGCATTTGGAGCACCCCGGTTCTGGCGACTTTCGCGCTCTCGAAGCTGTCGTAAACGGTAAAGCCAAAAACGAACGGGAAGCCGTCCGCAAGACAGCCTTTCATTTGGGAAAGAGTCCGATCAACTCGCTGATAACTCACTGCCCGGAATTTCCTTGCGTCTTTGTAACACGACGATGGCGGTTTCTGCCTCGGCTTCGCGCCAGTGGACCAGAGGTTAGTGTTCGGATCGGCAGGAGTATCGTCGTAGGTCCATGCGGTCTCAGGGCAAGCTCCCTGTTTAGCGACACTCTTTATCCCGTCGCGGATCTGAGCGCCGTTATCGACAGGCACGCTGCGTTCGATACTTCGCTCGTTGTAATAAATGAACAGACGCGATGGGATGAAATCGCGCAATTTTTGTTTCTTGCGATCGAACTCGATCGCCGCCGCGATCGCGTTTGCGGTGCAGGAACCGATTTCTCCCTGATTATAAACTCGCGGACAATGCCGGCGCAGATCGACCCTGGCGGGAAGCACACGCAGCTTGGCCAGCGGCGCCGAGTAAAGGTGGTCACGATTATCGGGAAGGTCCGGCGTCCAGCCGAAGCCGAAACGGCCATTTTTGCTTGCTGCTTTTTTCATGGTTCACGACTTGAGAGTTGAAGTGCGTTTCACTGCGGGGACGCACAAGTGAAGGATTGTCATTTCATGTGTGCAGACAGCGCTCTGCACCGGCTGCGTTTGAGCCTTTTACAAAATTCGGCAACCGAAGTTCAAGACTTCTTTGTGAGCGCCCCAAGGAAAGGCTCGTCTATACTAGGGAGCCCTGTGCCGGGCCGTCTAGACAGTTCCTTTTGGCGCGACCTTCAAATTAGCTTGCGCTCCAAATGCGGTCCGCAGTACACGACCTTCATGAGAATATTCTTCCTCAACTTCACTGCGATGATCGCATTGGCGCTTGCAGGAAGCGTTCTTGGCGCATCATCTTCATATCAAGTGATCAAGCCCGATCCCCAGGCAGTCGCTACGGCGAACAAATGGCTCTGGGTGGTCGACGCTGGTAGCTATGCAGAGTCGTATGCAATGTTTCCGAAACGCATAAGGTCAGGTGGAGATGCAAATGAGAAAAACTGGATTGGCTATCTCCGAGCCAAACGGGCGCCATTAGGTCGGCCGTTGTCACGTAAATTGGTTAAAGCCTGGTTTTCAAAAACGCTTCCTGGGTCTCCAGACGGTTATTATCAAATCTTCCACTACAATACTTCGTTTCAGCGCAAGGCTCAGGGTGCTGAGTCCGTGACTTTAACAAAGGAGTCGAACCATTGGCAGGTTTCTGGTTATCGCTTTAGATAGAGCGCTGCATTCATACGTGTTCTCTGTCTCTCATGAGTCTCTCCCGCTGAATCCAGGCTGACGGAGACGCTTGTCGACAAAGGAGATCCCCGCTGGCAAGCTTCAAAAGAGAAACATCTTCAGCACCAACTTGAACACATGCCAAAGATTGAAGCTCCCACGCGAACGCATTGCCAGGCGCTTGAGCGTGAACAATAAGAATCGTTCGGCTGTTTCTACTGCACGAAAATCTGCATGTTATTAAAGTCAAAGGTCACCGCGTACGGCCTTAAGAAATCGTGGCCGATCATACCCGCCAGATGGAAGCCAAAGCTGTTTTCCCATGGGAACGGCCCATCATAGAGACCAGGGACATTCTGTTCCTTTATGTTTCCGAAAGAAAGTTGATGCACCGTGTATGGCACGATTTTTAATTTCCCGCCGCCGCCGGCCCCTTCAGTAGCTTTGTTTTCCTCCAATTTGATTCCCGCTTCCTTGATCATCGACTCTGCCAATTTAACACCTGCGCCCATCAGTCCGGAGTCAACGAACAGGAGTGTGGGAGGAAGTGTCTCCACGCGACCCCAGCCCACCATGAAATGGTCACTCGCCATCCAGATAGGAACTGTGACTCTCTTGACTGGTGATTTTGTAAACTCTCCAAGGCTTTCGGCGGTCTTCCTCCGCAGCACAAGTTCGCCGCGTGGATAATCCATGGTCGCTAGGAGATGATAAAACAGAGTAGTCCCGATGATTCCGTCGATTTGTTTCACTCCAAATCCTTCCGAGAGCTGCCGCAAAGGAAGCATTACCGCAGGCAGGTTCTTGATAGTCCAACCGCCGACAGTGAGTGAGTCGACCCGCCCCTGCTGGACTTGAGCGTGTTGGCCGCCGGAAAAGGTGCCTTGTACCGCGCCGAATTGCGGAACCCCTAGCTCCCTGGCGAACTCCGTATCAAGCGCTATCTCCGAACCTCCGGTATCGATGAAGAAGGTGACTTCATCGCCACCGTTTATCCGCACGTTAACCACTGGGAGCGGATCGGTTTTTACAAACTTTAAGCGTGTACTCGCGGCGACGCCTTCCACTTCATAGGGCGTCTGGCCTTTAAAGCTCTCCAATTTCGCGACGTTCAGTGTCGGATATTGCGAAATGATCAGTTTGTTATTGCTTACGTCTACGCCACTCAGCGCGGCAGCCGCCTTTTGGAAATCGTCGCGGCGATAAAACACCTCGGCGAGCATGACCTTGGCGTCAGTTCCCGTTGGCCGCAGGCTTATCGCCTTTTCCAGCCATTTCTGCGCATCGTCCAGCCGATTGGAAAGCAATGCGATGTGACCCAGTTGGAGAACTGCTGAATAGTCGTTAGGATTTTGAGCCGCGATTTGCGCATAGAGTTTGCCAGCGTCGGCAAATTTCCCAAGCTGAAAGAGTCGATCGGCAGAATCGACTTCTGATTGCCTGAGTTCGGGTGTGGCCTGTCCTATGAGACTACGAGACGCGACAAGTAGGATAAGTGCGATGCAAGTTCTGGCGAATTTCATGTGGGTTTAGATATGACGTCCTATTATTTCTCTACGAGTTGCCATACGCCATTCCAATCTTTGCCAGGAGGATCCCGGCGCAGGGCTTGAACTCGCTCAAGGAAAACACGAGAAGGACCGTCATTCGGATGAATTTGAAGACATTCGCGGAACATCGCCTCACCCAAATCCCATTCCTGGGCTAGATAACTTCGGCGACCTTGCTCGTAGCATTCGCGTAAGCGCGCTGATTTTTCTGATAATTTTCCGACCGCAGACATCAATTCAAAGATCCGCGTCGTTTCTATCTTGCCTTTGACTGAGATTGTGTCGATCTCGCGTGTTTCGAACTGCGAGCCGCTCGATCGAGCCGTAGTTTCGGCAACCAGAATTTGCGTGCCATAAAGGCGATTGGCCCTTTCGAGTCGCGCGGCCAGGTTCGCGGTATCACCAATTACCGTATAGCTACGTGTGTTATCCGAACCGATGTTGCCAACTACGACTTCGCCGGTGCAAATGCCAATGCACAGGTCGATAGCGGGTAGGTCCCGACGCAAGCCTGTGATGTCGGGAAGTTCGCGACGCAGATTATCGAGCGCGACCAACTGTGCGTGTGCGGCGCGACATGCCAGCACGGCGTGTTCTTCCGGCTTTACAAAGGGAGCACCCCAGAACGCCATGACCGAATCGCCGACGAATTTGTCTACCACGCCGTGGTGCTCCTGAACCGCGAGCGCTTGCAAACCAAAGTGCCGGTTGAGCAGCGTCACCATAAGTAACGGACTCAGCCGTTCCGATAACCCTGTGAACCCGACCAGGTCCGCGAATAGCACAGTCATTTCACGACGGCCCCCGGCTACCTCCTCTGAGCCAGATTGTGCGAGAACATGCTCCAAAATTCGCGGGTCGATATACTTGCCAAAGGTTCGCTTCATGCGCTCCTTGGAACGCAATTCTTTCACGAAAAAATTAAAGGAATCGGTCAATCGCCCCACTTCATCGGCAGAACTAACCGGTAATTGAATATCGAGATTGCCTTGCTGAACGTCGCGCATGGCGATGGCTAACGACCGCACAGGTCTGCTAAGCCGGTTTGTGATAAGGGCCGCCACAGTCATGCCTAGTAACACCGTGGAGGTTGTGGCAGCAATCGTTAACCAGAATACACTTCGCTCGCGTTGCTCGGTGGCCTTGGCAGCAGAGGCGCTCCAGGTTGCCATTTTAGAATTCACCGACTCACGTTGATTTTGAACGGTGCGCTGAAGGTCATTAAGCAGGTTTAACTGCTGATTGGCCTTGTCATGCTGACCGGCCAATTGCATGTCGAGCACCTCGCGCTGACGATTATTGATGAGCTGATAGGCAGGTTCAATTTGATCCAGCAGCGTCTCAACCTGAGCGAGCGTCTGGCTGCCGGGTGCATTCTTTGGATAGGCGTTAATGATGCGCCGGGCAGCTGAAAATTCCTCTGTAAGTTTGCGACTAAAAAGCGCGTAATTCTCGGTTGCCTCGGCCACGATTTCGGAATTCGGCTGAGCAGCGTTCAAGGCGCCGAACCAACGCTCAAACGCGAGGCGCCGTCGCAGCCCGAACTCATGGACACGTGACAAGGACTGGGTGAGCGGCACATCGAAATTTGCTACCACCGTTAAGTCCTGCTTGGTGCGAGTGACCTCAAACAGCAAGAAAACCGCGAGCCCGATGGTGAGCAGCAACAGGATTATAGCGAGGCCGAAAATCTTAGCTGCGATGGTTTGCCGAAACGGCATAGGAGTCTCACAAGAATCTCATGGCCGCACGCCAAGGGGCAAGCCGAAGTGTCGATCGTCACGATGCCCGCAGATTGTCTGCGCGATGTACGCTCTCGAAGACATGAAGATCGTGAAGGCGGGATGCGCCTCTCCGGCTGCCGCACAACAGATTGGCTGGCAAAAGTTTGGCAACCGTCTATGATCAGTTAGCGGCATCATGAAACAGAAGAAGATTGAGACTCACAAGATCGGGTTGGTCGGCCAGGCGCCGTCGCGACGGGGCGACCCACGCAAACCACTCGCTGGACCGAACGGTCGGAAGATCGCGCGGCTCGCCGGAATGAGTTACGACGAGCTGATCGCGTGTCGCCGGAAGCATCTCAACAGGCACTACGGCGCGAAGCAGGGTAAAGGAGACGCATTCGACCATGCGAAAGGCAACGTCAATGCTGCCGACGTCCTGCTGGATTGGCGCGTCGAGCGCATCGTCCTGCTCGGAAAAAACGTCGCGCGCTGCTTCGGTTTCCACGACGTGCCTTTTCTGGCGGAGATATGCGTTTATGGACGTCGCTTCTTAATCTTTCCGCATCCTTCCCGCGCCAATCGGTGGTGGAATGAGCGACGCAACGAACAACGCGCTCAACAACTTCTGCAGCGATTCCTACGAGGCGAGAGCGTTCCGGATGGGTTCCGAAAGAGCGAACGCACCACTCGGATGCGACCGCGGACTAGGTCGATGGGCGCCTCGGTGAACGGTGCCCGCGCTACCACCGCAAGGCGCAAACCGTCGCATAGTTCGCGCGGCTTACCGCCTTTGAAGAATAGCAGGAGATAGTCGCGCCGCGTCGGCTCCCAACTTGGGATGACGTACTAGGAAATGGGCTAGCGTGTGATCGGCAACAGCGAAATTCATTTTCGCCGGTCGCATAAAACGCTTAAACTCGTTGCGTACAGCGCCGATGTGGCGAAATGGCAGACGCAACGGACTTAAAATCCGTTGGGCCGTAAAAGGCCCGTGCCGGTTCGAGTCCGGCCATCGGCACTCTTAAAACACTCTTTTCTAAGGGAGATTCGTTAGACTTTGCGTTTCGACTGGTTACGAACGGTCGCGCACGAAAACGCATGAAATGACTGCGTATGTGTCAAGTATTCGTCAAGTGGCGGCTCACTGTATCTCGCATTCGTGAGTCTTCTCTTTTTACGCGGGCTTTTCATCCCCCGCACAACCTTCTGCCGGTTGCGGGGTCACTGCGGGCGGTGTGGCTTCGGGGTCCGGTTTCCGTAAAAGCTGTTCTGTCATCTCATTGAAAGCGCCCATTACATCTATTGATTCTAAGTGTACATGTAGATGGTTGTTGGCTTGGGAAAGAGGATCGCTGCTAAGCGCCAGCAGTTTGTCTGTGGCAATTCCGGCTGTGGTTCCGGCGTCCCGCAAGCTTGCTTGCCCAGCCAGTTCTTCCATGCGTTCGGCTGCCAATTCCGCGATGTTGCCAAAGATCGACATCAGCCGTTGTTTACGTTCCGCTATAGACACTGCTTCACGATTCCGGACAGCGCGGACGGTGTGCTCTGAAACCCGGCAGAGTTTGGTGATTTGATTGATGCTCATGCCTGGTTCCGCCAGTAGCTCCACTATTTTCCGGTAAACGCGAGGCCGTTCACGCAAGAGCCGTTCGCCGGTGAAACGGCCCTTGGGTTTGGATTGTTCTGGTTCCGATTGCGAGTGACCATTCCCAGACTGGATCATGTTCTTTTGAACATTTACACTTAGCTGGAGGAAAACGCAAAGCGTTAGAGTTTCGTTGTGTGCGGGCATGAAAAGCTGACCGGCCTTTTTTAGAACTTGAATCGGCGGTTCGTGCTTGACGAGCAGGTGCGATTTTCGTCAGACTCAGCGTCGCCAAACGGATCTCGAATCAGGCGGAAGACTTTTCCCCGCTGGGTTCTTCGCCTCTTCCGGACCCGCAACCAACTGACTCAACATAGCGGGGAAAGGGAAAGGAAGGAAGAACCATGAATCCATCGATTCGATTAAGAAAAGTAATCCCACTATGTTTTGTCGCGCTGGTCTGCTTCGCGGTTTCGCCCATCAGCAGAGCGGTCGTCCCCCCGCCGGATGGGGGCTATCCCGGCGCAAACACAGCTGAGGGTGAGGACGCACTTTTCAGTCTGACAAATGGCAGTGACAACACGGCAATAGGTTTTGATGCGCTCTTTAGCAACACCACCGGCTTCGGCAACACAGCCACCGGGGTTGATGCGCTGTTTAGCAACACCACCGGCAATGACAACACAGCCACCGGGATTTTTGCGCTGTTTAGCAATACAACGGGCGAGTCCAACACAGCCACTGGGGATGAAGCGCTCTTTAGCAATACAACCGGCAACTCCAACACAGCCACCGGGGTTGATGCGCTCGCCAGCAATACAACGGGCAATGGCAACACAGCCACTGGTTTTGGGGCGCTCCCGACCAATACAACCGGCAACTTTAACACAGCCACTGGTCTTACTGCGCTCGTCAGCAATACAATCGGCAACTCCAACACAGCCACCGGTGCCGAAGCGCTCTATAACAACACAATCGGCAGAGGAAACACAGCCAACGGCTTTCGTGCGCTCCATGACAACGCCACTGGCGACAAAAACACGGCCATGGGCGATCAAGCGCTCCGCGACAACGCCACAGGCAGCAGCAACACGGCTAATGGTTATGAGGCGCTCGAAGAGAACATCACTGGCGACAACAACACGGCTCATGGTCTTGAGGCGCTCGAACACAACACCACTGGCGGCAGCAACACAGCTAGCGGTCGGAGGGCGCTCCAGAGGAACATAACCGGTTCCTTCAACATCGCGTTGGGCGCTGAGGCAGGAGTCAATCTCACCACAGGCGATAACAACATCGATATAGGCAACCATGGTGTTCGCGACGAATCGAACACAATCCGCGTCGGCACGAGCGGCACACAGGATGCCACTTTCGTTGCAGGCATCTTTGGGGTCGCGGTCAACGGCAGCCCTGTGGTAGTAAACTCAAATGGCAGGCTCGGCGTCACTGCCTCCTCGGCGCGATTCAAGGAAGCAATCAAGCCTATGGACAAGGCGAGCGAAGCAATTCTTGCGCTCAAACCCGTCACCTTTCGCTACAAGAAGGGAATGGATCCTCTAGGCACATCCCAGTTTGGCCTTGTGGCTGAAGATGTGGAAAAGGTCAATCCTGACCTTGTCGCGCGCGACGAACAAGGCAAAGTCTACACCGTTCGCTACGAAGCAGTAAACGCGATGCTGCTCAACGAGTTTCTCAAAGAACATAAAACAGTGCAGCAGCAGGGACAGACCATCGCACGGCTGGAAAAGCAGCTTGAGACGGTGACTGCGACTCTAC
>JBKPLD010000076.1:0-11794 GCA_046731415.1 Verrucomicrobiota bacterium
ATGACGCTTGCACGTTGAATAAGTGAGCCTTCCGGAATGTCCAAAAGCCTGGGAGGAAAAGTTATGAGAACGCTTTTAGCTTTTATTTGTAGTGTTGCGCTCGCATTCGCCGCGAATGGTGCACAAGAAAAGAAAAAACAAGAAAAACCAGCACCGAAAAAGCCGGCACAGGGCGCACAGCAGCGCGGCGGCCCTAAGGAGGGAGGTCCTAAAGGTGGCGGTCAACATCAGCAAACAAATGCTTCAGGCGCCGGTGCAGGAAAGGGCAAGGCAAAAGGCGAACAACACGGGAATGTTCCTGCGGGAAATCCCTCAGGCGCAGGAGCGCAAAAAACCAAAGAAAGGAAAGGCGCGCAACCGACTACGACGACGGGTCAAGCTACGGGTGCCGGCAAGACAAAACAAGGTCAAGCCAATGTTGCTCAGGGAAAATCGAAGCGGATCAAGCCGCAGCACTTCAATGTGCCCAATAAACCGAATACTGCGAAAGCTCCTCCTGTGAAGTTCCAGCAAAACCGGCGAATTGAAGGAAGCCAAAACTGGCAGGGGCAAAAATATGCTGCTTTCCGCAACTATAAATCCGAGTGGCACGATAAGAATTGGTGGCACAGCCATCACAATAGGATCGTATTTGTATTTGGCGCACCGTACTTTTGGAACGCCGGTTACTGGTACCCTGCCTGGGGCTACGCGCCTGACGCGTATTACGCCTGGGACGGGCCTATCTATGCCTCCAACAATCTCCCGCCCGATCAGATGATTGCTAATGTGCAGGCATCTCTGCAGCAACAAGGTTATTATCAGGGCGAAGTGGACGGCCTGCTTGGTCCGCAAACACGAGGAGCACTTGCGGCTTATCAGCGCGATCACGGGCTTTACGAAACATCAGCAATCGATGAGCCAACACTGCAATCGCTGGGAATGGCATAACAAAGACTCCTATCCTGAAGCTGACGCCGACCTTTTGTCGCGGCGGCTTTTACCTCGCGGTAAAGCTTCTTGCGAACAACGCTTGCCAATGCTGCAGTCGAATAAGTATACGAGCCTCCACGTCTAGCAATTCAGTAAGAAAAAACCTATGAAAACATTCCTTATTTTAATTTGCAGCATTGCACTCGCTTGTTCCGCAGGCGCTGCGCAAACTGACAATAAATCAAAGAAGCAAGCGCAGAAGAATAGGCAGGCTCAATCGACCCAGCGCACAACAACCGTGAGCAGACCTAACAAAGCAGCGCCGAAGCGCTATCAGCCGACCTCAAATGCACCATCATATCAGAAAGCAAAAGCGCGGCAGAGCGTCAATAACCAGGCTTACCAATCGAGATCGAATGTAAAAACGGCGAAAAAGAGCTCGCAACAAATCGCCGCGCAGCATCCGCAGGCCCAGCGATATGCGCCTAAAAAGACGAAACAAGCGCAGCAGGGCGTCGATGACAACCAGGTTTATCAATCGAGATCGAGCGTGAAAGCGGCGAAAAAGAGTTCGCAGCAAATTGCCGCACAGAATGCGCAGGCCGGACGATACGCGAGCTCTGGAGCTTACAACAAGAAGACAAAGCAATGGAAAAGTAACACGGCATCGGCCGCCGCAGTTCAATCGAACGCTAAGAAATACAAGGCGCAGCGTTTCAATCTGGCGTCAAACACGCGTCCGACAAAATACACCGCTGTAAAGTTTCAGCAGAACCGGCGAATCCAGGGAAGTCAGTACTGGCAGGGGAAGAATTATTGGGCCTTCCGGAATTACAGACCGGTCTGGCACGACAGGGGTTGGTGGCGGAATCATTACAACCGAGTCGTCTTCGTATATGGTGGCTGGTATTATTGGAATTCAGGCTGGTGGTACCCAGCATGGGGCTATGATCCCGGTTCATATTACGCTTGGGACGGCCCGATCTACGCCTACAATGGCCTTCCTCCGGATCAGGTTGTCGCAAACGTTCAGGCAGCACTGCAAGCGCAAGGCTATTATCAAGGCGAAGTGGACGGACTGCTGGGCCCACTTACGCGCGAGGCGATCGCAGGTTACCAGCGCGATCACGGTCTATATACAACTGCAGCCGTCGATCAGCCGACACTGGAGTCGTTAGGGATGACGTAATAAACTCCTTTGAACGGGGAAAGCCGCCGTCGATAACCTCAACGGCGGCTTTTTGGCGTACATATGAGCGGGCCGCTCTTGTGTTAGGATGTTGTTTACGGCAGATAACAGACAAACCTTCCGCGATGGAAACGGCAACTCCGCAATTAGTGGCGCGCGATCTTTTCCAATCATTCCGAATGGGATCTCGCCGGATCGAGGTATTGCGCGGGATCTCGATGGAAGTCGCGCGCAACGAAGCGGTCTTTCTTTCCGGCGCTTCAGGTGCAGGGAAGACGACGCTTCTCTACACGCTGGCCGGTTTGGAACGCCCCGAGTCCGGAACGGTCGAATTTGAGGGACGGAACCTTTACAACGGCACGTCTGCATCGCAGTCGCGTTTTCGAAATCGGAAAATGGGTTTTGTATTCCAGGGATATTTTCTCCTGCCGGAACTGACTGCGCTGGAAAACGTCTCACTGCCGGGAATGATTGCTGGAACATCTACAAGAGAACGCGCCGAAGAAAGCCTGGCGACTGTTGGTTTGGCCGACCGCATGCATCATCTGCCAGCAGAACTTTCAGGAGGCGAACAACAGCGCGTAGCGATTGCGCGGGCGCTGACAAATGATCCCGAAATCATTTTCGCCGATGAGCCAACAGGGAATCTCGATTCAAAAACCGGAGATGCCATCGTTGATCTGTTATTGGACCTGACACAGTCGCGAAAGAAGACGCTGCTCGTAGTGACGCATGATGCCCGTCTTGCAGCGCGGGGTGATCGTCAATTACACATCAAAGACGGCGTGCTGCAATGATGAGCTAATGGGAAACGAGACAGCTCGCATTGTTCCAATACTTCACAGCGCTATCTAACTTGTTTATTTGCAACTTGAATTGCCCGCTTAAGCGTTGGAGATTTTGTTGCGATTATGAAAACCACTGATGCGACCGTGTTGGACGAGCCGAAAATTCACGAGCCCGGTGCCGAGGCAGCAATCGAACCCGCAGTCGAAAGTCGACCGCGTCGGACAACCGGCATCAAGGAAGCGAAGATTTACATTGACGGAAATTTCTATTCGGAAGCCGACGCGAAGATTTCTGTGTTCGATCATGGTCTGCTTTATGGCGACGGAATCTTCGAAGGCATTCGGTTTTACAATGGCCGAGTCTTTCGACTCGAAGAACATCTGCGTAGACTGTGGGATTCAGCGCGTTCGATCTGTCTCGAAATTCCGATGACGATGCGGGACATGACCGAAGCGCTGCTCGAGACAATCCGGCAAAATCATTTGCGTGATGGTTATATCCGCCTGCTGGTCACGCGTGGGATTGGAAACCTGGGGTTGAACCCAACGCAATGTAAGTCTCCGAGTGTCATTATCATCGCCGCGACGATTGCCCTTTACCATGAGGATTTTTACCGCAAAGGATTGACCATAGTAACGTGCGCAACACGACGTAGCAATCCGGCAGCGCTTAATCCGGCGGTCAAATCGTTGAATTATTTGAACAATGTAATGGCGCGGATTGAGGCAAATTTGGCGGGCGCGGATGAAGCGCTCATGTTGAACGATGCAGGGAATGTTGCCGAGTGCACCGCTGACAATGTTTTCATTGTTAAGCACGGCCAAATTTTCACGCCACCCGTGGCGGCGGGCGCGCTGCGAGGCATCACACGCTCGGTAGTATTCGAAATCGCTGCCGAACTTGGCGTCAAAGTGCGGGAAACCGATATTACGCGCCACGATGTTTTTGTTGCTGACGAGTGCTTCCTAACGGGCACTGCCGCAGAGATTGTCCCCGTCGTAAAAGCGGATGGGCGATCGATCGGCAATGGAAAGCCAGGGCCCATTACCGCGCGCATCATCGCGCGATTCCGTCAGGTGACACGTGAAACCGGCACACCAATTTTCGGCTAGAAATTGAGCAGAGCCGGTTCTGACGCTGAAACGTCGTGGGAAATATTGGGGTTGAATGTTTCCAAAACAACCAGGTCTAATTAAGCGAAATGTTGTGTGACGTTTGCAAATGTAATGACGCGACAGTCTTCCTGACGCAGATTCTGGAAGGCAAAATGCAGAAGGTAAATCTCTGCGACGCATGCTCGAAGGAGAAGGGCGTGCAGGACCCGACCGGTTTCGCGCTCGCGGATTTGCTGCTTGGCATCGGAGCAGCAGAAGAAATCGAAAAAGGCGCATCGACCCAGAAATGCCCAATGTGTGGCTTTAGTCAGGCTGATTTCAAAAAAACCGGACGGCTCGGCTGCAGCGAGTGCTACGTCACGTTCGCGGACGGTCTGGGTTCGCTCCTAAAAGCGATGCACAAGGGTACCGAACATATTGGAAAATTTCCGGAGCGAGCGCAGCGGACAATGGCGCTTAACCATCGGATGCGTGCCTTGACTGAGAACTTGCAGAAAGCTGTGGCTGACGAGAACTACGAGACGGCTGCTTCGTTGCGCGATCAAATCAGGCAACTCGAAAGCGAGCTATCGAAGTCGTTATGAAAATCTCCAATATGCTGGCCACCGCTGGCGAATGGTTGCGCGGTGAAGGGCCTCATCATCAAATCGTAATTAGCAGCCGCGTCCGGCTCGCGCGCAATTTGCGCAACCGTCCTTTTCCTGGTTGGGCAAAAAAGGCGGAGCGTAGTTCGCTCCTAGAAATGGTTAGGTCGCGTGTGGAAGCGCTCCCGGAGATGCAGGAGGCGTTCGCGGAAAGCTTGCAGGATCTGTCGGCGCTGGACAGGCAGGTTTTGGTTGAACGTCATTTGATCAGCCGAGAGCACGCCGCCAAGGGCGCCGGAAGCGCAGTCGTTGTGAATCGCCGGCAGACTCTTAGCATCATGATCAACGAAGAAGATCATTTGCGGATGCAATCGATTCGTTCCGGTCTGCAATTGAAACAGGCATTCAAACTTGTCGATAAGGTCGATAGCGCGTTGGAAAGCAAACTGGACTTCGCTTTTGATCCCCGCCTTGGATACCTGACCGCATGCCCTACGAACGTCGGTACCGGAATGCGCGCCTCGGCGATGTTGCATTTGCCAGGGCTTGTCCTAAGTGAGTTGATTAATCAAGTCATCCAGGCCGTGAGCAAAATCGGTCTCGCAGTACGTGGTTTGTATGGCGAAGGCACTGAGGCGATGGGCAATCTTTTCCAGATCTCAAATCAGACCACGCTTGGCGAGAAGGAAGAAGAAATCATCAATCGCCTGAGCAAAGTAATCGAAACAATCATCGAAAAAGAACACAACGCGCGCCAGATATTGCTCCAAAAAAAACCAAATACGCTCTTGGACCAGATCGGTCGTGCATACGGCGTTTTGACCTACGCGCACGCGATGGCTTCGAAGGAAGCGCTCAACCTGCTGTCGGTCATCAAACTTGGAACGGACCTGGGCGCATTTCCAGAAGATCGACGCCTGCAAATCGATGAATTGTTCATTGAAACGCAGCCAGCGCATCTGCAAAAAAGCTCTCAACAAAAATTGAATGCCGAAGAACGCGACCATTTGCGCGCCCAAATTATTCGCGACCGTTTGAAACTCTTTCCCAAACCTGATATTAGTAAGATGGCGAGGCAATCGGGTGGTGACTCAATTGTCATGCCATCGAACGATGAATAATTTTACTCCCCGGGCTCAACAGGTTTTGGCGCTTGCTCGCAAGGAAGCCGACCGGTTCAATCATAACTACGTCGGCACCGAGCATCTACTTTTGGGGCTTATCAAATTAGGCCAGGGCGTCGCCGTCAATGTCCTGCAGAAGATGGGTCTCGATCTTGAGACCGTGCGCATGGAGGTTGAGAAACAGGTCGGCTCAGGGCCAGAAACCAAGATGGTCGGGAACGTTCCCTACACTCCGCGAGTGAAAAAAGTGCTGGCGCTCGCAGGTAAGGAAGCCAAAGCGCTTAACCATTCTTATGTTGGAACCGAACATATTTTGCTGGGACTTTTGCGAGAAGGCGAGGGGGTCGCTGCGAGAGTCCTGAAAAGTCTTGAACTCGATATCGAACGCACACGCAACGAGATTCTCAAAGAGCTCGATCCAAATTTCACGCCGTCCGAATCGGACCAGGAAGGCGGCGAGCCGACCAAGAAAGACGTCAAGACGCCGGCACTTCGCGCATTTGGCCGCGACCTGACCGATCTGGCAAAGAAAGGAGAACTCGATCCGGTAATTGGTCGACGCAATGAAATCGAGCGCGTCATTCAGGTCCTTTGCCGAAGAACAAAGAACAATCCGGTCCTGATCGGCGAAGCAGGTGTCGGGAAGACGGCTATTGCCGAGGGCCTGGCCCAGGAAATCGCGAGCGGCAATGTGCCGGAGTTGTTGCGGGACAGACGGGTAATCACGCTCGATCTGGCGCTGATGGTTGCAGGCACAAAATACCGGGGCCAGTTCGAAGAGCGGATCAAAGCGGTAATGGATGAGATTCGCCGTTCCAAGAACGTGATTCTGTTTATCGACGAACTGCACACAATCGTCGGGGCTGGTTCTGCCGAGGGCGCGATGGACGCCTCGAATATCATCAAGCCCGCGTTGAGCCGCGGCGAGTTGCAGTGCGTGGGCGCGACGACGATGAACGAATATCGCAAGTATATCGAGAAAGACGCAGCACTGGAGCGCCGTTTCCAGACGATAAAAGTCGATGCGCCGACGGTCGATGAAGCCATTCAGATCCTGAAAGGTCTCCGTCCCAAGTACGAAGCGCATCACAAGGCGAAGCTCACCGATGAAGCGCTCGAGACAGCCGTTAGATTTTCCGATCGTTATATTACCGGACGATTTCTTCCCGATAAGGCAATCGATGTCATGGATGAAGCAGGCGCGCGTGCCCGCATCAATGCCATGACGCGTCCACCCGATGTGAAAGACATCGAGAAGGAAATAGAAGAGATCCGAGTGGAAAAGGAAGGAGCCATCAAAGCGCAGGATTTTGAGAAAGCCGCCGCGCTCCGCGATAAAGAGAAACAAACCAAAGAAAAACTCGACGCGATTCTAACCAAATGGCGCGAGGAGCGAGAGGAGAAAGAGGTGGTAGTGACCGCGGACGACATGATGCACATCATCTCGAAAGTCACCGGCGTTCCTCTCCAACGCATGGAACAAGAGGAAACACAAAAGCTGCTCATGATGGAGTCCGAGATGAAGCAGCGCGTCATTGGCCAGGACGAAGCCGTTACCGCGATCAGCAAAGCTTTGCGTCGATCCCGTGCAGATTTGAAAGATCCAAAGCGACCAATCGGGTCATTTGTTTTTCTCGGTCCTACCGGCGTGGGCAAAACCTATCTCGCCCGCACCCTCGCCGAATTCATGTTCGGCGACCCCGACGCGTTGATTCAGATCGATATGTCGGAGTACATGGAAAAATTCACCGCTTCGCGCTTAATCGGTTCACCGCCAGGATACGTCGGTTACGAGGAGGGCGGCCAGCTCTCCGAAGCCGTTCGTCGACGTCCGTATTCAGTGGTACTTTTCGATGAGATCGAAAAGGCGCACCCTGATGTGATGCATTTACTTTTGCAAATTCTAGAGGACGGCAAAATCACCGACTCGTTAGGGCGCAAGATCGATTTCCGGAACACGATTATCATCATGACTTCCAACGTGGGAGCCGACTTGCTGAAGAAACAGACGGTCATGGGCTTCGGTGCGCCGATGGAAGGGCACGACTATGATTCAATGCGCGACAAGATTCTCGATGAAAGCAAACGCGTCTTTAAACCTGAGTTTCTTAACCGGCTCGACGAAATCATCGTGTTCCATTCGCTTGGCAAACCCGAGCTGTTGCGAATTGTCGAACTGGAAGTGGCCAAAGTGCTGACACGCATCAAAGCCAAGAATGTCCATATTGAGTTGAACGAGACCGCAAAGGAATTCCTAATTGAGAAAGGATACGATCCTCAGTATGGAGCACGGCCAATGCGTCGTGCCGTGGAACGTTATCTGGAAGATCCACTGGCGGAAGAATTGCTTCGCGGCAATGTCAAACCGGGTGACCGCGTCGAGGTTGCGGCTAACGAGGGGAAGCTAACCTTTCACGTCGTCGAGCCGCACGCAGCGGCACCTGCTGCGAGCTAAGAGAGTTCGGCTCGTTCGAGGGAACGAGCCTGAAAAGTCACGCCCGCGGATGAGCGTCCGCATAGGCCTTCTTTAACCGCTCAGTTGTCACGTGCGTATAGATTTGGGTCGTCGAAAGACTGGCATGTCCAAGCAATGCCTGAACGCTGCGTAGATCGGCACCGCGATCGAGCAAGTGCGTCGCGAAACTATGCCGCAGCTTGTGTGGGCTGATTGAAATTGGAATCGATGTATGACGAACATAGCGTTTTAACACGAGCCAAATCGAACGCGCGGATATTCGTTTTCGCGCCTTGCTAATGAATAACGATCCAGAGTGCACGTTCGCCGACGCGCGATAACGTGAGATCGCTTCGAGCGCAGGCAATCCCACGGGGCACACTCGCTCTTTGCGGCCTTTGCCGAATACGCGAACAGATTCTGTGTAAAGATCAACGTCAGCCACATTGAGCGCGGCCAATTCGCTCAGTCGCAGGCCACTACTGTAGAACAATTCCATAATCGCGACATCGCGCAGAGGCATCCACTTCGGTGCAGACTTGCTTTTCGATTCGCGCGTTGGTGCGGCAAGAAGCTCCTCAACCTGTTGACGCGTGAGGACCAATGGAAGCTTCTTCTCCAGTTTGGGCAGTTGCACCTCACGCACAGGATTGCCACGCAGCCCTTTTCGGGCTGCCAGAAACTGATAAAACGTGCGCAACGCCGAGAATTGTAATCGCACGTAGGAACGCGCCTGCCCGCGCTTCGAAATTCCAAACAAATAATTTCGAAAATCGTCGCCTTTACATTTTTTCCAGGGTGTCTGGTTTTCAGCGCGAAAAGCAGCCAACGCCTGGCGATATGCCTTCAACGTGCGCGGCGAAACGTTTCGCTCATTTGCGAGGTATCGGAGGAATTCCTCAGTAAGAGGATCCTTTTTTTGGGGGCCGCGTGCGCTTCCTGTCATGTCGAGCAAACTCGAGGCATCTCCATTTGTTTAGATGACACGTGTGCTACACGCAAGCGTGAGAGATTCCTCGAATTCGCTCGGACTGACAGGGACGAGACGATCACTCTGGTTTTTCTACGACGTAACGAAGATCTTCCGCCGTAGCGTGGCCACGGAGCTGACTTTTGAAAATTGGCGGCGGGTTGGTGGATATCACCTGGTAGCCTTTCAAAACGAACTCAGGATAAACTGCATTGCTAGCAGGTTCATAAACCTTGTCGCCGCTGAAGTAACCGTAGAGTTTGTATTCGTAGTTGTTATCGCTGCCGAAATCGACACGCTCCCGGTCTGGAGCGAGTTTTTGTTTCTCGTTCAACATCACTAATTCGGCCGTGCTCCAGGGTTGACCCGGGCGCCGGATGTAGCCCCAGAACTTATAGTCGGATTTGTAATAGCGGCGCCCGATAAAATAATCCCCGGCGGGTTCGGCTGCGATATTCTGCGCCATCTCGAGTCTTGCTTGCTGAATCCCCTGGGGAACCGTCTCGCAGCCGGCGAAAAACGCCGCGCCCAGCAAGAGATTGGCTGCGAGTAAAAAGCGAGGGACGCGTCTCATTTCTTTAAGTGCACATCTTTTATCGCAGCTTTGCGGCGGGTGCAAACCGGCAAGGCGCTAAAGAATTGCGCTGACGGGGGCGAGTCGCTACGTTTCCGGCTATCATGATCGAATTGGAAGTTTATGCGCGGGGTTTGCGCGACCTGAACAAAATCCTGGAACTGGATCTTCAGCTTGAGCCAATCGCCGGCCTTCATTACAAGATCGATACAAATCATGATCTTGTGTATCTGGAGTTCGATCGACCGACCCTGGGCCTGCGCGAGATTCGGGCGATTTTTCTCAAGCTTGGACTTGAACCTCTTTTTGTCGGTGCGATTCCGGCGGAGCTTCGACCCAGAACAAAAACAGAGCCGCTAGACGTTTAATAGTAGCAGCGATTCGTTTCGATGGCCGTGTTAGCAACGGTTCACGTAATGAACGACAAATGGCGATCGGACAATTGTAGAATACCACTGCGGCTTGACTATCCACCAGTTTCTGATCACAGCACTCACGATGGTTCAATTCTTTAACGCTCTGGGCGCGCCGCTGCTCTCGTTTTTTCAATATTTGGGTGAGCTCGTGCTGCTCGCGGCCGACACTTTTCGCTCCATTTTCACGCACAAACTCCGCTGGAAATTATTTCTCAACCAGGTCGTCGAGGTTGGATTGCTCTCGCAGCTCGTCGTCGTGATCACCGGTGGATTTACTGGCGCCGTCTTCTCGGCCCAAACATTTTTCCAATTTAACAAGTTGGGAATGGGCTCCGCTGTAGGTGCGGTAGTTTCGGTGTCGCTCTGCCGCGAGCTCGCTCCGGTCCTGACCGCGTTAATGGTAGCGGGACGCGTTGGCGCGGCGATGTCAGCCGAGATCGGCACGATGAAAGTGACAGAGCAAATCGACGCGTTGCGCGCGCTCGCGGTTTATCCCGTTGATTATTTGGTCGTGCCGCGTGCGCTTGCCATGATGGTATCAATGCCGCTGCTGGTTGCCGAGTGCATATTCGTCGGCATCGTTGCCGGCTATTTCGTGGCGATTTTTATGCTCGACATTAATGGCACTTACTACATGGAGAATATGGTGCGCTGGACACGCAGTCGCGACATCATTATGGGTCTGTCAAAAGCGTTCTGTTTCGGAATACTCATCGTATTCATTAGTTGTCACAAGGGATTGACGGCCCGGGAAGGCGCAGTCGGCGTCGGCCGGGCTACGACTGAGGCGGTGGTGAACTCTTCGCTCGCGGTTCTGATTTGCAATTTTTTCCTCACCATGTTGTTCAACATCATTTACCCGGCGGGATATCAGTAATTAGGCAGTTGAGAGTTGACAGCTGAGAGTTGAGAGTTTGTGCGTTGCGATGATTGAAGCGCCGCCATCTCCCAAGTCCTCGATGAAGCCTCGTATGGTTTCGAGCAAATCCTCGCCGATGATTGCGGTTCGAGCGTTGGCCAAGAAGATAGGACCGCAGGAAATTCTGCGCGGCATCGACCTGGAAGTCGCAACCGGCGAAACCCTCGCCATCATTGGACGCAGCGGCGGCGGCAAAAGCGTTTTACTCAAACATCTCGTCGGATTGATGCAGCCCAGCGCGGGAGAGATTTGGATCCAGGGGGAAAACATTATCGGGATGAGCGAACGTCAGCTGGGGGAAATCCGCAAAAAGATCGGCATCCTCTTCCAAAGCGGCGCACTTTTTGATTCGATGACTGTAGAAGAAAATATCGCTTTTCCATTGCGCGAAGCTGGCGAGCGCGATCCAAAAGTTTTGCGCGCAAAGGTCGCCGAGATGCTGGATGTGATGGAAATGGAAGGGCAGGAAGATAAGATGCCGGAAAGTTTGAGCGGGGGGATGAAGAAACGCGTCGGCCTGGCGCGTTCGATTATTCGGCGACCTTCCTGTGTGTTGTACGACGAGCCCACATCCGGACTTGATCCCGTAGTTGCGGACAGCATCAACCGATTGATTCGCCGGCTGCAACACCGGTTTGGAATGACCAGCATTGTCGTAACCCACGATATGAAAAATGCGTTCGACGTGGCCGACCGAATTGCTTACTTGCATGAGGGTCGAGTTTATTTTCATGGAACTTCGGCCGA
>JBKPLD010000077.1:0-12009 GCA_046731415.1 Verrucomicrobiota bacterium
CCTTCGAACGGCCCACCCATCAACGACCAGAGGTAACGCGGGATGGATGCGCCATCTACAATCGATCCGATTGGAGCGACCCAGACGCTGCCATTCGGATCTGTGTAACGCAATTCAGTTAATAGCGTCATTGTTCGCCCATCTGGATTCCATTTGGTCACTGGCTCGCCATTGAAAAAGCCCCATTTGGTTGCCCCTGGAACGGTTTGATCCGTTCCTGCTGCCTCTTTATCCGATGCGCATGCGGTAAAAGCAGCGACGAAAAATACAAACGACTGAATGATTTTTCTGTTTTCCATGTGAGATCAAAACGTTCAACGTTTTGCCTCAGGTTTCAACTCGGCGAAGCTTTTCAAGTCAATGCTCAACTGTCGCCGGGATAGCTTGCGGCTCGGCAGATACAGGGCTGTTCTGCTCTTTCGGCTCTGGAGTCGGTGTGATTGGTTCGCCTTCGGTCTGTTTTCGGTACGGCTGGAGATAAAACATCATGAATACGCCGATCACCACGAGCAGCGAACCAATCCATTTCAATAGCCAGCCCGGATCGCGCAAAATCTGCACAGTACTTTGACCGAGGTTTTCCGGGTTCCAGGACGCTTGAGAAATTTTGTAAGTGAGTCCCGTCCAGGTGCGCCACCAAGTGCCGGGATAACTGAATGGATGATTCATCCAGCACGAACCGGTGGCAGTGGCGCCGTCGGCAGTCACAATCTGCAGGGTACTCTTGAATCCCGCAGGGCTGTCACTGCCTTCATTTCGTTTTACTTCGAAGTTCAGCAGTTCCAGTCCGATTGGCAGTGACACTGTTTTCCAGCCGTAGGCAATCATCGTGGGGCTTGGTGAAGTGGGAATCGCAATCTGCCAACCCGCTGGAGCCCACCGCTCAAAGGTCTCGCCATTTTGCTGAATCCGGACACGCACTCCATCTGGCAAGTCAGTGCTCGGCGCAGCTGTCTCGGAATTAACGGGGTTGAAACTCATCGAGCTCGCCGCGTGCGGTATCGTCTTATCAATCGTTAATTGCCAATCCGCCCAACCCGTTTGCAGTGGTTTGTTCAATTCAATCTGCCCGCTTGATCTTCCATTCTTTCGTGACACAAGGTCGTAACTGATCGTGCCATCGTCGGCGATAAACAGCGTTAGATGATTCGCTGTTCCTTCACCAGCCGCGGGCATCGATGGTGGGCCCTCGGTGGCGGTCAGGTCTTTATTACTTCCATGTGGATTCGTTTCGGATTCATTAACGGGGACACCTTTGCCCCGGATTGTCACAAGGACTGCGGGGTTATTCGGCTGATCGCTCAGCGAGCTGGGTTTGCCATTCTCGATTCGGAAATCGGCCCAGTACTCCTCGATTTTGAGTGTGAACGGTGTACCGATGATTGCAACGTCGTGACCTAGATTTTCTGCGACGTCGAAACTGACTTCCTTGTCTCCTAATGAAACAAGGACCCGTCCTTTGTTACCGTCCTGAGGTTGTTCCAGGCGTATCTTCGCACCGGTGCTGCCACCTTTGCGAACACGGCCAATCTGTTCTTCAGGCGCTTTGCTAAAGGCGAAAATCGATTCTTCAAGATCGACTTGGTGATTCTTCGGACTCGCTTCGCTCTCGAGAGGCGGACGACTCGGCGAGCCGTCCTTACCACTTGGTGATGTTGGTGTCGGCGTAGTGCCGCGTTTAAGTTCAATATCGGCGAGCCCCATGGAGAAATTTCCGTTCTGCGGATCGTCCGCCAGCAGCCAGCCATCGAGATGTTGGTTCATCATCGCGGTGGCAATTCTGAAATGCAGCGCCGGCGCTCCGCCGTCATTCAGTGGCTTCGGATTGAGCTTTGCTTCGATCGTCGGGGCGTAATCAATAATCTCCAAATGCGCCCCGCTCGCGAGCGGGCCAAGGTCGCGTGGATGCTGTGTCGTCGGCGGATGATGCAAAAACTCGGCCGAATAGCCTTTTACGATTCCATCGACATCGTGGACGCGCAGCTGGCGTTCGTCCACCAGGAGCCGATTTGTCGGCGGTTCGCCTTTGAAAAGCGTGATTGTTCCTTCGATTCCCCAAATTCTGCCGATAAGCGATCCGATCAGCAGCGTGATGATACCGAGATGCGTGATGAGAAACGCGAGATGATGTTTGCGCCAGGGCCAACGAGACAACGCGGAACAGGCAAGGTTTGCCCCGAGCAAAACAAGCCAGAGATTGAACCACGGCGCCCCGTAAACGTACGCACGTGCTACCTTCGCATCGAAGCTCGATTCATAAAGTGTCCCTGCAATCGCAGCGACAATGATCACTGCGAGCAAGACGACCGCGAGTTTAAGCGATGCGAAGAACTCGAAGAGCGGATTGCTCTGCCAAGCTGGTTGTTCCGATGAATTCGATCTTGCCATGTGAAGATCGACACATTCCTCGAGGTGCGAGCGCGCTTCAACTCTCGATCACTTCGGTCCGCACAGCAGTCACCTTGATCGTCATTGTGCGACTCCCTAACATCGCCGATGCCAAATGAATCTTTTGATAAGGTTCAGGTTGATGGGGCGCAAACGTGATTCCGCCGTCGAATGCGTTAAGGTTTGTCAACGCATTCGTGGCGCATGTTGGCGCAGTTCAACGGCAGTGGCCATGCTTTCATGGCCCCGTATCCCCGTCCGCTAGCCGATCTCATCAATTCGGCGCTAATTTGCCACGAGGGTCACCGCGTCCAGGATTTCCAGCGTTTGCGAATCGGCTTCGCGTAGCGGTCAACGTCGATCTTTTTCAGTCGTTTTACGCCATCTTTCACCGCGTCGGCAGAACTTTCATATTTTTCCCTGGCCGATTTGAAGAGCGGCCAGAGAAACGGCAGGGAGAGAACGCCCCAGTTAATATCTCCCAATGGGGACTTCACCTCGATTTCTGCCTTTCGCTCGCTGGCAGACGCGAAGCGGATCGCCAACCCAATCGCAATTCCGAGCCCGAGCGCGCCAAGAATGGTCGGCACGGGATTTTCCCGCACGAAATATTCAGTACGCTCCCGCGCACGGCTGGCTTTGTCCTTTGTTTCATCCCACGTGTGGCTCACAGCCGTGGAAAATTTGCCTGCTGCTTGACGAAACTGCTCACGCTCACCCGAGCTAAATTGTTCTTCGCTCGGCTGAACCGGCGTCGACAGCGGTTCGTCCCTCGTAAGATTGTTTTCGTTCGGATTAATCATACACAATGAAATCGAAAATGACCGCCGGTTTGCGTCTCTCGATTCTGTAGCCGTTTTCAGTGCTCGCCGCGCCGGAGCCGCGCGAAGGCAGGTGCGAAACGCCAGCTTTGATGTTCAAGGGAACGCACGCTTCGCGCTTCCCACAGGGAAATGGCTACAGCAACTGACGATACGCATCGTAAATATCGTCGCCCCATAGGACGAAAATTACCTGGTCGATCTTGTCCAGGGTCGCGAGGAAATCCTGCGTGGTTTTTACGGCGCTCTGCGCTGCGTCGCCAATCGGATAGCCATATGCGCCGCAGCTGATCGCCGGAAAAGCAATCGTCTTAATTCCATTTTCAACCGCAAGCTGCAATGAGCTCCGATAACAGTTCGCCAGTGTCTCAGGCTCACCATGCTTCCCGCCACGCCAGATGGGACCAACAGTGTGAATGACAAAGCGTGCCGGCAGTCGATATCCGCGAGTAATTTTCGCTTCGCCCGGTCGACAACCGCCGAGCGTCCCGCATTCTGCAAGTAACTCAGGTCCAGCGCCCCGATGGATCGCGCCATCGATTCCGCCCCCGCCCAGAAGCGTCGTATTCGCCGCGTTTACGATGGCGTCCACGTCAAGTTTCGTGATGTCGCCACGCACGATCTCGATTTCACCCATGGTGGTTTATTTCAACATCACCCGGATATGCAACCTGAGATGGGAGTAGTGGCGTATTGGAGTGTTGATTGAAAGAAAAAATCCATCACTCCAAAACTCCATCACTCTGTCTTTGCGCTGCTCACGGTGCTAAGCGTTCAATCAACCAACTGCCGTCTGGCTGGCGCGTGTAACGAAAGCGATCGTGCAGGCGGTTTGGGCGCCCTTGCCAAAATTCAATAACATCCGGCTTCAATCGATATCCGCCCCAGTGTGGCGGCAACGGAATGTGCTTGTCGCCGAAACGTTCGGCCATTTCGGCCATCCGCGCATCCAGCACGCGACGTCCGTCCAGTACCCGACTTTGACGTGACGCCCACGCGCTCAACTGGCTACCCAATGGACGCGAATGAAAATAGGTTTGCGATTCTTCGCGCGAGGTCCTTTCCGCTTTTCCGCTAATGCGAACCTGCCGGTCTAGCTCGATCCAATAAAATGCCAACGCCGCGTGCGGGTTGGCATCGAGCTGCTTTCCCTTTTCGCTCTCGTAGTTGGTAAAAAAGACGAACCCATCATGATCGAAGCCTTTCAGCAGTACAATTCGCACGGATGGTCTGCAATTAGCCGCGGCTGTGGCCAGGCTCATTGCATTAACATCGCGAATACCGGCTTCAATCGCAGCCGTGAACCAGTTTCCAAATTGCTTGATCGGATTTGGATCAAGATCGCTCCGGCGCAGGCCTTGCGCCGCGTGTTCGTAACGCGAAGCGGTAGGATCGCGTGGTGTTTCCATCACGATAAAGACAACTCCGCACAACAATACGCTGCAAGGAAATTATCGAACGGATGGCGGAAGTTCAGAGCGCCTTCGCGAGCGCACAATTTCGCCTTTCCCAAACCAACGGCTCACAGAGCCGTGGCTACAGGCGTGCGCGCAGAACTTTGTCTTAACTTCTCAATAACTTTTGGAATGATTTGAGTGGCGCGGTCGATTTCCGCCTCGGTGTTGAACCGGCCAAGAGAGAAACGCAGACTGCGTCGGGCGCCATCGCCAGTCGGATTCATTGCCCGGAGCACATGCGAAGCTTCCTGTGAACCGGTCCGACAGGCTGAGCCGGCCGAGCAAGAAATACCTTGTCGATCCAACAAAAGAAGCGCTGCTGAGGATTCGATACCTTCAAATGAAAGGCTCGACGTGTTCGACAGCCGGGCGGCGCCCGCACCATTTACTGATGAGCCACTAACTGTTTCGAGTATCGATTTCTCAAAACGATCGCGCATGGAGGGAATATTGCATTTCTCGAGGTACTTCAGAGCCAGCTCGGCTGCTTTTCCAAGGCCAACAATCGACGCGACATTTTCAGTCCCGCCACGGCGTCCGTTTTCCTGACCGCCCCCACCGATCAGCGGAGTGAAGCGGGTACCCCGCCTAATGTAAAGCGCACCTACGCCTTTTGGGCCATGAAACTTGTGGGCAGAAAGGGAAAGAAAACTGATCGCCATATCGCACAGATGCATTGGGATTTTACCAGTTGCTTGCACGGCATCCGTATGAAACAACACGCCTTTCTGGCGACAGATCAGGGCGATCTTCTCGATGGGAAAGATCACGCCGGTCTCATTGTTCGCCCACATGATTGAGACAAGCGCCGTTTCCGGGCGAATCGCAGCTTCTAACTCGCCAAGATTGAGATTGCCATAGCTATCCACGCCTAGAAATGTGACAGCGCATCCTCGTTTTTCGAGATCCTGGCAAGGGCGCAGCACGGCGCTGTGTTCGACCGCGCTCGTGATCATACTCCTTCCGCGCGGCTCAACCTGCAGAGCGGAATTGATTACAGCATTATTAGACTCCGTGCCGCCGCTGGTAAAAACAATCTCCGTCGGCTCACACCCGAGCAAGGCCGCCAGCCGTTCCCGGGCAACATTGATGGCTTTCCTCGCCATGGCGGCGAAACCATATCCACTAGAAGGATTGCCATAATACTTCGTTAGAAATGGCAGCATTTCCTCGATCACAGCGGGATCAAGCTGTGTCGTAGCGTTGTTATCGAGATAGATGATTTCGTTATCCATCATGCCGGTCTAATACTCATGCCCTACTTTCTGGAACTGATCTTAGGCAAAGAGCATGAGCAGGAGCATGAGTAATGGCAAGAATAGGAAAAGGTCAACAGGCCTATTGGAAACTTAGTCTGGTTCCATTTAATCTCCTGCGCATGATTTCGATCTGGGAGCTGGCGAACACGCAACTGCGCGAGATCAGCGTCTACGAACCGGGAAAGCCGATCGAAGAAACAGCTCGCGAACTGGGCCTCCATCTAGATAAAATTATCAAACTGGCTTCCAACGAGAATCCGCTGGGCCCGTCTCCTAAGGCGATGGAGGCAATGCGTGAGGCCTTGGAAAAAGGCCACCTTTATCCAGATGGTGGTGGATTTTGCTTATGCAAAGCAGTCGCAACGAAACTCGGTCTTGCCCCAGAGAACGTCATTCTCGGCAATGGTTCAAATGAAGTACTCGAATTTCTTGGTCACGCGTTTCTCAACCCCGGTGACGACGTCGTCACGTCCCAGTACGCATTTGTCGTTTACAAACTGGTCGCGACATCGTTTGGCGCGCGCACAATTGAAGTAGCCAGTCCGGATTATCAACAGGACTTGGAGGCAATGCTGGCTGCGATCACGCCGAAAACCCGACTTATGTTCGTCCCCAACCCCAATAATCCAACTGGGACGTTGCTTTCGCAGCGCGAAATCGATCATTTCATGTCGCATCTTCCGGAGAAGGTCGTGGTCGTTTTTGATGAAGCCTATTTCGAATTCCTCGATCGTCCGCCTGATACGCTGCAATTCGTTCGCGAAGGACGAAACATTGCTGTCCTGCGAACATTTTCGAAGGTTCACGGACTGGCTGGCTTGCGTGTCGGGTATGCTGTTGGGCCGGCCGATCTGGTCCAGGTGCTTCACAAAACACGGCAACCCTTTAATGTGAACAGGATTGCTCAAGCCGGCGCACTCGCAGCGTTGAAAGATGACGAGCATCTGCGCGAGACAAAGCGGGTCATCGATGAAGGCCGGGCTTATCTCCAGAAACAATTCTCAAAAATGAAAATTCCTTTTGTGCCCGGGACCGCAAATTTTGTGATGGTAAACGTCGGCGACGGACATGCGATCTTCGAGAAATTGCTGAAGCAAGGCATCATCGTGCGGCCGCTCAAGGGTTATAACTTGCCCGAATGGCTCCGCATTTCTGTAGGCACAATGGAGGAGAACAAAAAACTAATCGCGGCATTGAAAGAAGTAAGGCGCGGCTAGTAAGCAGGCAGAGGAATCACGATCGAAAAGCATTGGAGCGGAGTCGCTTTGAGCACGACGAAAGCGTTGGTGTTCGCGCAATTTGGCATCCGAGGCGGTTGCCCTACAATTTGCAAGGGTTATGACCGTTTCTGACACGATTGCTGCCATATCGACTCCGCCCGGGGAAGGTGCCATTGCCCTTGTCCGCGTCTCAGGTGCGAATGCGATGGAGGTTGCAGACAAAATCTTTCGCGGCAAGAAGGCGCCGTCGCAATTTGAGCCGCACGTGCAGCATTTCGGCGAGATTTTTGGGCCGGAAGGCCGGTTGATCGATCAAGTAGTGCTTTCCGTCCATCGCGCGCCAGCCAGTTACACGGGCGAGGATTTGATCGAGATTACTTGCCACGGCGGAATACTGGTTTCTGCAAAAATCCTTGAAGCGTGCCTTCGCGCCGGTGCGCGCGCGGCGCGCCCAGGCGAATTCACAGAACGCGCCTTTCTCAATGGTAAAATGGACCTCACTCAAGCGGAGGCGGTAATCGATCTGATTCGCGCAAAAACCGATCTTGCTCTGCGCTCTGCCACCGAACAACTCGAAGGCAGGCTCGGCGCGCAAATCAGGAAGATTCGTGATGAGTTAGTCGAACTGCTCGCCCACATCAACGCGTCAATCGATTTTCCTGAGGAAGGTATTGTACCGGATAAAGGTGAAACACTGTGTGCCCGACTCGATTCTGTCCGCGAACAGATCACAGCGTTGCTGGCAACTGCTAATCAAGGACGCATTCTGCGTGAAGGTGTGCGCGTCGTAATTTATGGAGCAACCAATGCCGGGAAATCGAGTTTGTTGAATCGATTGCTCGGGTACGATCGCGTGATTGTGAGTGATACGCATGGCACAACGCGCGACACCATCGAAGAGACCATCAACCTCGACGGCGTTCCGATTCGTTTGCTTGATACGGCTGGCTTGAGAACTTCCACCAGCGAACTCGAGCGGGAGGGCATCGCACGCACGGAGAAATCGCTGCAATTCGCCGACCTCCGTCTGCACATCGTGGACCGCAACGCGCCAAAACCTGCGCATTTCGAGGAACGCGATCGCGATTCGAATGAAGTTGTACTTCTAAACAAGGGCGATCTACCTGAGAATAGTGACTGGAAAGATTTCCATGCATTACGGATTTCGTGCCATACAGGTGAAGGTCTGCCGGAGTTGCAAAAGGAAATTTTGACGCGGATCGCGAAACAAAACCTAAAGCCGGAGAGCACGCTCGCGATTAATGCGCGTCATCGCGATTGTCTGCGTCGCGCTCTCGAATCATGCGATCGGGCCGCCGCAACACAAGCCCGGGAACTATCGCAGGAGTACGCGGCAATTCATCTTAATGAAGCATTGCGCGCAGTCGGCGAAGTAATTGGCATTGTTGATGTGGAACAAATTCTCGACTCTGTGTTCAGCCATTTTTGCATCGGGAAATGAGCTATGGTAGGGCGCGACCGCCGGGCGCGCCGACGTTTCGATCATGAGCACGATTACGAGCATGGGCACGAGTCGATTCCGATGAAGAATCTCTACGAGAGACTCGTTAGGCCGTTGCTGTTTTCGCTTGAGCCCGAAGCCGCGCATCATTTTACGATCTCGTCGCTTCGCAGAGCTTCGCATTTTTATCCTGCGTTGCGCGCGCTGAAACGGTTCGCCCCGCCGTCAAAACCAAGGACGCTCTTTGGTTTGACCTTTCCGAATCCAATTGGCCTGGCCGCTGGCTTGGACAAAAATGGCGTCGCCCTGCCGGCATGGGCGGCCATTGGGTTCGGTTTCATCGAGATCGGGACCGTTACGGCCATGGCCCAACCCGGAAACCCCAAGCCGCGTATCTTTCGACTCCATGGGCAACAAGCCTTGATTAATCGTCTCGGATTTAACAATGAGGGCGCCGATGCAATCGCAAAACGGTTGCGCCGGCTGCGTGAGAGCCGGAGATGGCCCACAGTTCCGGTCGGTATCAATATTGGCAAATCGAGGAGCACACCCCTTGAACACGCAACAGACGATTACATCTACTCGTTTCGGTTGCTTCGCGATTTTGCCGACTACATCACCTTAAATGTGAGTTCGCCCAACACTCCCGGCCTACGGGAGCTGCAGGAACCCGCCGCGCTGTCGCAATTACTGCACGCTATTCGTAGTGAGCCGGGGTCAATAACGAAACCTGTGCTCGTGAAGATTTCACCTGACCTGTCGCCGACACAGTTGGAGGCAATCCTGGATGCGTGTGAGGAAAGCGGGGTCGCCGGGATCATTGCGACAAATACAACGCTCGATCATTCCTCGCTGCCGCGGAAGCTGGATAAGGAAGGTGGTTTGAGCGGTCCGCCACTGCGGGAAAAATCAACCGCACTCGTGCGCAACATTGCTGCAAACTCAAAAATTGCCGTAATTGCCTCCGGCGGAATTTATGATGAAGAATCCGCCCGCGAAAAATTCGATGCGGGCGCACAGCTTGTTCAGCTTTATACCGGATTTGTTTATCGCGGGCCGCGACTGCTTCGGGAAATCGTAAATAAATTGTAGCGCGGGCGCGTCGCCTGCTTTCGCTACGGGTTGGCAACCGGAACGGTTGCCCTACAGTTCATCGATTTTTAAATGAAAATTTCACAGAAGATTCTGAAATTTGCCAAGCCACTGACCTACCGTCGCGGCTGGCGCAGAGCACAACGCTCGATTTTTCGTCTTCCGATTCGACCGATGCTGGCGAAAATCGATCACGAGCGTGTCCGGGAAATCCAGCAACGCTACGCGAATTCCACGGCTGGATATGCCAAATACGCGAATATCGAGCCGTGGCTGCGATTAAATCGGGAACGCGTGCAGGATTTGAGGCTCCATCGTTCAGAGCCTAAACGCGTTCTCGATCTCGGTTGTGGTGGCGGATTTTTTCTCTTTATCGCCAAAACCCTCGGCCATTCCGTCCTGGGCGTCGATATCGAGCACGTCGCTCTTTTTACCGAATTGCTCGAGCTTTTCGATGTTCCGCGCGTGGTTTGGAGGATTAGCGCCTTTGAACCATTGCCTGACCTCGGTCAAAAATTCGATTGGATCACCGCGTTCTCTACCAACTTTTATCTTTATCATCCGTCGAAGGAACGCTGGGGGACGGCCGAATGGGATTTTTTTCTTGGCGACCTTCGACAACATCTTGCCCCGGGCGGCAAAGTCTTCTTTGGACTCAATCCTCTCTACAACGGTGATTACTATACGCCGGAGCTACGTGATCTGTTCATCAGCCGCGGAGCAGACGTCGAGCGCGAACGAATTTTCTTTGCGAACGGGTTGCAATTCTAGGGTGTTCAGCCGCGCTGATCCGATCGAAGCGATATAGCCACCGCGCTGTGCCGCCGTGTTGGCGGATTACGCGGTATGCGCCTCGACACACCGAGGCGGCTACAACCTACGGGGTCGCCGACGGTGATTCGGGAGCGAATTCGGGTGGGCCGCGATGATGGCGCCACCAGCGGTGGCGTTCTTTCATCTGTTCCAGTTTTTGCCGTTGTTCGTCAGTAAGATTCACACCAATCTCCCGGTGCGCGTCCGCCATGATTTCATGGACACGCTTGGCGGTACTGCGACGCACTTCCTGGAGTTGCTGACTCGCTTTATCGATAATGGGCGAAACTTTGGCGACCTGTTCCGGAGTCAAATTCAGTTCCGTGCGAAGATGCTCCTTCATTCGCGCGCCCGCCATTCTCGGATGGTGAAACTCAAAGAAAAGATATCGAGCGTACAACCCACCCACCGCCGCGCCAGCGATTCCACCAGCGACGAATACAAGGAGGAAACCGGCTATGAGTTTCCATTTCAACGCTTCGTTCATTGGGAAAACTCATCCTGAATCGCGGTGTCGGCGATGGCGAACTCATTTGTAAAGGCATTGTACTGTTCCCGGCTCTGTTGGATCTCGCGAAGTGCCGCCAACGTCGAAATCGCAATCACGGCCGCCGACAAGAGCGCAACGCGCCGGAGCAGTAACGCGATGCCATTCGGTTTCGTAGCCAATCCACGCCAGAATGCGACTACGCGAGTGTCGAATCCGAGCGGCATCTCGGCAGGCACGTCGACGCTCGCCTGCGCAGCTGAACGCAACAACCGATCAATTTCGTGATCTTTCATTTGCTTCCTTTGGCGGAAATCCTGGCGAGGTATTCTTTCATTTTTTGTCGTGCTCGGAACGCGCGCACTTTGATTAGCGCTGCGCTCCAACCGGTGATTTTGCGGATCTCTTCGACCGAACGTCCCTGCAAGTATAGCAAATCGATGGCGAGTCGCTCGACCGGTTTGAGGAGAGCAAGAAGATGTTCAATCAATTGACGCGAGGCAAAACGCTGGTCGGGGGCCAACTCGTCGGCAGAGGTTGTCAGGTTCTCAATCACGGCTTGTTCTTCGAGACTTAAATCGGCGTGACGAAGCTCGGGCCGTATTTTCTCCCATTGGATTTGGTTCAGGCAAGTATTGACTGCAATGCGCGAGACCCAGTGCTCCAGCGGGACCTTGCCGGAAAATTGCGATAATTTCTGAAACACTTTGATTAAAATCATTTGGCAAAGGTCTTCTTCGTCCGTTCGATGAGGGCGATGAGCGCGGACGATTTTGGCCACCAGCGGATAGAGCTGTCGCACCAATGCGCGAGCCGCTTCATCGTCATGCTGAAGCGCAGCACGAACAAGCGCACTTGCGTCAGTATCATACATGTAATCGAGAGCGCATCCACACCAGTAGCAATGACAGCTACAGAAGCGTTTTGGTTACAATCTTGGGTGTAGAGGCGCTTGTGCCAAGCGCCTATCGCGGGCAAGCGTCGCAACGCGGCGATCACAGGAAAATTGT
>JBKPLD010000078.1:0-14837 GCA_046731415.1 Verrucomicrobiota bacterium
ATTTTTCTGCTCAACGGCCGGACGCGCGAGACGGTGTCGCGTCTCGGCGCGGGCGACATTGGCGCGACGGTGAAACTCAAGAACACGCATACTGGCGACACGCTTTGCACGGCGAATCATCCCGTAAAGCTTCCCGTGCCGGAATATCCGCGTCCGAACATTCACTCCGCGCTGCAACCCAAGGCGAGGGGTGAAGAGGACAAAGTGGCCGCGGGGCTCGCGACGCTGCACAACGAAGATCCGGCATTTGTGTTCCGCGCCGATCCTGAGTTGCACCAGACGATCATTTCCGCGCAGGGCGAACTGCATCTCGAAGTGATCGCTGAGCGCCTTCGACGGCGGTTCCGCGTTCATTTCGACCTCATCGAGCCGCGTGTGCCGTATCGCGAAACGATTCATGGCCGCGCCGAGCACAGATATCGGCACAAGAAGCAAACCGGCGGTGCAGGGCAATTCGCCGAAGTCGCGCTTACGCTCGCGCCCGCGCCGCGCAACTCGGGCATCGCGTTTCGCGAATCACTTTCAGGCCAGTGTGTGGACCGCGTGTTCGTGCCATCGGTCCAGCGCGGCATCGAAATCGCGTGCGCGGAAGGAATTCTCGCCGGCTGTCGTGTGGTGGACGTCGAGGCGAATTTTTACGACGGCATGATGCACCCCGTGGACTCGAAGGACATCGCATTCCAGGTCGCAGGCTATTGGGCGTTCAAGGAAGCGTTCATGAAAGCGCGGCCCTGTTTGCTCGAACCGATCAATTTGATCGAGGTGCGCATCCCCGAAGATTGCATGGGCAAAGTCGCGGGCGATCTTTCCAGCCGTCGCGGGAGAATTCTGGGCACACATGTCGACGGACAATTTCAAATTATCCGCGCTGAGGTTCCCGCGATGGAGCTCTACCGCTACGCGAGTGTCCTGCGCTCGCTCACCGGCGGACGCGGCGTTCACTCCGAGCAATTCGCTCACTACGAAGAAATGCCGCGCGAGGTCGAGCAGCGCGTGATCGACGAAGCAAAAAAAGCGCGAGCAGGCCACAGCCAGCCCGGCGCGTTGAGATAGACTCGTGGCCATGCTAGGCCTCGACTCGCTGCCGCACTTCTCCCGAATAAAAGTTGGGGTCGGTCTGTGAATCTTGGCAATTTAACGAGATAAACTCGTAGTCGTCTAAGTCGCTGCTTTAGGAGCGCTCAAGCTTTTACATCGCGGTCAAGAAATTACGAAAAAAAAGTATTGACGCGGTCATGACACTTCGAATAAGAACCTCCTTCTAACAGCCCGAAAAATCCCCGAGAACGGCCAGGAGCTCCACTCATTAACCTCCTGTCCTTCCCTCCCGGGGCGACAAAGCTCCACCTATGAAAAAGAATTCCACGTCTCAATCTGCCTTTTTTAATCTACGGGTCCTGGTTGCTTCCCTCGTTTGCCTGACCGGCGTCTTCGTGGCGCTCGGCGCAACGAGTATTAATTCAAATCCGTCCAAGGCCCAAAATGCCACGCAACATGGATCAGCCGCGCCAGCTGCAGCGAACCAGCCTGATGGACCGGCGGTTATGCCGCTCGTGGGCCCGGTCATTCTAAATAGAGATTTGCGCGATCTCCCTTACATTGCGCCAAATCCAGAAGTCGAAGAGAAACGGCTGACGCGCTATCCGCACCCGGAAATTCCAGCACCTGCGGAACTAAATCCCCGCGGTTTCGAGCAGTTCGAGTTGTTGCTGAAGCAGATCATATCGCCAACCCCGAACATGCCGGCCCCAATCCTGACCTTCGACGGCATGAATTCCGCCCAAAGCGGGTGTTTCTGTTTGCCGCCCGATACTGACGGTGATGTCGGCCCGAACCATTACGTGCAGTCGGTGAATAGCTCGATCAAGATTTTCGATAAAAATGGCAATCCGCTCAACGGCGCCAACGGGACCACCTACAACTCTTTCTTCCTGACTTTGGCAGGCACGCCTTGCTCTGGCTTCAACAACGGCGATGGGTTTGTTTTGTACGATCACGTCGCTAATCGCTGGGTGGTTAGCGATTTTGCCTTCCCCGGCTCGCTTCCGGGCGCAGGACCGTTCTACCAATGCATTGGCGTTTCTCGAACCGGCGATCCGGTCAGCGGTGGCTGGTTCCTTTATGCTATCCAGCACGATCCCGCGAACCCGACCTGGATCGGCGATTACCCCAAGTTCGCCTTGTGGTCTAACGCCTACTATCTCACGGTGAACTTGTTCGATGGTGTTACTCTTGGCTTCCAGGGCGTACGCGCGTTCGCGTTTGATCGCACCTCAATGCTCGCTGGTGGTCCTGCTAACACGATCGCCTTCAATATCACTCCGGCTGGTTTGGGCGATTCGTATAGTCTGGTTCCTGCTGGTTTCCGCACTGGCAATCCGCCCCCTGCAGGCAGAGATGAGTTCCTGTTGTCTGTCGACAGCCCGGCTACCGGCGGTGTGACCCTCACCCAGGTACATGGCTGGAAATTTCACGCCGATTTTGCCGTTCCGGTAAATTCAACCCTCGGCATCGGTACTAATCACAGTCCGAACGCCAACGTTACCGTCAATGGTTTCGTTGATGCGTTTACTAATAGCGGTACTCTGCTTGTGCCACAGAACGGGACCGCACAAAAACTGGACACACTAGGCGACAAAATCATGACGCCCGTCGTGTATCAGAATCGTTCAGGCGCGGAATCATTGTGGGCCAGCCAGACGGTGCTCCTGAATTATCCCAACGGGCCCACTGCCGTTCGCTGGTATCAATTCAATGTGACTGGTGGGAATTTTCCAGCTACACCGGTACAACAACAAAGCTGGAGCAACGGCAACGATGGTCTATGGCGCTGGATGCCTAGCATCGCCGTGGATCAAAACGGAAACATGGCTATCGGTTATTCCACCTCCAGCGGGACGCAGGAACCTTCCATCCGCTATGCTGGCAGGCTGGCTTCAGATCCACTGAGTAATCTCGGCCAGGGTGAAGCGATCATGACTGTCGGCGGCGGTCATCAGACCCATTCCAGCGGACGCTGGGGAGATTACAGCATGACTACCATCGATCCCGCCGACAATCTTACGTTCTGGCATACCAACGAATATTATGCTGTCACTAGCAGCGCTAACTGGTTTACGCGCATTGGCAAGTTCAAGTTCCCTGTCGCCAGCCCTACGCCGACACCTACACCTACTCCCACACCCACGCCTACGCCAACAGCTACGGTAACACCGACACCTACGCCGACACCAGCACCAACACCCGCTGCTCCCAATGCATTACAGGCTACCAACGTGATTGCCAGCAGTTTCACTGCAAACTGGACAAGTGTAAGCGGTGCGACCGGTTATCGCTTGGATGTATCGCTGAACACCTCGTTTACTAGTTTCGTGCCGGGGTATGAGAACTTGGATGTCGGCAACACGACTAGCCGCAATGTTACTGGCTTGAGTGCGAATACGTTCCATTATTACCGGGTACGAGCTTATAATGGAACTGGCACCAGTCCCAATTCCGACGTCGTCAGGGTAAAGACGAGACCGCACTGAGCTGATAGCGCAGGTCGGTTGGAAGGCGTTGCGGTAACGTTCCCGTCGTTGCCATCGGTCCCGCTATGTTCTTTATCGAGCTGCACGACGAAGAACTTCCGGGGACAGATTCGCACCGGTGACCAATAGCACTACCTTGGCATCGGCGTAAGCGGATGGGTCTTGAAGAAACGCCGCCGTCGCCGCCGCCGCGGCAGGTTCCGCGACTATGTGTTCGTCGAGCAGAAGAATACGGATCGCTTTGAGGAGTTCCGACTCGGAAACCAAACGCACTTCATCCACCAGTTCGCGGATGGCGATCACATTTGCTTTGAGGGGATGGAGCGATGCTAACCCATCAGCAATCGTGTCGCATGTATCGGGAATGACGACTCGCCCTTGCTGCCATGATCGCACGTAGGCGGGCGCCCGTTCCGCCTGTACACCGATGATGCGAACCCGCGGATGGCGACGCTTCGCTTCAGCGGCCACACCGCGGATCAGCGCGGTGTCTCCCATGGGGACGAAAATGACGTTCGGCGCTGGTATCTCGTCCAGGATTTCACTGGCGATGGTGGCGGTGCCCGCCGGAACGAGCGGATCGCTAGCATCGTCGAGAAAATAGTGCCCATGCTCGCGTGCAAACTCCGCGGCGCCTTCACTCGCTGCTGATCCACCCATGGTGCCTCGCTCGACTACGTTTGCGCCAAGCGCCACAATGCGCGCGCGTTTCACCGGGTTCGGATTTTCCTGAAGAAAAATCGTAGCGCCAACTTTTGCGATGCGCGCGGCGTACGCGACGGCGGCGCCATGATTCCCGGTGCTCGCGGCAACAACTCCCAGCACCGGGCGCTGCGCCGCAGTGGTGAGCAAAGCATTCAACGCTCCGCGCGGCTTAAACGAGCCGGTCGGTAGATCGCTTTCAATTTTTAGATGGACGCGCGCGCCTGAACGTTGGGCGAGTGCTTCCGCCGACACGAGACGCGTGGGTCGGAAATATCGCGACAATAATTCGCGTGCCTGTTCGACGTCTTTCGTGTTCGGAATCATCGCGCCAACTTTATTACTCAAACTTTCGCCTCCCAGCCAAAACGAAACTTAAAAAAACAATCTCATGAATGGTAGGGACGGATCGCCGAGCCGTCCGCAACGCACGTTCCAAGATACGGCGCGCCTGACGCCAGTCCGGCTCGGACCGGTCGCGCCCTACCAAACTCAATTCGAATCTGTGAGATAGCAGCGATGTGGTTACAGCGAATTCAGAGTGCGAACCGATCAGCCACTAAGAGAACGAGCGACATGCACTTTCTTTAGATGTAATTACGTTACGCGCCATCGACGCTTGAAATGCGATTCTATATTAGAGGGAATCAGAAACGGTTCGCAATTCCGTGAAGCAACGCACAGAGATTATGATTACTGATCTTGCTTGCTGCACGCCCGAGACCACGGTTCAGCAAGCAGCCGAAATGATGGCGAGGCACGAGTGCGGCGAGATTGCTGTGGTCGAAAACGAGGAGAGCTTAAAACCAATCGGCGTGATCACCGACCGCGACATTACGTGGCGTGTCGTGGCCACGGGTAAAAACGCAGGACAAACCAGCGTAGGCGATGCCATGTTGACTCCCCTGTAAGGGTCACATCCGAGCCTTTGACTGGATTAGCGTTAGGATCAAAGGAGTAAACAACAGATGAAACAACACGAAGTCACCGTTCCTCAAACGGTCTCATTGCCGGCACTCGTGCAATGCTTGGCGCCGGCATCGCGCTGTTGCTGTCTGAAAAGATACGCGCCGAGCAGAGGCGAGCGATCGGCTGGACGCTGGTCGCCGTCGGCGCGTTAACGACGATCCCGCTCGCGCTGCAATTGTGAACTGAAGAGAAGTAATCGCGCGTGCGCGTGGACGGGCACGCGAGATGAACGAAGAAGGATCGTAGTTAAACGATGCTGTGGGTGATGTGGATTCAAGTTCGTTTCGGCGACGACACGCCGAAACCAGCACGCGGAACGCGTGCGCTCCCTCGGAATGCGTTTTTTAAACGACGGGAACGACAGTCGCCGCTTCGATGGGACGCGCCTCTGCCTTGTCGGTAATCAGTTTGCGCAGGAACGGAATCAGCACGAGCAGCACGATACCTACCGCGAGGCTGCCGAGGCCAAGCTCGGAGAAAAGTTTCTGGTACCCGGGGTTGGTAGCTACAGCCGTGGTGCCCGTCGGCTCGGGGATCATTCCCGAAAAGTCGCCTGCAAAGAGAGACGCGAGGCCGGTCACCATCATCCAGCTGCCCATCATCACGCCTTGGTAATGCTTCGGCGCGAGCTTGCCGATCATCGCGTAGCCGATCGGCATGATGAGCAGCTCCCCGATGCTTTGCAGCACGTAGTTCAGGAACAGCCAGATGAACGCGCTCTTGCCATCAGGCCCGGCCAGCTTGATCCCAAGCGTGAGAATAAAAAAAGCGGATGCCATCAGGAGGAGAGATGTCGCGAATTGCTGTGGGATATCGATTCTCCACCCCCGCGCGCGCATCCGGGTAAAAAGCGCAGCGAACACCGGCCCGCCGAGCACGATGCAAACTGTGTTGATGTTCTGGATCCACTGCGGCTGAATCTTCACGGGACCGACCGTCAGGTTGACGTTGTGAACCGCGAACAGCATCAGACCGTTCGGTGCCATCAGATAAAGCGACCAAAACATCAGCGAGCCGATCGTCAGGATCAGATAAGCCGTCATGTTCCGACGCTCACGACGATCCTGGTGGCGGACCGTGAGATAAATCAGCGTGAGCGCCACCGCGGCGCTGATCATTTTCAGGAGCGTTTCGGTGCTGCCGGGCCGCTGAAGCAATAGCCATACGACGGGAATGAGACCAACGACAATGCCGATGCCGGCGAGCTGACGCAAACGGAACTGCTTCGGTGTCGCGTCGAGCAGCGTTGTGTTACGGTCAGCGAGAGTTTTCCACGTGAGCAGGGCGAGAATAATGGAGACGAAGTTGCCCAGCGTAGCGAAGATGAAGAGGCTCGAGTAGCTCTGGGTAGCCTGGAAATAACCGGCGGTGCTGAATCCGACGAAGAAGCCGATATTCATTCCGGCGTAGTTCCAGAGAAAGGCTCCTTCGCGGCGCGGGTCCTCCGGGGTGAAGCGCTGCGTGAGCATCATGTTAATGCAGGTGACGTTGAAACCGCTGCCGGTGAGGAAGAGCGCGAGCCCGACATAGAACAGAGCCAGCGAGCCGGTCGCGATGCACGCACACCCAATCACCTGCAACGCCATGCTTCCCACAAACAGCTTGCGATTCGAAAGGAAGCGGCCGCCCAGGTACCCGCCGAAAAGATGCAGGCCGTAGTTGAACGCGCCGAACACACCCATCAACGTGGTGGCCGCCTTTACGCCGAGATGCAGATGCTTCGTCGCATAGAGAACCAGCGTCGAGTAAAGGACGGCAAAGCCAAGCGTCGCGAAGATCTGAATGAAGAACAGCGCAGCGGTTCCCTCCGGAGCCTTGGCAAAAGGGCGTGTGAGAAACTTCATCCGGCGCTCCTTTGTCGCTCGACACGCGGGGTAATGTCAAGCCGTGTGCTGTTAGCCGCGTCGTTGCTTTCCGTAGAGTTGATCCAACGGATTCGGCCGGAGCGACGCGAGAATCAGTATTCCTGTCTGTGCATAAGAAGCGCATTGCAGTAACGTTCCCGCCGTTGTCATGGATCCGGCTACTTTCTTGACCGAGCTGAAGCGACGCAAGGTTTACAGGGTCGCGGTCGCCTACGCGATCGTGGCGTGGTTGTTGATTCAGGCGGCGTCCATCCTGTTTCCGACCTTCGAAGCGCCTCCCTGGGTGATGAAGGCGTTTGTTACCGCAGTGATTCTCGGATTTCCAGTTGCGCTGCTCCTCGCGTGGGCGTTCGAGATGACACCGGAAGGAATCAGGCGCGCGGAAGAAGTTGGGTCGCGGGAATCGAAGACTCCGGGCGCAGGTCGCAAATGGACCGCGATTATTGTCGCAGCTGCCATGCTGGCGGCTGCATTGTTTGCGTTTCAATTTACGCGCACACACAAGGCGGCGTCCGTCGAATTGCCAAAACAAACCGGACCGACTGCGGCTGCAACGATGGACAAATCCGTTGCTGTGCTGCCGTTCGAGAACCTCAGCTCGGACAAGGAGAACGCGTTTTTTGCACAAGGCATCCAGGATGAAATCATCACGACCTTGTCGAAAATCAGCGGGCTCCGCGTCATCTCCCGTACTTCCACCGCGCGCTACAGCAGTGCTCCGGAAAATCTGCCGGAGATCGCGCGCCAGCTGCGCGTGAGCAATGTGCTCGAAGGCAGTGTGCAGAAGGCGGGCGACCGGGTACACATTAACGTGCAGCTGATTCAAGCCGATAACGACGCGCATCTGTGGGCGCAAAGTTATAACCGTGAATTAACGGATATCTTTGGAGTCGAAGCGGAAGTCGCTAAGAGCATCGCGCAATCATTGCAGGCCACGCTGTCGCCTCAGGAAAAAGCGCGCGTCGAAACGAAACCGACAACGAACCCGGACGCTTACGTGCTCTATTTGCGCGCTCGCGATTATCAGACGCGTCCCGATAATTTCCTGCAGGATTTCAAATCCGCCGCACAACTTTACAAACAAGCCATCGGACTCGACCCCAACTTCGCTCTCGCTCATGCGCGACTCTCAGCCGTGATGAGCCAGATCTATCATTGGTTCGAACCGACACAACAGGTCAAAGAGACCGCACGGCGTGAAGCGGACGAATCGCTTCGACTCCAACCTGACCTCGGCGAAGGGCATCTCGCACTTGGTCTCTATTTCTATTACGAGGAGAGCAATTACCAGGAAGCTCTGCGCGAATTGAATTTAGCAGCGAATACCCTTCCGAATGATGGCGATGTCGGTCTTTATATTGCTGCAGTGCAACGACGGCAGGGGCATTTCAAGGAGGCTATTGCCGCTTATCAAAAAGCTGAAGCAATCGATCCGCGCAATTCGGTTACGCTCTACGATGCTGCGCAGACCTATTTCGGAATACGCGACTGGCCAGATGCCGTCAAAGGAATGGATCGCGTCCTGGCCCTCGCGCCGGATTCGCTCAATGTCAAAATTCAGCGCGCCTACATGGATTTTTTTTGGAAAGGCAGCACCACGCCGATTAAAGCAGTTCTGGAGAGCTTCGCGCCAAATCTCGATCCCGACGGGGTCGTCACCTTCAGTCGCTGGGACGTGGCACTCATGGATCGTGATCCGGACGCAGCCGAACGTGCGCTGACATCAGCCAGGCTGGAGAACTTCGTTGCGCCCACTGGCATTCCAATGCCAAAAAGCTATCTGGCTGGTTGTGTGGCACTCATGCGCAACGATGCCGCGCGGGCACAACAGGAATTCGAAACGGCCCGGCCGATATTGGAACAAATTGTGATGACCAGCCCGCAAGATGGCATTCGCCACGCCCAACTCGGCTTTCTTTACGCGTTGATGGGACGGAAAGACGACGCGTTGCGCGAAGGCCAGCGTGGAGCGGAAGTGACGCCTATTTCCAAAGACATAATCAATGGAGGCACGGTCCAGGGATTTCTCGCATTGATTTATGCGCACAACGGGGATGCCGACCGCGCTATCCAACTGATCGAGCGTCTCCTCGTTACGCCATTCGCAGTCGATTACTGCGACAACGGCATCACAGTTGCCGATCTACGCCAGCGTTGGGAATGGGACCCGTTACGAAACGATCCGCGGTTCCAAAAAATCCTCGCGTCGCCTGAGCCAAAGACGCTGTACAAATGACCAATACGGGCTCAATGAAACGGTCGCAGTTTTCTTTCTTCGCAGTAGCCGTTCTTTGCTTCACTTTTATCGGACCAATGCACGCCCAGCAATCTCCGGCGGAACGGGTGGCTGAAATTCAAGCCGCCTTGCGGGACGCCAAACTGGATGGCTGGCTCTTTTACGATTTCCGGCACAGCGATCCGCTCGCCTATCGGATCCTTAGGCTGGACGAAAAGATGCACGTATCACGCCGCTGGTTCTATTACGTCCCGGCCTCGGGCGAGCCGGTGAAAATTGTGCAGTCGATCGAGCAATTCAAACTCGACTCGCTTCCCGGTAAGAAACTGGTGTACCGCGGCTGGCAGGAATTGCAGACGCGACTGAAAGAACCGCTTGGCCCGCCGGCGAAGGACTCGAAGAAACGTATCGTGATGCAGTATTCGCCGATGAACGACATCCCCTACATCTCACGCGTGGATGCCGGAACGATCGAACTCGTCCGCTCGTTAGGAGTCGAACCCGTCACGAGCGCAGAACTGGTACAAAAATTCGAGGCCGTGTTTTCCCCAGCCCAGCACCAGATGCATGTGGAAGCGTCCGATAAAATGCATCGCATCATTCAAGATGCGTTTGCCGAGATTGCCCGCCGGATCCGGGCCAACGAACCAACAACTGAGTGGGACATCGCGCAGTTCATGCTTCATCGCTACAACGAGGAAGGAATGGAGCAGGAGCCAATGATCGTGGCGGTAAACGCGAACACCGCGAATCCGCATTACATGCCGACAAAGGAAAAGAATTCACCGATCAAGAGCGGCGATTTTGTGCTGATCGATGCGGCTACGAAATTGAACAAACCGGACGCGGTCGCGACCGATCAAACCTGGACTGGTTACGTGGGCGAAACAGTCCCCGAAGAGTATGTACGCATTTTCAATATTGTGCGGGACGCCCGCGATTCTGCGGTCGATTTCATTCGCAAGAATGTCCGAGCCGGTAAACCGATCCGAGGCGCCGACGTGGACGATGTCTCGCGTGGCGTAATTACCCGCGCGGGTTTCGGCGAGCAATTCACGCATCGCACCGGGCATTCGATCGGGGAACAAACCCACGGCAACGGCGTGAACATCGATGATTTCGAGACGCGCGATTCGCGCCGGATCATTCCGGGCGTTTGTTTTTCAATCGAGCCCGGAATTTATATGGAAGGAAAATTCGGCGTTCGATCCGAAATCAATGTTTACGTTTCGGACAAAGACATCGAAGTCACCGGCCAGCCTATTCAAACGGAGATCATCCCGATCCTCAAGAAGTAACGTGGCCACAGGTGGATCGTCTTCTCCTGAAGACGCCTTCCGGCTCGGACCGATGGGCTAAGGTTTGTGCTGAACCGACACCATCCAGCCGACGCCGAACCGGTCTTCAAGCATTCCGAATTTGGGAGCCCAAAATGTCTTCTCAAGAGGCATTGTAACCTTGCCGCCCTCCGCAAGCGCGTTGAAGACGCTCTCGGCTTTTTTCTCGTCCGGAACGACAATTGAAAGCGAAAAACCTTCAAAGCGCGGTTCGCCTTCGCACCTGCCGTCCGAAGCCATGAGCGTGGTTTCGCCGATACGGAAGCTGGCATGCATCACTTTGTTTTCCGTTCCAGGCTGCGTCATGCCTGGTTCGGGAGCGTCCTTGAAACGGCTGAGCATCTCCATCTCGGCCCCAAGAGCGTTGCGGTAGAATTCCAGCGCTTCTTCGCTCCGACCGTTGAAAAACAGATATGGTTGCACCGACATATTCGAGTTAGTCATACCGCACCTTGCGATTCGTTTTGCCGAACGTCAACGTGCCACTGATCATTCCGATCCTGAAGACTCCGTGAGGTCTGAAGCGGACTGTCTTTAGCCTCCAAAAATTTCGCGGAGTTTCTTTTCCCGGTAGGCGAAAATTCGCTCGATGTCAGGCCGAATAAACAATCGGTGGATCAAGAAATCGAACGGCACCGCATAACGGACGTGATCCTGCACCAGCGTCCCGCCGTCTCGTTCCTCAAATCGATGCTCGTGACTCCATAATTGGTACGGGCCGCGGACCTGTTCGTCGACGAAACGCGCCGGCGGCTCCCAATCGGTGATCTTACTGCGCCAGCGCAACGGAAATCCATGAATGCGCAGACGATGATCCATCACCGTGCCTGGCTGCATTTCGATTGGGCCCGGCGTGATCGTCCGAAAATGCAGCCACGGCGGTGTGATTAAATCCAGACTTTGTGCGTCGGAAAAAAACGCGAATACTTTGCCGCGTGGTTTCGGCAGCCAAACCTGCGACTTGAAATTTCGCACACGCATTTCCACTGAATTCCTGACCACGACTTCATTCCCTCGCGCCGCTTCGGAACTGGTCGTCCTTGTTTTTGAACAGGATATTGAACGTGGTGAGGGATCCGTAACAACGGGTGACATACTGTTGCAGCTCGAACTTGTCGGCGTCGCCTAGTTTGTCGCTCGCGTTCACCTTCTGCTCTAGAACTCGCAGGTTATTCCGGATCATGACGATTTTGTGGAAGAACGTCTCGAGCGGGACTTCTTTCGACTGAAGCGAATTGTCTGTCGGCTGCATGACCAGAGTTCCGCGCTGCCATCGCGTGGCCAGACCTTCTACGACCGCATCCTTTTGTTCCAAGCCAAGGGCTTCGACTACAGCCTGAGCAGTATCACGGATCAGGTTCGCGAGCGGCATCTCTATTCGCTCACCGTCGCAGTCGCTTCCGCAGGCTGGAGATCGCTGGAAGCCGGCGCAACTGTTCGCGACGCGTCCTCAAACGCGATCTCAGCGGTTTGTTCGGTCAGTGATTTTACAACACCAACGCCGTATTGCGGATGGCGTACTTTCATTCCGATATGGAGCTTCTCGATGTTCATGGTGAAGTCTGCGAGAGCGTTATCCAAGGCGCAACCGTCGTCGCTATTTCTGGAATCAGGTTCGAAGGAGGAGTCGCCGCGACGACCGTTCCAGCTGCCGTTAGTCAATGAAGAACTCGCGTGCTCTCTTCAAGACCTCGTCGAGTTTCGCTTCAGTGACCTTTCCAAGTGAATGAAGAATGATGTGGTGTTCGACGCTGAAAAGCCGTTGCGGACGGATGTAGCAAGGCTGATCGATTTGGCCGCGTTCACAATCGCTCTTATCCAGTGGAACGACATACCCATCGTAGTGCGCGCGGCTGGTGATCTGGCAGAGGATCAAATCTGCGCCTGGAAGATCGGCGATTACGAAAGCTGGCCGGCGCTTTCCGCTATCGGTTCGCGGGAACGGGATAACGACTATTTCGCCGGCTACAGGTTTGACCATGCAGCCTCCTCTTCTGGCGAACTCCAATCCCGTCCGAGAACAGATTCGCTCAACTCCGCGCCGTTGAAGGGCTCGTCGATATCTGTTTCGATCGGTTCGTCCGCGCTCATAAGCGTGTTATTACGTCAATCCTGTTCGTGTCGCTAGCAATCAATTCTTTCGAGGCACCGCGCGGTGCATCGAGTTGCGAATTTTCAGTGAGACAGCGGACGCGACGAAACGCCTCGACACAGCGAGCCGGCTACAGTTACGCTTTCGCGTAAACTTTAGCGCCCGCTTCTTTGAACTGTTTCGCCTTTTCCTGCAAGCCGACTTCCAGCGCAGATTCTTCGCTGATCCCTTGTTGAGCTGCAAATTTGCGGACGTCTTCGGTTATCTTCATGGAACAGAAGTGTGGACCGCACATCGAACAGAAGTGCGCGGTCTTCGCGCCTTCGGCCGGAAGAGTTTCGTCGTGAAATTCGCGCGCCGTTTCGGGATCCAGCGAGAGATTGAATTGATCTTCCCAGCGAAATTCGAAGCGCGCTTTGCTGATGGCGTTGTCCCGGTACTGCGCGCCGGGATGACCTTTCGCCAGATCAGCGGCGTGCGCTGCGATTTTGTAGGCGATGACGCCGTCCTTGACGTCTTTCTTGTTAGGCAAACCGAGATGTTCTTTCGGCGTGACATAGCAAAGCATCGCGCATCCGTACCAGCCGATCATCGCCGCGCCGATCGCGCTGGTAACGTGATCGTACCCGGGGGCGATATCGGTGGTAAGCGGGCCGAGTGTGTAGAACGGCGCTTCGTCGCACCACTCGAGTTGTTTCTCCATGTTTTCCTTGATCAGGTGCATCGGGATGTGGCCCGGGCCTTCGTTCATCACCTGCACGTGTTGCGCCCAAGCGCGCCTGGTCAGTTCACCTTGAGTGTAGAGCTCCGCGAATTGAGCCTCGTCATTCGCGTCAGCAATACTCCCTGGCCTCAGACCGTCGCCGATTGAAAAGCTGACGTCGTACGCGGCCATGATCTCGCAGATTTCATCCCAACGCGTGTATAGAAAACTTTCCTGATGATGCGCGAGACACCATTTGGCCATGATCGAACCGCCGCGCGAGACAATGCCCGTGGCGCGACGCGCAGTAAGCGGAATGTAGCGGAGTAATACGCCAGCGTGCACGGTGAAGTAATCAACCCCCTGCTCGGCCTGTTCGATCAGTGTGTCGCGATAAATTTCCCAGGTCAGTTCCTCTGCGCGGCCCCCAACCTTTTCGAGCGCCTGATAAATCGGCACGGTGCCGATTGGCACCGGTGAATTGCGAATGATCCATTCACGCGTGGCATGAATGTTTTTGCCGGTGCTAAGGTCCATGACCGTGTCGGCGCCCCATCTCGTGGCCCAACGCATCTTCTCGACTTCTTCCTTAATTGACGACGCGATTGCGCTGTTGCCGATGTTGGCGTTGATCTTTACCAGGAAATTGCGGCCGATGATCATCGGCTCGGATTCAGGGTGATTGATGTTCGCAGGGATGATGGCTCGCCCACGCGCAACTTCTTGCCTAACGAATTCGGGCGTTATTTCGCGTGGAACATTTGCGCCGAACGATTCGCCGGGATGCGCGAAAAATAAGTCGTTCCGAGCGATCTCTTCTGTAGCGACGCTCTGAGAGCGCCGATCTTCACCATTTCGGCGGTCATAGACCGCCCCTACAGCACGACCCATGTTTTCGCGAATGGCAATGAATTCCATTTCCGGCGTGATAATCCCCTGACGCGCGTAATACAATTGTGTAACCGCCTTGCCGGTTTTTGCGCGCAACGGTTTCCAAGAAACGCCGAAGGTCGAACGCCGAACATCGAACATCGAATTGCTGTCCGTGCCGTTCCCGCCTTCTGACTTCGACGTTCGGCGTTCGATGTTTGATGTTCGATGTTTCTCCGACAAGAATCCATCATCGATCGGCTGAAACTTGCGTCCTTCGATCACTTCCACATCACCACGATCGCGGATCCACTTTGCGCGCAACGGCGACAGGCCTCGCGTGACGTCGCCATGAAAATCGGGATCGCCCCACGGGCCGCTGGTGTCGTACACACGCGCAGGCTCGTTCACTTCGATCCCGCCGTTCATCGACTTCGTCGGCGCGAGCGAGATTTCCCGAAAGGGAACGCGAATCTCGCGATACAATTTGCCGGAAACGTAAATTTTTTTGCTGTTCGGCAACTGCGTCTCCG
>JBKPLD010000079.1:0-25014 GCA_046731415.1 Verrucomicrobiota bacterium
GGAACGACTACAGGAACTAACTACACCGACACGGGATTGGCAGAGGGCAGCAACTACAGTTATCGGGTCCTGGTGAGCGATGCGACAGGGAGCCCGAAAGGGTATTCAGGTGTGGCCAGCGTGACCACGGCTTCACCGGCAATCGGTCCTCGCAGATCGCGATAACGGGACGATCCGCCCGGCTGATTTGTTCGCTAGCGCAAAGGCGACAGCAAGATGCAGAGTGCCCTCGTCTTTTTCCATCTGATCCAGCGTCGTCTGCATGAAGTCGTTTCCGGAAAAGAGAAGCTGCGCGGTGAGTGTAGCGAGAGGTCGGCTACCTGGTTTGAACACGCAAATCGTCCACGTTTCATTCTGTGGCAGAGCGCCAGCCTTAAGCGCTGGAATCAATCCGGCGCGCACCAGCGATGACTTTCCGCTGCCGGAGGCACCCAGGACCGCTAGAAAGCGAGTGGTTTCTAGCTTTTCTCATCTTTTTCTCAGTGCAAAGTTACCTATGACAATGCGGCCGTAGCTCAGCTGGAGAGAGCAACGGATTTCTAATCTATTGTTAACGCCTCGTTGTCAGTGAGTTACCTATGAGCGTAGGCGAACATTCCCGACGCAAAACGGCCATTTCAGACGCTCATAACGTCACACCGCGTCAACTGATTAAAGAAACGGGCGGACAGTGCCATGGCCGATGGGACCGTCAACGCGGTCCTCTCTCGCGCGCGCGGAAGCGTCGCAAGCAGTGAGCAACGCAAAGTGTCGCCTAGGATTCCGGGGACTTACTCTGGCCCGGTGTTCTACACTTGCACGGCCTCCACTTCAATAACAAGAATGCCCGTGATTACGTCAACATGCCGTCAACGGTTCTCGCCTAAGCCGCGACGGAAATAACCGAATCTCGGTCCAAAACTCAGCGATTCACCGTGGCAGTAGGTCGGGGAGCGCTGTGGCTCGAGCGCGGTTAGACTTAGCGCACGAAAAAAGCCAAAACGTGATCGCGAATTTCATTGAGCGGTAACGGTGATCGTTGTGGTGCTACAAAAGCCGATATATCCCGCAGGAAGACTTTGCGACGTGATCTGATGGCCCATTGGGCCGACGGTGTTAACCTCAGTTGTGAACCCCGCGTTGCTCCAAATTGACTGAGCCTCATTTAAGCGGGCGCCAATGAAATTAGGAACAGTACATTGCGGAATTGGCGTTGCTGTAGGTGTAGGTGTTGAAGTTGGAGTTGGGGTGGGAGTTGCGGTTGGTGTCGGTGTTGGTGTAGGCGTTGCCGATGGACACGACTCACTTCCCATGGTGATGAACGTGCCGGGGGAGTCTTGATTGCTGTATTCGGCAGCAATCCAATCGGCGGAGCGGGCCACGCTCGAAATATGTACTTCATCTATGTCACCATTCCAACAAAAGACACCAGCAACAGAACCTATGGTGGCTCCTGGATTAGACTCAGTAGCAGGCGACGCCGCAACAGGTCCAGCAATCAGCGCTCCGTCGTTGTATAATCTTAGAGTTGACCCGTCGAACGTTCCAACAATGTGATGAAATGCCGAAGTATCTACTCCAGTTCCGTTAACGTCCGCTCCGCCCCAGAAACCAACTCGCCAGGTGTTGTTCCCCGGAAGCACCATGTGCGGACCGTTATTGAAAATTCCGCCCCAAAAGAGAGCGACATTCCCGTCAGTTGTGGGCTTGAACCACCCCTCCATTGTCCATACCGTTGTAATAGGAAAGTCCCCCGGATTAGCCAGGCCTATGGTCTGGTTGCTGGTTGATACAAAATGAGCCGCCCCATCAATCTTTCCAGCACTCGCCGTAGGACCATTAAATACCGTCCCATCGTTGCCACCGGTAGAATCGATCGCACTCAGGGTTGTTCCATTTCCAAGGTGATACACAGCCTTGAAATTGGAATCCCATGTGTTGAGTGGATCAGATTGGTTAGTCGTAATCGATGGGTCCCCGTAGAACAGATAGAATAATGTGTCTGTCGTACTCAACACGGAGGGGATCTTTACCCATGCAATCAGGTTGCCGGTTGTGCCATCGTATCTTTCCACTTCCCACTTGAGCTTGGTAGTCCCCCCAGAGTCTGCATAAAACCCGATGTCGTATCCGTTGGCATTGGCTACGTGACCGCCGTTGGCAACCGTCTTAAGCGCAGGATCAGTGACGCTTACTAGTACCGTGAAATTGGACTGTGTGCTAGGAACCTTGGTATGATCGATCGTCAGTGAGCGTTGACAAGCTGTAGTCGGCGTTGACGTAGCAGTTGCCGTTGCAGTGGGCGTCGGCGTTGCTGTAGGTGTAGCCGTTGGCGTGGGAGTCGGGCTCGATGTTGGCCTTGGCGTTGGTGTCGGTGTTAAAGGGGGTGTGGACGTGGGCGTCGGAGAAGGCGTGGGTATAGGTGTAGGCGTAGTGATTGGAGTTGGCGTTGGCGCGGGTGTAGGTGTAAGTGTAGGAGTTGGTGTTGGCGTAGGTGTCGGCGTCGGCGTAGGAGTTGGTGTTGGTGTCGCGGTTGGTGTTGGTGTTGGTGTTGGTGTTGGTGTGGGCGTCCCTCCTGGCAGCTTAAAGGCAAAGACTTTATTGTCCCCGGCAACGTAGATGTGCCCGCGGGCAACAATGCCCGTCGTGCTGTAGGAGTGCGTACCCGCCATCAATTCGTTCGCGCCGCCGCCGGCATAAACAACAGCACCGGTATCTCCATCGTAACCATGTAATCGCTGGTCGCCATCGGTGCCTACGACCCAGACGATCATGTTATTGGTGCCATCAGTCGAACTGACAAAAGGCGTGCCGCAACCATTCTGACTGGCACTCCATCCGGCAGTGATGGAAGGTGGCGTCGTCGCTGTGATACGGAAAGTTCTGGCTACGCCACTGCTGGCCCTGAAGGCGACATAAGTGCCTTGCGCGGTGCGATAAGTTGCAGGCGCTCCGAAGATGTAGCTAAAAGATTGCCGGGCTTCGGCTATGGGCGCGCTGACGCCGCCAAGGTTAGCGCGGTTTAGCAGATGCGCGTATTCATCCTTGCCCATCACAACGACGAGGCTTGAGGGATTCGCGCCGGGCACATCGACCAGTAATGGGCCGCAAGCTCCAATGTCATCGTCGCTACTGTCAAGGCTGGCCCAGTTGATCGGTGCCCAGTAATCAGCGGTGTTACCGCTAAAGACCGGGCCGGGTTGAAAACGAATCACAGCTTGGCCACCGCTCCAAATGCCGGGATTGAAAGTATTGCCGGTAGCAACAAACGGATTGGTGCCGTCGCTGGCCACGCCGCCGGGACTCCATATCGCCCCACCGATTGCGTTAAAAGTCCACGCTGTGACGTTGGCTGGATTATTTATGGGCACGCCGATCAGCCAGCCGTGATAAAGACTGCAATCTCCCATGCTGCCATAGCCGACATAGAGAATACCGCCAACGAGAGCGAGCGCAGGACGTTGCATTTGAATGGATGCCAGGAAATTTATCCCGTTATGTATAGCCGTTAATCCCACATCGACGGGCCAACCCGGATTGATCGCGCCCGTGTCCACGTTGAGGGATAAAATGTAATGTTTAATGGTTGTTCCGCCATCAGGCGTGACCATTGCATCGAGAAACACTGCGCGTGAAGGAAGATCAACAATGGGCGTTCCGATGATGCCCATTGAACCAACATTCGTGCAAAACAGATCGCTTGCTGGTACGGGAGCGCCCACATTGCGCTGCCAGATAATAGCGCCTGTCGTAGCGTTGAGCGCATAGACGTTGTTCGATTCAGTCACGACGATCACTCTCGGCCCTGAGCCACCTTCGATATAGAGCGGTTGCGCGTAAACGTTGCCTACGATCGTGCCGTCGAAGTTTAAGTCGCGCGTTAGGTTCCCAGCAGCCGATTGCGTGAAGGCCGAATCGATATAAAGGCCATCACGATTACTATTGTTGTGATACTGAGTAACGTTAACCTGTGCGTTTGCTGGAAGAATTGAGCACCACAAACCTACAAGAACGACGGCTAAAAAAAAATTTACACGCTTCATCGTAAAAACCCCGCTCTCCCATTAGTCAATTCAGTGACTGTCTGTCAAGGAATTTCTGATAGTAAGACAGCAATATGTGGGTGTGTTAGGTTTTCCGACAGTAACTTGTTAGGTTTTCCGACAGTGCTTGTTTACGTGACGCCCACCATCGTTTGAAATTCGTTGAGCAGCATCCGTCCGGAGAGTGTTGATGTTTCACCGGCTTCAGTCCTTTGATAGCTTCGCTGGAGTTAGAGGAAGCTAACAAATCCAATACTGGCGCGTCTTCTTGCTGAGTTATAACGAGTCATCACCATGCTACTTCTTGAGTCACTAATCACTAGTAGCAAACTCATAACTGTTACGTGCGCCGCCTCGATGTACTGCACGCCTAAGCTGCGCGAAGGAGAATAGCGGACACCACGGCCGTTGTTGCCCATCTCCTTCGCGAGCGATTTGCAGATAGTTGAAGTCGCCACGCCGGAATCCTGTTGGCAATGGTTTACAGGAAGGCTGTTTCTTACTCCTAGCCTCGCCCCTAGCGCGCGTTTTGGTTGCGCGGGAGAGTAAAGATACCGGACAATTGGCTCTGCGCCGTTTTAGCTTTGAGGCTTTGGTTATGGCTGCGCTCCCGCAATGGTTGTGCCGCTCTCGAGGAACTTATCGAGATCGCTTTTGCGATACCTAAGGAATTTACCGGTAGGTTTAAGCGCGCGTAAGCGGCCAGCGCGAGCCTGCGTTTTGCTGTGATGAAATTGGATAATTCCCGTTGCGGCCGACCGCGTTCCGGCCATGACGTTCAAGAGTGGTCAGTTGTCGCATCGGCTCAGACTAGCTTCTGCACGCGTTCTGTAGAATTGACGTTTCCCGCCGAATGCGCGAAGATCGAGCACCCAAGGATGAGTCTTGCTATGCCGATATGGGCGGACTGTTAAGGATGGCTTCTTCACGGCCAAGAGAATGTCAACTACAAGTCAACGGCTCCACTTGGCGGATGCAGCGTGCAGGCAAGTAAGTATCTACTTTCCAAGTAAATGCGCCCGTAGCTCAGCCGGATAGAGCAACGGATTTCTAATCCGTGGGTCGGGTGTTCGAGTCACCCCGGGCGCGCAGCAACCTTTGCTAAAGGCGGCGCGCAGCCGGTGTTACTGACGTTGAGATTCCCTACCTTCGCACTCTTGGGACTCGTCGCTTGGATGCTTCCGCTGCGCCGCACAAACCTTGGCACTCCCGCTCGCGTCGTGCGTGTCGAATGATTCCATTGAATTATCAGGTACCGCAGATTGCGAATGATTCGACCGGCTTGTTTCAGATAAGGCGAGCATCTCGCGGAAAATCTCCAAAAGGCGCTCGGCTCCTTCCTCTGGAACACTCATCATATTGCAGACGCCGCCGACACAAAATCTTGTCTGCCCCGCGGTGCGTTTTTGGTAGTGGCAGACACGCCTTTGGAAGCAAGTGCAGCGATGGATTTGTGACCGGCTGGGTAAAGCCCGAGTCGCCGCGATGAAAATCTGAAATTGTGAATCATAACGCTCCTCGTTTGTTGAGATGCAGGTAGCCTGCGCTTTGGATTCAACAACTGTGCGTCTGGCGAAATAACTCGCATCAGGAGGAACAGCGTCACGGAGTCGATTGCCTCGAATCACGCTGTTACAAGCACGACCCATGCGGGGGCCTCACCACACGAATGGGATCAGTCGGTACCTGACTTTTTCCGTGTAAGCCCTGTAGCCTTTCAATTCGCGTTTCAAAAATCGTTTCTCGAACACGCTCCGCCCAGCAAGTAGTGCGATTGGAACAAGCGCCAGAAATACCGCTGGATATGAGCCCAGCCACAACGCTGGCCCGATGGCAAATGGCGCACCACCCTGTGTACATGGGATGGCGCACCACGGCATAGACGCCTGTATCGATGACTCGCTGATGTCTTTCTTTCTGGAGCCTGACGACTGGTACCGCGAATGGATTGACCTTCATTGCAAGCGTAAGGATCCACCACCCTCGGACATAAAGCATGAGCCCTAAAAACGAAACGATCGCACCCGGTTTATGCATGAAGTGAAACCCGAACACATCAAGCGGAATAAAGATCACCTGTCCCAGATACGAGACGCACCAGCAAAATCACGATAATGCTGTCCCACAGCGGCTGGCCCTTTTGGATTACTCCCCTGGAGCGCTCGGAGAGCAAGCCAGCGTCATCGGGAAAATGCTCCATACGCCGCCGAGCGTTACGATGAGCGTTACTACTAAAAAGACCCAGGCCCGCCACCAATGCAATGTGCCAGCGGGCACAAAGAACAAGAGCCCGTAAAGAGCTACGTTGAAGACGAGGCCGGCAATGAGTTTGGGAATAGGCACCAGTGTTGAGACAATGAATTGTGAGAAGCGATAAGTGAGAAGTGATTGGTCGGGATGATCCACTTCTAACTTCTCACGAGTAACTGTCACTTCGCAATCCACCGGCGCTCATGGTCCAGCAACCATTTCTTGCGCCACAAACCGCCGCCATATCCGCATAGTGTGCCGTCAGCGCGGATCACGCGATGACACGGAATGACGATGCAGATCATGTTTGTGCCGTTCGCTCGGCCGACAGCCCTGCGCGCGTTTTCATCTCCCAGGCGTTTCGCCATCCAGGAATACGAGCGCGTTTCCCCTTCAGGAATCGACTGCAAAATCTTCCAAGCTCGCAGTTGGAACTGTGAGCCGATGGGCGCCAGGGGAATATCGAACTTGAGGTTTTTCCCGGAGAAATAATCGGCCAATTGCGAACGGACGGCTTCCAGGTGACGATGTTTTCCGGGCACTACATTTGTTCGTAGTCGTTTTCGCAACACCGACAACTCACGTTCGGTCGCGCGGCGATCAATAAACTCAAGCAGTCGCAACCCTTGGTCATCGGCGACGGCGATCATAGCTCCGAGCGGCGTATCGATTCGCTCCGCAAGAAGAGGAGCGCTCGCCTTTGCATTTGTGGGGGGCTCGCCAAAAACCTTCATAAACGCTTCGCGAAAACCGCTGTCAGATTCAAAGCCGCTGCCATTGCGCGCTTCATCCACGCGGCCGCCCTGTCGCACCTGGCTCAGGGCAAGACCCATCCGACGCGCGCGATGATAAGCTTGAAACGTCATTCCGTAGTGGCGCTTGAATTGACGCCGTGCAGTCGAGGGATCGATCGCGAGTGCGGCCAGTTCCTTGTCGGTGAGCCGTCCGCCGGGGGCGCGCTCGACCTCCGTTCGGAGACGCTCGATCAATTTGGGCGGGCGTTGATTCGGATCCATGGGATGGCAGCGCAAACAGGGGCGATAACCGCGGTCCAGCGCTTCGCTCGATGTTGCAAAGAAATCGACGTTTTCACGTGCTGGTTTTTTCGCCGCGCAAGTCGGCCGACAGAAAACTCCCGTCGTGCGCACTCCGACAAAAAATATCCCCTCAAAGCTCGAATCGCGATTGACCAATGCGCGATACATCATTTCGCTCGGAGGAAGAAGTTCCATTGTTTTCATATTAGCAAATTAACCGTTCGGCTGCGTTGACGCATCGACGAAATTCGGGCAGCGAATTTTCAATAAGTTTCACGCGCGCAAAATTCGAAAGGTAAAGCAACCGCGAGTAACACTGCGCGCATCCACGAATTCGGTTTTCGGATTTTGGAATAGCTTCTCGATGATTGCTTCTGGTTCGTTTCCATCCGCAACCTCGGCATCGATCATGTTGTAATCTGCATCGTAAGCGCGGAACGCCCGGCCATTGCGAAAATCGGCCGGATATTCTGCTCTCGCGCGGTAGCGTTCGCACGGCTCAGCATGAACGAAAATCGGTCCAGCCTCAGAATAGGGGTGACCGGGCGGAATCGAAGCGTAGGGGAACAAGATGACGTGCTCGCCAGGTTTTGCCCAACGCAGACAGTGCCGGCAAGGATAGCCAGTCGCCGAATCCGCTTTGATGACAGCGTGGTCCACAGCACCTGATTCCGCTGTGCGTCGCGCTTTCTCAGTAATATCCGTCGGAAGTGGAACAATACGAAATTTCGAGCTTTTCATAAATCAATGCTAAATGCGTTCAGTGTCGGCATGCATCGACGAAATTCAGGCGTCAAATTCTGGAGGTCAGGCTGCCGGACTACTACCCGGCTGACAGCGCTTGGTAGCCGAGTCAGCCAGGGCGTGCTGATATCCCACGAGGCGCCGAATTTTCAGGGATTTTCGGCAACGAAGCGGGAAGAATCGGTAATCGGTGCAACCCGATGTGGTCCACGAGCCAATTGTAACGGTCTTCTAACGCCTGCGGATCGTTCAAGTCGTGCCCTGTATCGTAATACAATACTTTCTTTGGGTCGCTTGCGGCGGCGGCGTAGCGCTCCGTGGAAGTCTTATCGAAATACTGTTCAAAGTTGCCGAACTGAAGCAGGAGAGGAATTGGCGCCGCGTGACCAACGAAGTGAATGGCATCGATGTCGCCGATGATCTGCACATATCGCTCCAGCTCACCGGGAGGCCGGCTGTTTCTGAACTCAACTATGCCGGGCTCATCACCTCGCAAAAAAACATCCGCACTTTCCGCTACTCCTGCCATTAGCACCGATGTTTTCATCCGCTTGTCGATAGCGGATAGAATTGAACCCCATTGTGCACCGTAGCTGTGCCCTATATAAGCTAGTCGCTTACGGTCGACATCAGGCCGGGCGAACAGCAAATCGATTCCGCGGCGAAGATCTAGAACTGCCTGAATTTCGATCTCACGATCCAGCTCTGGTTTGTCTGTGTGGTTTGGGGTTTTACGCAGTGGTGGCGGTCGATCCCAAGGATATTCCGGAATGAGCGATACCGCGCCCGCTCGCGCGTAGAGCTTGGCCTCCGGAATAAATTCTGCCCGCGTGCCATTTCCCCAATGACCGAAAAGAATGGCCGCGAACGGTCCGTTGCCCGTCGGAACGACCAAGTACGCCGCAACCGGTGCGCCTGCCGAACCTGTGTAGGCTATGTCGTGAAGGGTTTCCTCCATCGAACTCTTCGATTACGTTGTCCTTAACATCGAGCGGCCTTTTCGAATCATAATCGAAAAGGTGCGATACGGTTTCGTAGTCCAATATGGCGTTGGCAGGGTTTCGGTGAAACGATTCGGTCACAATCTTCGCTGTTTCGGCGATGGCCGCCGCTCGATCGTTCGCAGACGCCGATGATCCTACAGAATAAATGGCCAGCAGGATGGGCGCACGGCCAGGCGGACGCATGATGGCAATATCATTCGTAGCGCCGTTTGATCCGCGGCCGGTCTTGTCGCCAATAGTCCAGTTTTCTGGAACGCCGGCACGAATCATCGATCCGCCAGTTTCATTGCGCTGTAACCAATCTTCGAGCTGACGGCGCAATGGTTCTGATAAGGCATCACCGACCAATAGCGTCTGCATGTCGGAACAAATCGCCGCAGGCGTGGTTGTGTCGCGGTCATCGCCGGGAATGGCGCTGTTCAGTTCCGGCTCAATCCGATCGAGGCGCGTCACCTGGTCGCCAATGGTCCGCGCAAAATTAGTCAGTCCGGCCGGGCCGGCGATTGCATTGAGCAAGAGATTGCCGGCTGTGTTGTCGCTCTGTTCGATCGCGGCTTCGCACAACGCGCCCAAGGTCATCCCGCCGTCTTTGAGATGTTCTTTTGTCACCGGCGCATATTCCAGAATATCTTTTGCGCCATAAGACACGAACCGATCCAACTTCTCCCTTTTCTCATCGACGCGCTTCACCACGGCCGCTGCCGCGAGAAATTTGAATGTGCTGCACATCGGGAATCGCTCGTCTTGTCTATAATCGATATGTTTACGGTTATTCGTATCGAGCGCGGCCACGCCAATTCGGCCGCCGATTCGTGTCTCTATCGCTGCGATTCGGGTTGCCGCGTCATTTTCACCGGACGCGACACTGGCCGCCAGGAAGATCAGCAACAGGAAAAGTCTTACCATCGATGATACGCGGGATGACCTTCTTTCACCGCGACAAAAACTCCGCGGCAAGTGGCGCAAACTTTTCCACCGGCGGTGAGTGTTCCTTCAATCGTCGCGCGATCGTCCGTCAGATCGACAATCCTCGCGGAAAGAAACAGTGAATCACTGGTGGGGGTTGGCCGGAGCAATTTGATTGCGTACTCCGCCGTTACGGTGCACGGCGGATGATCCTCATTCGCGCGCTTCATCAGATGATAAGCCGCTGTCCAATTACAATGGCAATCCAACAACGTGCCGATCACGCCGCCATTCAAGACCCCATCGAAAGCCTCGTATTTTTTTTCCGGTCTCCATTCCGCAACGACTTCGTCCTTCTTTGGAAAGCTGCGAATGTGCAGTCCGTCTGGATTCGCCGGACCACAACCCCAGCAGGCATTATTCGGCGCGTATTTTTCCTGAAGAGATTTCGCGCTGATCATCATTGCTCGCTCGGCGCGCCCGGCGGTCGCGCCCTACCAGTCGTTCTTACGCGCCGCTTGCAGACGCGCCCGGATACGGCCGCAATTCATGGCCAACGTAAAGTGAGCGCGGACGAATCAGACGATTGTGATCGTGTTGCTCGGTGACATGCGCACACCAGCCGGCCACGCGCGATGCCGCGAACAGAGGCGTATTCAACTCGGGTGGAAAACCAAGCATCCAAAACACCGGCGCCGCATAGAGATCTACATTGGCGCAAAGACTTTTTTCGCGGTCCATCACTTCTTCGAGTTTTTCGCAGATTGGCACCCAGTTTTCCTTGCCGGTACGCTTGCCCAGATCTCGCGCGATCTCGCGCATCACCGGCACGCGGGAATCGCCCTTTTTGTAAACACGATGCCCGAATCCCATGATCTTGTCCTTGGTCCCCAGTTTTTTCATTAACCAGCTTTCCGCGCGATCCGGGGTGCCGATTTCCTCGAGCATCTTCATCGATTCCTCATTGGCACCACCATGCAATGGGCCTTTGAGCGTCGCGACCGCTGAGGTCACTGCCGCGTACATTCCTGCCAGGGTAGAAGCGGTGACGCGTGCAGCAAACGTGGACGCGTTAAATTCGTGGTCGGCGTAAAGATTGAAAATCGTGTCCAGCATTCGAATTTGCCAATCCTGCGGAACTTTGCCTTCCAATTTGTAAAAGAAATTGCCCGCTTGAGTGAGGTCGGGCTTAGCCGGGAGCGGCTCCTCTCCGTGTGAAATGCGCCAGCCATCGGTGATCAAAGTAGAAACGCGCGCAATGAGGCGGATCGATTTGCGGATGTTGGCGTCATGCGAATTGTCGCTGAGGTCCTTATCGAAAGCGCTCAACATCGAAACGCCGGTGCGCAACATATCCATTGGATGAGTTTTACTCGGCAGAAGCCGGAGCATTTCAATCACCGGACCGGGAAGCGCGCGTTCCGCGGCAATTTGTTGTGTAAACTCGACCAATTGTTTGCCATTGGGCAGCTCGCCATTGAGCAGGAGGTACGCGACTTCCTCAAAACTCGCCTTCTGCGCCATGTCATGAATGTCATAGCCGCGGTACATTAGCCCGGCATTTGGATCGACCCAGCAAATCGCCGTTTCGCCCGCAATCACGCCCGCTAATCCCGGGCTGTATTCTGGTTTCTTTTCAGTAGGCATTGGTTTCTCTTTACTTGCGAATCACAATCGTTCAACTCATTGGATTTAACCAGTTCAGATTCAACATCTCCCCTTCCAACTTTCCGCTGCGGGATCATAATCGAGCAACTCGTAAAGCTCCTCTCGCGTTTGCATTTTCTTTATCCAACCAGATTGGGTGCCGGCCTTTTTCAGATCTTGGAGAAATTCCTCGCTTGCTTTCATTGACACACGAAACGCGCTCTGTGGGAAAATCACCATTTTGTATCCAAAAGAAGCCAGCTCGTCGAAGCTGAGCAGCGGACTTTTGCCAAACTCCGTCATGTTCGCCAGCAGCGGCGCTTTCACTTCGCGGGCGAACGCCTTGAATTCGTCCGCATTTTGCAGCGCTTCAGGAAAAATCGCATCTGCGCCTGCCTCGAGATAACGGCGGGTGCGTTCCAGTGCGCGATCGAAATCTTCAACTGCGCGCGCGTCTGTGCGGGCGATGATCATGAAGTCTTCATCGCTGCGTGCGCTGATCGCCGCTTTAATTCTTCCGACCATCTCATCAACATCAACCACCGATTTGCCTGCAAGATGTCCACAGCGCTTGGGAAACTCCTGGTCTTCAATGTGACAGCCGGCCAGGCCGGCCCTTTCCAGTTCGCGAATCGTCCGCGCGACATTCTCCGCGCCACCGAAACCAGTGTCCGCATCGACAATCGCCGGAATGGTTACTGCACTTGCAACATAGCTGGCGAGTCTGACGACCTCGGCCATCGACAACAGTCCAATGTCCGGTACGCCAGCGGTGGCGTTCGCCATTCCCGCGCCGCTGATGTACACAGCGTCAAAGGCGGCGCGTTCCACCTGCCGGGCGATCGCGGCGTTCGGCACGCCGGGCAGCATCACGCATCGCTGCGCGATTAATTCGCGTAGCCTCCTACTCCTGCTCTTGCTGGTGCTCGTAATCGATTTACTCCTTCATCACGCAGGCTTGCATCAGCCCATCGACGTTTTTCGCCTCGTCCAGTTCCCACGCCAGATCGATAATATTCTTGGCACGCTTTTCACCAATCGCCTCGTCAACGAGCGCAAAGAACTTCTCTTCCACCTCTGAATCTTTGAGCGGATTCTTGGCGTGCCCGAGCGGGTAATCGACTCGCCGGGTGATTCGCCGGCCATCAGCAAGATCGACATGGACGATGTTGGCGACCGCGCCAGGATACATCGAGCTCAGTTCCGAATTTCGTTCCACTTTCACGTTCTCCAGAAATTTCCAAACCTTCGAATGGCTAAAGCGTTCACGGTCGAATTGTTTGTCCGTCACTTCGCCGTCGATCAGCGCGATCGCCGCAATATATGGCAGACTATGGTCTGCCGTTTCGCGTGTTGCCGGTTTCCATTTCTCCGGCTCGCTGCCAATGATATCGACCGAAGCGTCGTGGCTTTCGATTGTCATGGATTTTACCTTCGCAGGATCACCAATTTCTTTTCGCAACGAGAGCGCGGCCTCAATTGCGCTTTGGCTGTGGTATTCGGCCGGCCAAAACTTGATGCTCGTGTGCAAAATCATTTGCGGCGCGCCGTGAAACTTTTCTCCCACATTCCCTAGCGAAACACCCAGTTGTTTTTCGAACGCCATTTGTCCTTCGAAGATTGGTGCCGGCCCGGTCATTCCAGCCCGGGCGAGTAGCGCCGAATAGACGCCGCGCCGGGCTGTATCAGCGAACGCGACCCCCTTCCAGTGTGAAAGTTCGCCGGCACGCGACTGGCGCATTGCCGCGCACGCGACTCCGGCAATGTTCACGGCGTGCCGGGTTTTTTCCGGATCAAGTTTCATCAGTCGCGCGCACGCAAGCGCCGTGGAGAAGGCGCCGTAAGTCACATGGTCCCAACCGCGCGCACGAATGCTTGCTGCATCGCACAGTCGGCATTGCACTTCGTACGTAAGCGCGATCGCGGCGATTAGTTCGCGACCGTTCGCGCCCACACTTTCCGCCGCGGCCAGCGCCGCTGCGATATTATCGCTCGGATGCGCCGGCTCTTTCGACAGGTAAGTATCGTTATAATCGAAATAGCGAATGCAACAGCCGTTTGCGAACGCGGTCCAATCGGGCGGTGCCTTATGGTCTGTGCCAATGATGGTCGCTCCATGTTTAGCCGAAAAATCGCAGGCCACTTTTCGCGCGATCACGCAGGGCTCTTCGTTCCACGCTCCCAGAGCGCAGCCCAGCGAGTCAATGACGCGGCGTTTAACTTCGTGCACAACTTCCCGGGAAAGATCTTCAAACCGGAACGAGGAGGAATAATTAGCGAGTTGATGAGCGAGCGTTGTCTTCATGAAAGGTTGGAAATTTCAATCTGCCGACGAATCGCGCGCGAGCAAGACGCGTCATCGCGGAAATTCCGGAGGAGCGCACGCTTTTAGCGTGTTGGTTTCGGCATTTTGCCGAAACCAACTTTTCTTTGGTTCAGTTGCATCCTGCGGGGAGGATGTGCAGCGAAAGTTCGCGATCCCGGAACGCGACCGCCAGCACGCTACAAGCATGCGCTCCCCAATCCGCTTGCCCGCCCTTCGCGCTCGTCGCAAACTGTAGACGTGAGCGAATTTCAGTTTGGCGGAGAATTTGTCTGGCATCCGACGCCGGAGCTCGTTGCGCAATCAAATCTGGAGCGCTTTATCGAAAAACATGAGCTCACTTCGTACGATGAGCTGATGCGACGATCGATAACCGAGATCGAGTGGTTCTGGGACGCGGTGCTTGGGGATCTCGATATCCAGTTTTACAAGCCGTACTCGCGCGTGCTCGATCTGAGCGAAGGCAAACCGTGGGCGCATTGGTGCGTTGGCGGCGAAATGAACATCGTCCACAACATGGTCGATAAATACGCCGGCACCGAGATCGACAATCGTCTTGCCATCAAATCCGAGACCGAAGACGGCACGACGCGCACCCTCACCTACAAACAATTGCGCGTGCAAACCAACGAGATGGCTGCCGCGTTACGCAGCTTCGAGCTTGGTAAGGGAGACGCCATTGGCGTGTTCATGCCGATGGTCCCCGAAATCGTGATTGCAATGCTCGCGATTATTAAGATTGGCGGAATTTTTCTCCCTCTCTTCTCTGGCTTCGGCGTCGCAGCGATTATTTCGCGGCTCAACGACGCCGAGGCAAAGGCGCTATTCACCGCCCACGGAACATATCGGCGCGGAAAATTTTGCGCGATGAAAACGATTGCCGAAGAAGCCGCTTCGCAGATCTCCACACTGAAACATTTGATCGTTTTGGAAAACGGATCGGCTGTAGGGGAACCTGTCAGGTTGCCCGCTGAAGCCGGACCGAAAGCTAACGGCCTGCCCTACAAGACGCATTTGTGGAGCGAACTGATCAATCAATCAACTCCTAGCTCTCAACGACCGACTGAACGCACATCGGCGGAAGATCCGATGATGATTATTTACACTTCGGGCACCACCGGCCGACCGAAAGGGGCGGTGCACACGCATTGCGGATTTCCCATCAAATCCGCGCAGGATATGTGGCATGGGCTTGATCTGCATCCAGATGAAACGCTGTTTTGGATGACCGACATGGGTTGGATGATGGGACCATGGGAAGTTTTCGGCACGTTACTGCTTGGCGCGACGATGATGCTTTACGACGGCGCGCCCGATTTTCCGGAGCCGGATCGCGTCTGGTCCTTGGTGGACCGGCATAAGGTCACTGCGCTTGGCGTCTCACCGACGTTGATTCGCGCCTTGCGACGCTATGGCGACGAGATTGTTCATCGACACGACCTTTCGTCGCTCCGCAAATTCGCTTCCACCGGCGAGCCGTGGAACCCAGATCCCTGGACATGGTTGTTCCAGAATGTTGGGCGCGGAAAACTTCCGATCATCAACTATTCTGGTGGCACGGAGATCTCCGGCGGAATTGTGATGGGCAATGTCCTCACACCGATGAAGGCGTGCGCGTTCTCGGGGCCGCTGCCTGGAATGGCGGCCGATGTTGTCGATGAAAATGGAAAATCCGTCCGCGGACAAGTGGGCGAACTGGTGATCCGCGAGCCGTGGATCGGTATGACGCGAGGATTTTGGAAGGACCGGAAACGCTACCTTGAGACTTACTGGTCGCGTTTCCGAGACGTCTGGGTGCACGGCGATTGGGCGGCAGTCGATAACGATGGGCTGTGGTACATTCTGGGACGTTCGGACGATACAATTAAAGTTGGCGGCAAACGTGTCGGGCCGGCGGAAGTGGAATCAATCCTGGTCGCGCATCCGCAAGTAAGCGAGGCCGCGGCGATCGGTGTGCCTGATTCCATAAAAGGCGAGGCGTTGGTTTGCTTTTGCGTTTTAAAAAAAGATGCTGATGGGGATGCGACTCTTGCAGCTGAATTAAGAAAGGACGTCGGACGCGATTTAGGAAAAGCGCTCGCCCCGCGTGACGTGCTTTTTGTATCCGATATTCCAAAAACGCGGAACGCAAAAGTGATGCGCCGGATTGTACGCGCCGCGTTCCTGGGCGAAAACCTCGGCGACACATCCGCATTGGAGAACCCTGCATCGCTGGATGAAATCAAGCGCGCGGCCGGGCCGGCGCGGCACAGCTTGCCGTGAGCGAAGTCGAATAGGTGCGCGCGGCAGCCTGAATTTCGAATAAACGGCGTGCAGAGGACTGCCCGCCCTACCAGCGCGCGTCAATCAGCACGTTGTATGAAAGAGTCCGCCTACTGCCTCGGTTTCCGCGAGCTTGTTGTAAAGCGCCACTGCATCTTTAGTTGGTAAGACGTGAGCGGCGATTTGCCGTTCCTTCAAAAAATCCAAGGTCTCGCGCGGTACATGAAGGCATTCCGCCATTCCACGCGAGAGGACGACCACTTTTGCACCGTGATCCAGCAATTCCTGCACGTCGGCAATTTGAATGCCGGGGCGATGCTTCGTTCCTGTCTGGCGCCAGTTCCATTGGCGCGAACCGCCAGGAAAAAGCTTGGCGTCTTTATAAGGTTCGGCTTCGCCCTCGACTTCGAGTCGGCCCCAGGAAACGTGTTTGATCCAGGGCGAAGGATTCCCAGTTTGCACAACCAAACATGCGACGGGCCAAAATTTTGTCGAGTAACAGACGTCCACAGATAAATCGCACACTGGTCCGCAAAAAAGAACTAAACTTTCCTGTGAAACTGACCTTCCTCGGCACGCGCGGTGAGATCGAGAAACGGACACGACGCCATCGTATGCATACTTCCCTGATGGTCTCGCATCGCAGCGCGAATGTGATGATCGATTGCGGTCTCGATTGGCTGGGGAAATTTCAGCGGCTGCATCCGAGCGCGATCGTCCTCACGCACGCGCATCCCGATCACGCGTGGGGTTTGAAGCGCGGCGCGTCTTGCCCTGTGTATGCGCCGCAAAAAACGTGGCAGGAATTACAGCATTACCCGATCAAAGAGCGCCACGTCATCGACGAGCGGATCCCCACAAAGATTTGTGGGATTACGTTCGAAGCGTTTCCGGTCGAACATTCCATTCTTTCCCCGGCCGTCGGATATCGCGTAAGCGCTGGGCCCGATCGGATTTTCTACGTGCCGGATCTCATCTTCATTCATGATCGTCACGATGCGTTGAAGGGCGTCCAAATTTACATCGGCGATGGCGCCACTGTAACGACTTCGTTTATTCGAAGGCGCGGCAAAAGACTCATTGGCCATTCGCCGGTTCGCACGCAATTGACGTGGTGTGAAAAGGAAGGTGTACCGCAAGCTATCATCACGCATTGCGGATCTGAAATTGTTACCGGCGACGAACACCTGCTATCTCCCAAGCTCCGCGCGATGGCCGCCGAACGCGGTATCGAAGTGCGCATCGCTTATGATGGAATGAAGCTGGAAGTGTGATGGTAAACATGGCGACGTAGATTGAATCATGTCGTTGCGTATTTTTCTTTGCGGCGACGTGATGACTGGACGGGGCATTGATCAGGCGCTGCCGCATCCGGTAAGTCCAATCTTACACGAGCCGTACGTCCGTGATGCGCGTGAATATGTCGCCCTGGCCGAGAAGGCCAATGGATCGATGACGCGCCCGTTGAAGACCGATTACATTTGGGGCGACGCCTTGCGCGAACTGGAACGCGCCGACGTTGATCTGCGAATCGTAAATCTGGAGACCGCCATCACCTCGGCTGAAACGCCATGGCATGGAAAAGGAATTCACTATCGCATGCACCCGTTGAATATCGGCTGTCTCACATCTGCAAAAATCAGCGCATGCGCTTTGGCGAACAATCATGTGTTGGATTGGGGTTACGACGGATTATTGGAAACGTTGAGAACCCTGGACGCGGCAGGCATTGCACACGCAGGCGCGGCCACCGACGCCGAAGATGCGATGCGGCCAGCGGTCTGGGATACGACGGACGGGCGCCTGCTGTTATTCTCGTTTGGATCAACAACCAGCGGGATCCCGGAGGATTGGCGGGCTACCAGCATTTCTCCGGGAGTAAATCTTCTTGACGATCTTTCGGAAGAGACCGCAGCGCGAGTGGCTGATCAGATGATGGCGTATCAGCAACCAGGCGATTTAATTGTCGCTTCCATTCACTGGGGCGGAAATTGGGGTTACGAAATCCCGCGCAACCAAATCATCTTTGCGCATCGCTTGATTGAAAACGGGGTTGCAATCGTGCACGGACACTCATCTCACCACGTGAAGGCAATTGAGGTCTTCAAGCAGCGCCTCATTCTGTATGGCTGCGGAGATTTCGTCACCGACTACGAAGGAATCGCCGGTTACGAGATGTTCCGCGGCGATTTGACGCTGATGTATCTGGTCGATATCGACCCGCAGAACGGCCAGCTCGTCTCGGCGCGATTCGTGCCGATGCAAATGCGCCGATTCAGACTCGAGCATACATCGGTCGCAGACGCACAATGGCTTTGCGATTGTCTAAGCCAGCTTGGGAAGTCATTTGCTACTCGGACGCGCTTGGACGGCGATAATAGTCTGATACTCGATTGGCAAAAAGAATGACGAAACCCTAATGACGAATGACGAAGGAATGTCGAAGCACGAATGACGAACAAAGCAGGCGGGGATCTCCTCGCGTTCTTTTCTGATTTCGTCATTCGGATTTAATTTGTCATTCGTCATTCGAGCTTCGTCATTTCAATGAGTTCGCGCAGGAAGCACTCCACTTCTGAAGGATCCCTGAGCGAATAACTCGCGGCAGTGGGCCTGGCTTCTTTGCTCACGAGGATACCTATGCCGCGCTGTTTGAGCGCGCGAAAGGCATCCTCGTCGGTGCGATCATCTCCGAGGTAAATCGGACGTGTATTTGGGCGCTCCAAACTCAGCTTTTCCAATAACCAGAGCACGGCCTTGCCCTTGTCCCAGTCGATGTTGGGCAACAACTCGTAGACTTTTTTACCGTCGATCCTGCGCAGTTCTCGATGTCGCGCAGCGATTTCGCTGACGGCTCGCTTCAGTTTGGGGAAATCGCTTTCATTTACGTTCCGGTAATGCGCGGCGATGGAGAAACGCTTTCTCTCAATGAGCGTCCCATCAATGCCGTCAAGTTTTTCGCGAAGCTCTTTTTCAACAATATCCAGCGTCGGCAAAAACTCCGTCGCCTCTCGCCACCGCAGCCCGTCCGGTCCGGCGATATCAAATCCGTGGCTGCCAGCGTAAACGAGTCCATCGATATCAACACGCTTGCGAACGTCTCTGAGCTCTCGCCCGCTGAGGATTGCGACGGGCATTTTCGCCGCCAGCGCGCGCAGGATTGCCCGAGTGGAATCCACAAGCACCGCTTGGTCAGGCCGACTGACAATCGGCGTCAGAGTGCCGTCGTAGTCGAGGAAAACGGCAAGCTGATCGCCGCGCGCGGCTATCTCTGGGAGGTGCTCGAGGGCCGAAGGAATCATACTCCGTCTAAGTTGTTGTGACTAACGACGCGTGAATTCGAGATTCGAGAATCGAAATTCGCTGAACTATCAACTATAAACTAACGAGTATGAATCGCCTGATCGTCGTTTCCAATCGATTGCCGTTCGCGCTGGATTCGACGGGAGAAGATCTTTGGACGGTGACCCCGGCTGCCGGAGGACTCGTTTCTGCGGTGGAACCGGTGCTGCGCGAACGCGGTGGCATCTGGATTGGATGGCCTGGAATCGCTGGCGAAATCCCTAAGCGGCCCTTCGCCGAAGCCACGCGTGAGGCTGGTTACAAAGTAGTGCCGGTCGCTCTAAGCGAAACCGAACGGCACGAATTTTACTACGGTTACTCCAATGAAGTGATCTGGCCGCTGTTCCATGATCTGCAAAACTTTTGCAATTTCGAGCCGGCATTTTGGGAAGCCTACAAGGCAGTAAACGAACGTTACGCCGATGCCATCCATGAGTGCTCGCGCGCTGACGACTTCGTATGGGTGCACGATTATCATTTAATGTACGTTGCGCAGGCATTACGCGAACGAGGTTTACGCGCAGTCTTGACGTTTTTCCTGCACATCCCCTTTCCTCCGTTCGACATTTTTTCGAAACTTCCGCAACAACAGCGGCTCTTACGTGCTCTTCTTCAATTCGATCTGGTTGGGTTCCAGACACGGCGTGATGTTCGCAACTTTCTCGGGTGCGTACGGCGCGTGATGTCGGATGCCCAGGTCGTTCCTCGTCGCGAACTACAATTAGTCCGCTTCGAAGAGCGCGAGATTCGCCTTGGGCATTTCCCCATTGGTATCGACTTCGGCTCGTTTGAAACGGGCGCGATGTCAGAAGCGGTCGCGCGCAGGTCTCAGGAATTGCGCGCCAGATTTCAAGATTGCCAGCTAATTTTGGGCGTGGACCGGCTCGATTATAGCAAGGGAATTCCTGAACGATTGCGCGCATTTCGGAACGCGCTGGAACGCTATCCGGAATTGCGCGGACGCGTTGTGCTCATTCAGGTTGTCGTGCCGAGCCGGGTGGAGATTCCCCGATATCACGAGTTCAAGCAACGCATTGACCGTCTGGTCGGGGATATCAACGGGCGCTTTTCAACCAGCGATTGGTTGCCGGTGCAATATCATTTTCGCAGTCTGGGTCGAGAGGATCTTCTAGCGCACTACCGCGCGTGCGATATCGCATTCGTTACGCCGCTCAAGGACGGAATGAATCTGGTGGCCAAGGAATATTGTGGCTGCCGCGTCGACGAAAACGGCGTGCTGATTCTTAGCGATTTCGCCGGCGCAGCGGAGCAGCTCAAAACCGGCGCACTTCTGGTTAATCCTTACGATGTCGAGGAAGTTGCCGATACAATTTTGAAAGCATTCCGCATGAGCGACGCCGAACGAACCGCTCGCATGAAACGCATGCGGCGCGTGGTGCGTGAGGAGAATGTTTTTTGGTGGGTTGATTCGTTTTTGAGAGTGGGAGCGAAACTCAGTGCTCGATCAAAGCGAGTGGGTTCCCAAAGGCGCATTAGCATTGCGCGTTAACTAGAAGCCTTTCAAGAAACCAGCGCCTGCTTTAATCGGCGTTATCCAGGAGTTGGACGCGGCCTTGATGGTGGTTCACATCTCCCGATACAATTATCGGTGTAGGTGTAGGACTAGGGATAGGTGAAGACGTTACGGTTCTTCGCTGTAGGCGTACGCGTTGGAGCGTGGTACAGTTCTGCACTTGTGTATATCGTTCCAGGATCTTCGCCTCCGACAGCCAGCACCATCCCGTTTGGTAGCAACGTCCCTGTATGCAGGGCGCGGGCATTGTTGAGGCTACCTGTAAACGTCCAGGTGCCGCTCGTCGTGTCGTACAGTTCGGCGCTCGCAGAAACATTTGATAGCGGCTCAACAAATCCCCCTGCAAGAAGGACCATGCCGTTGGGCGATAAGGTAGCCGTATGGTCAACGCGTCCGGTGTTGAGACTGCCCGTTACAGTCCAGGTCCCGGTGGCTGAATCGTACAGTTCGGTGCTCGGTGAAGCGCCGCCATCGTACCCGCCGGTAGCGAGTGTCATCCCGTTGGATAGCAAGGTTGCAGTATGCCCAACACGCGCGGTGTTGAGACTTCCCGTGGCTGTCCAACTTCCACTGGCCGGGTTGTAGAGTTCGGCGCTCGCAGAAACAAATATGTCGATATCAAATCCCCCGGCAACGAGCACCATTCCGTTAGGGAGCAATGTCGCCGTGTGAGCATTACGCGCGGTGTTCAGATTGCCGGTAGCCGTCCAGGTCCCGCTAAGCGGGTTGTAAAGTTCCGCGCTTGCGGAAGCAAGCGAGGTGCTATCCCGCCCGCCGGCAACTAGCACCTTTCCGCTAGGCAACAAGGTGGCTGTGTGCTCGGCACGTGCGGTGTTAAGGCTACCAGTGACCGTCCAGGTGCCTGTGGCCGGATCGTATAACTCCGCACTTGTGGAACTCCCGTTGCCAAAATCACCTCCTGCTACCAACACCTTCCCGTTGGGTAGTAGAGTTGCTGTGTGCGCATAACGTCCCGTGTTAAGACTTCCGGTGGACGTCCAACTTCCACTAGCCGGCTCATACAGCTCCGCACTGCGAAGAGTGTTAGCAGAGTCAATTCCTCCAACAACCAGGACAAGCCCGCACGGCAGTAAGGTTGCCGTGTGCAGAAAACGTCCGTTGTTTAGGCTACCGGTGATCGTCCAGATTCCCTCAACCGGGCCCCGCGTGGGCGTCGGCGTCGACGTTGGACGCTGATGCGGAGTTGGACGCGGCCTCGGTGTAGGTTCACATCTGCCTGTGCATGGCGTAGGTGTGGGAGTGGCTGTTGGCGTAGGAGTAGGACTAGGTGTTGGTGTAGGCGTTGGTGTCGGGCCACCTTGCGGGCAGTATCTGCCGCCGCTGGCCAAGCCAGAACCAAAGGGGGCGTCGGAGCCGCCCCAGACAATCATTTCGCTGCCGGTCCAGATTGCCGTGTGAGAGTGGCGCGCGTCGGGCGCGTTGGTGATGCTAGTATCGGTCCAACTATCCGATGTGGGACTATATTTTCCGCCGGTATTAAGCCCAAAAAAATCACCAATGGTCCCGCCCCAGACGATCATTTGACTTTCGGTCCAGACTGCCGTGTGAGATTGTCGGCTATCAGGCGCGTTTGCAGTGCTGGTCGCTGTCCAGCTATTGGTAGAGGGGTTATATTTTCCGCCGGTGTTCAAGGCCAGGACATTCGCGCCACCCCAGATAACCATTTCACTGCCAGTCCAGACCGCAGTGTGATAGTAACGGAAATCAGGCGCGTTGGTGGTGCTGGTCGCTGTCCAGCTGTCGGTAACCGGATTGTATCTCCCGCCCGTTGTATCGGCGGTGCCGCCCCAGACGATCATTTCACTGCCAGTCCAAACTGCCGTGTGGCTTTGTCGGCCCCCCGGCACATTAGTTGTGCTCATAGCCGACCAGCTGTCGGTGTTGGGATCATATCTGCCCCCAGTGTTAAAATAGGGGCCCCCGCCGTCCCATCCGCCCCAGACGATCATCTGGCTACCAGTCCAGACCGCCGTGTGCGCGTATCGGCCATCTGGTGCGTTGGTAATAGTAGTAGGTATCCAACTATCTGTAGTCGGATTGTACCTACCGCCACTGTTCAAAAGGTTGTTGTCACTCAATCCAGCCCAGACAATCATCTCATTGCCCGTCCACACGGCCGTGTGGAAACCTCTCGCTGTAGGTACGTTGGCTGTGGTAGTCGCCACCCAGCTGTCCGTGCTGGGACTGTATCTACCACCAGTATCTAGGTAAAATGATGTTTCGAAACCGCCCCAGACGATCATTTCACTGCCGGTCCAGACTGCAGTATGGGCTGCTCGGCCGTCGGGCGCGACGGCGGTGGCTGTCCAATTATCTTCAACGCAGCTGCCTCCTGATATTTTCGGAAGCCTGTAGCTACCCTTTGGTGCTGCCAACACAGGTTTTGCTTGCAGCTCAGTTTCGTCACGCCGCTTTAGGTCGCCGTGAATCCTGTGGTCGTAAGCATACCAATTTGCGACGAGGCGTTCCGCGAGCATGGACCTTGCGAGACACTCGGCAATGACAAACGGATCGTTCCCGAGCGCTTCAAAGAGCTCTTGTAGCACTTCTGGCTGCTTGGTGTTTTGTGCCATGCGATCCATCTCAGCTTGTAACTGCTGGGCAGTGATGGGTCGTTGCCAGTAATCCTCCAAGGCCTGTGAGTTGCGCAGGTAGTCTTTGACTTTCTTTTCAAGTTCCGCCTGGGACATCACGGCATCGAGTGACGGCTTGTGATCAGGGCGCTCTTTTGGCCAGATGCGGTGACGCCAGTAAACTTCTTCGATGGCGCGCTGATAAGCCACGCGTTCTTCAAACGTCAGCATCGTTTTAGCACCCTTTGTTGGGGCTTCAGGATTGAAAAACGCCAACAGTGTCCCGCTTACTATGGAAGACCCAGCGGCTGTGCAAAGAAACAGGGCGAGTAAAGCAGGGCGAGTGGATTTCTTCATGGTTCGGACGAATGTGAATTTTGTCAGGCCGCGTTTTTAATCGAGGCGACGGAAATTGTCGAATCTGAATTGGCCGGTGGCTATTGAGCGTTGGATGTTGAAAGCTGTTTTGGGCAAGCCTGCCCCGGCGACGAGAGACGATCCTTCATACACGGTATTTGATGATGGCGATCATTAATAACCTGCAAAAAGTTTCCGACACCGTCTGGGAACTGCCGGCGAGTCACAAGGAAGGCATGCGTGTGCCGGCACGGATCATTGCGACGGAAAAACTGGTTCGCGAGATGGACGAAGCGGTTTATCAGCAGATTAGCAATGTCGCCACGTTGCCAGGAATCACGCGTTACGCGCTCTGCATGCCCGATGGACACAGCGGTTATGGATTCCCTATCGGTGGCGTTGCGGCGATGGACGTGCACGAAGGCGGCGTCATTTCACCCGGCGGCATTGGGTTCGACATCAATTGCGGGATGCGGCTCGTCATTACGAATCTCACGCTCGACGATGTGCAGCCTCATTTGCATCGGATTGTTGATCGGCTTTATGAGCGCGTCCCAGCAGGAGTTGGAAGTCATGGGTTCTTGAAATTGTCGCGTCAGGATTTTCGCGACCTTGTCGAACAGGGCGCGCGTTGGTGCATCGAACACGATTACGGCTGGGAAGATGACCTTGAAGTTACCGAGGAGAGCGGTTACATCTCTGGCGCCGATGCCTCGAAGATCAGCGAGCGCGCCGTAGAGCGCGGCTACAACCAGGTCGGTACGCTCGGCAGTGGCAATCATTATTTAGAAGTGCAAGTGACGCGGCCCGAGGACATCCGGGACAAGGAGCTTGCGGAAAAATTTGGAATCACGATCCCGAACCAGGTCGTGGTGATGTTTCACTGCGGCAGTCGCGGTTTCGGGCATCAGGTCGCCACCGATTATCTCCAGACGTTTCTGAAGGTGATGGAATCGAAATACCAAATAAAGATTTTGGACCGCGAGTTGGCG
>JBKPLD010000080.1:0-18629 GCA_046731415.1 Verrucomicrobiota bacterium
GGCTTCGCCATTACATCCTGCATGTGAATCATAAAATAAAAAGGCTCCTTCAGGGCTGTAGTCCCCGAAATTCTTCGGGGAAGATTTCCGGCGCAGCTGACGCTGCGGAAGCGGGACGCCACAGTAGGCGTTTTCCGTGTCGAGGTCAACTCTGGGCTCGACGAGCTGGCCCCCCTCTGGCAAATTGTCATCCTGCGCGGCGCGAAGAGAACTCCACCCACTCGCCCCCACATCACACAACCTAGATAATAATCACCCATAGCAGTGGGAAGGTTCCTCACTTCCCTCGGAATCACTGGATTGGGCGTTGGGGGTTCGGCGTTGAGCGTTGAGCGTTTCGCCCTTATCCTATGAAGAAATGTGGATAATCCGATTCCCGATCTTCGTCGCACTCTTCGCTATTGTATCCCTCCGCGCGGAGTCGCCGGCCGAGCAAACAATCCTCGAAGCGATTAAATCACCTGATCTCAGCGTCGTGCATCTTTGGGCGCCCTGGTGTTCCAATTGCCAGGCGGAATTGAAGAGCGGCGGCTGGCTCAAAATGGTCAAAGAAAATCCGCAGGTGAAATTCTATTTCGTGTCTGTTTGGAATGATGGCGGGGACGGCCGTGTGTTACTTGAAAAGTTCCAAATCACAGACCAACCAAACGTCACGATTCTGGCAGATCCCGGTCCGCGAAAAGGGGACAACAAGATCAAGCAATTCGCCGGAATGCCTATCTCTTGGATTCCCACGACTTGGATTTACAAACGGGGCGATCTCCACTACGCGTTGAATTACGGCGAAGTCCGTTTCGATGTGCTCCAGCAATTTCTCGACGACAGCAAATCGGAATGGTCGCATAAAGGTGAACCATCGATAGCCTCCCCGTAAAGATCCACAATGCTCGAAACTCCAACCGTTCCCCAGACCAGTTCCAAACGTCCACCGCAAATTCTGTCCCTGATCGGCGACACACCTCTGGTGGAGATGACACAGCTCGACACCGGTCCGTGTCAGCTTTTTCTCAAACTTGAAAATCAGAATCCAGGCGGATCGATCAAGGATCGGATTGCTCTGTCGATGATCGAAGCTGCAGAAGAGGAAGGGAAATTGCGGCCGGGCGGCACGGTTGTTGAAGCGACTGCAGGCAATACCGGTTTGGGCCTCGCGCTGGTTGCCGGCGCGAAAGGCTACCGCGTCTTGCTGGTGATTCCCGACAAAATGTCCCAGGAAAAAATCTCGCACGTGAAAGCGCTCGGCGCCGAAGTGCGGATCACCCGTTCGGATGTGACGCGCGGACATCCTGAATATTACCAGGATGTGGCTGCGCGACTTGCCGAAGAAATCCCGGGCGCATTTTACGTGAACCAGTTTGGGAATCCCGCAAATCCTCTGGCGCACGAGCGTACCACCGGCCCGGAAATTTGGGAACAAATGCGGCATGATGTCGATGCCGTTGTCGTAGGAGTCGGTTCCGGTGGGACGCTGACTGGTCTCGGACGATTTTTCAATCGCGTTAAACCGCGCCGGGGAATCGAAATGGTTTTGGCCGATCCAAAAGGTTCTGTGCTTTACGAATACGTGAAGTCAGGCAAGATGCTCGAAGCAGGCAGTTGGGCCGTCGAAGGCATCGGCGAGGATTTCATTCCTGAAATCGCCGACATGTCGCTGGTAACCGAAGCATTCGAGATTGATGACGCAGAAGCCTTCGCCACCGTCCGCGAGCTGTTACGCAAAGAAGGAATTTTCGGCGGATCTTCCACCGGCACGCTCGTGGCTGGAGCGCTGCGTTACTGCCGTAAACAGACGAAACCGAAGCGTGTGGTCAGCTTCGTAGTCGATACCGGAAACAAATATCTTTCCAAGATGTACGACGATTTCTGGATGGCGGAGCAGGGTTTTATTCATCGTCCGCCGCATGGCGATTTAAGCGACCTGATCTCGCATCGTTACGAAGCCGGTGAAGTGATCTCGGTCGGGCCAAAGGACACATTGCTGACCGCGTTCAAACGCATGCGGAACGCCGATGTCTCGCAGGTTCCAGTCCTCGATCAACATGGACGTGCCATCGGGATTCTCGATGAGTCCGATGTTCTCGTGAAAGTTCACCGCGATCCGTCGCATTTTAATGATCCGGTCAAAAAAGCGATGACGTCCAAGTTGGAAACACTGTCGCCAAAGGCCACGATCAAGGATCTTTTGGATGTATTTGATCGCGGCCGCGTCGCCATCGTAATGGAAGACGACAAATTCCTCGGACTAGTCACGCGTTCCGATTTACTCTCGTATTTGCGGTTGCACATGCCGAAGCAGTGAACCGTTGCGCGGATCTAGATTTTTCTCAGCGCTAATCGCCTGATCCGCGGTTAGATTGCCCAAACATGAAAAAGCAACACGAATTTGCCACGCGCGCGATCCACGCGGGGCAGGAGCCCGACCCATCTACTGGCGCTGTGATGACGCCAATCTACGCGACATCCACGTACGTGCAGGAGAGCCCGGGAAAGCACAAAGGTTACGATTACGCGCGCTCGATTAATCCTACCCGACTCGCTTATGAAAAATGCATCGCCGATCTGGAGAGCGGCAGTCGCGGGTTCGCCTTCGCCTCCGGTCTCGCTGCAATGGCGACTGTGCTCGAGCTGGTCGAAAGCGGCTCGCACATCATCGCAAGTGACGATCTTTACGGCGGCACATTCCGCCTGTTCGATAAAGTGCGCCGTCGCTCGGCGAAGCTTGATTTTAGCTATGTCGATCTGACCGAGGCGACGGATCTCGAGCGCGCAATCATACCAAACACACGCATGGTGTGGATCGAAACTCCAAGCAATCCGCTGCTGAAGCTGATCGACCTCGAAGCGATCGCAAAGATCGCGCGAGAGCACAACATTCTTTCGGTTTGCGATAACACATTTGCGACGCCGTGGATTCAACGCCCGATTGAAAACGGATTCGATATCGTGGTGCATTCCGCGACCAAGTATTTAAACGGCCATTCCGATCTGGTTAATGGAGTGGTTGTAGTCGGAGACAACAAAGAGCTCGGTGATCAAATTTGGTTTTTGCAAAATTCGATCGGCGCAATCGCGGGCGCGATCGACAGTTTTCTTGTGCTGCGAAGTTTAAAAACCCTGGCGCTCAGGATGGAGCGACATTGCGCAAATGCGCTGGAAATTGCGCGATGGCTGGAGGAACAGCGCGCGGTAAAGTCCGTGCGTTACCCTGGGTTAAAGTCGCATCCGCAACACGATCTGGCACGACAACAAATGCGAGGTTTCGGGGGGATCGTAACGATCACCCTAAAAGGCGATCTCGCCGCCACCAGGCATTTCCTGGAAAACACCCACCTCTTTGCGCTGGCAGAAAGTTTGGGCGGCGTGGAAAGCCTTATCAATCACCCGGCGCTCATGACACATGCTTCGGTCCCAAAGGAAAAACGCGAAGAGCTGGGTGTTACCGATTCGCTCGTCAGGCTTTCAGTTGGCGTCGAGGATGTCCGCGATTTGATCGATGATTTGAATAACGCGCTCGAAGCAATTTAGTCCGGGGAGCGCACGCGCTCCCCAGCGACGACTGCTAATTGATCATTCGAATCCGACGATTGGGGAACCAAATCGGTCGGGTCTTGTCACTCGTGCGCGTATTTTTCTGCCCCGAGAAAGTGAAGAGAAACATAGGGTTGATCGCCCATGACCCAGCTGTCATGCCCGGGACCGATGTAAAAGATATCTCCAGGCTTCATCACGTAAGACCTTCCATCCTCCATAGCGCATGCAGCTTGTCCGGAAACCACCATGCCAATGTGCTCCACCTGACAAAGCGGAGTCCCCGCAACTGGCGCAACGTGCTGCGACCATTTCCAGCCAGGTTCGTATGTAGCCCGGCCAATCGTCATTCCGCCGATCTTGATGAGTTCGAAGCGTCCTTTTTCAAAACTGCGAATCTCATCCGGGTTCTCAAATCGTTTGATTAAGAAATCATTGTAAGCAGGAAGCATCGTAATAGCTCGGTTGACGTTTTTAAAATGTCACGCGCCACTAAACACGTTAACATTCTCTCGAAATCGTAATTATTCGAATCCGGCAATGCGATGAGGCACGTACCGTGCTTCGAGCGCTTCGGTTTCAGCATCGGATAGTTTCACGTCCATAGCCGCTACGGCCTCTTCGAGATGATGAGATTTGGTTGCGCCAATGATTGGCGCTGTGACAGCCGGTTTGTGTAGGAGCCATGCGAGCGCAATCTGAGCGCGGGCGATATCTCGCGCTTTGGCGATTTCCCCGACGCGATCAATTACTTGTTTGTCCAGTTCTTCAGTTTCTGAATAAAGTTTTTTGCCGTACTCATCGGTTTGACCGCGTACAGTGCTCGACAGCGCGTCCGATGAGCGAGCAAGTCGACCGCGTGCCAGCGGGCTCCACGGTAACACGCCAATCCCTTCTGCGAGGCAGAGGGGTAACATCTCTCGTTCCTCCTCGCGATTCAGCAGGTTGTAATGAGGCTGCATTGAAATAAAGCGCGTCCAACCGTGAAGGTCGGCCAGGTAAAGTGCTTTGCAGAATTGCCAGGCAAACATCGATGATGCCCCGATGTAACGCACCTTTCCTGATTTCACGACATCGTGGAGCGCTTCGAGTGTTTCCTCAATCGGCGTCTCATAATCCCAGCGATGGATCTGATAAAGATCGACATAATCCATTGCAAGCCGGCGCAAACTATTGTCGATCTCCGTCATGATCGCTTTGCGCGACAGTCCGCCCCCGTTCACATCGGGACGCATCGGAAAATAGACTTTCGTCGCGATGACTAGCTCATCCCGTTTCGCAAAGTCGCGCAGCGCCCGCCCCAGGACTTCTTCGCTCCTGCCATCTCCGTACATGTTGGCTGTATCAAAAAAGTTAATGCCAAGCTCAAGCGCTTGCTTGATGAAAGGCCGGCCTTGTTCTTCATTCAGACCCCACTTTCTCTCTTCGAGTCCGTAGGTCATGCAGCCCAGACAGATCCGCGATACTTTGATACCGGCTTTACCCAGATTTGTATATTTCATAGCGTTTACTTCTGTTTAATTGTCGGCGCTCCGTTTCAGAGCGACTCCGGCTATCACCGCGCCGACACCGCTCAATTCGGAAATGGAGGGAATTTGTCGCAGAACGATTATGCCTACCAGACACGCTGTCGCAGGCAACAGGGACAACATAAGGGCAAAAGTACTCTTCGATAAGCTGGCCATTGCAAATTGATCGCAAATATAGGGGATGACAGAGGAACAAATACCGACGCCGACGCCAGCGAGAAGTAGCTTGGGATCCAGCAACGCTCCCGCTGCGCTTTTCCAGCCAATCGGGGTAACCACAATGCTTGCGATTAGCATTGCCATTGCCAGACGTTCCACGCCCGGGCGACCGCCGGTTGCCGCCATCCGATGGCCCAGCAGAATGTAAAGCACAAACAGCGCGCAATTCGCAAAGGCGAAAAGGTACCCGATCGGTTCGCCGTTGATTCGTACGCTGGTCAGAAGAAGCACGCCTCCACACGCGAGCAGTAAGGCGGCGAGATTGCGCATGCTGCGCACGCCGAACGCCGCCAGCGCGATTGGCCCAAGAAACTCAATCGTTCCCACGGTTCCCAGCGGCAATCGATTGATCGCCAGATAAAAACAGACGTTCATGATGGCCAGCACGAAACCGAGTGCGACGACGATGCGCCTCTCGCCTGGGCCCAGTTCAGCGAATAAACGCCACGGACGTTTCCAGAACGCGAACACGACAGCCGCGCTTGCAATCCTTAGCCACGCGACGCCTAATACGTCGACACGGGCAAACAGGAGAACTGCGAAGGCTGGACCAAGATAATGGAAGATAGCGCTGCAAATGAAAAAAGCCTCCGGCGGAACGGGTCTCGCGGTGTGGGGCCGTTCCTCTGTCATTGGTCTGATAGGCAAGACGGCTTTGTTTGTCATGTGAACAAAATAGAAGAGCAAGCGAACCGTGCAAACAAGAGTAAGGCTATATCCAGATAAAAGTGTTACTTTTTAATGTCTAACAGCTATAAGCTCCGTGAATACTAAGGAAATACTGGAAGATCACAAAAATATTGAAATTCTGAAGCTTTTGCAACGAAATCCGCGGATGTCAGTAGCCGAGCTGGCCCGAAAAATTAAAATGTCCAATCCCGCAGCTAAGGAGCGGGTTCGACGTTTGGAAAAGTGCGGAGTGATCGCTGGCTATCGTCTCGAACTGGATCCGAAAGCCGCTGGACATGAGATCACGGCGTTCGTCAGGATCCGGCCGCTTCCGGGACACCTGCCAAAGATCTCAGCGCTGGCGCAGCAGATTCCCGAGGTTGTGGAATGTCATCGGGTCACTGGAGAAGACTGTTTCATTCTCAAAGTTCATTTGCCTGAAATTGTGTCTTTGGATCGCGTGCTGGATCGCTTTCTCCTTCACGGACAGACCACCACCTCGATCGTGCAATCCTCGCCTGTGCCACCGCGGTCACCACCGATTTCTTCGCCGTCGACTCGTAGCCGCGCGAAGAGCACATGACTTGTTCGACGATTTGTAATTGGTAGGGACGGATCGCCGAGCCGTCCGTCAGCGTTGCGGCCCGCCATATGCCAGTCCGGCTCGGACCGGTCGCGCCCTACCAAAGATTTAGAACGCTCTACAATTTTTGCGTCTTTGGTTTAACATCTTCGGGCAATGGGCAACACTTTCGGACAGCTCTTTCGCGTCACCACTTTTGGCGAATCGCACGGGGGCGGCGTCGGCGTGGTGATCGACGGTTGTCCATCCAATCTCGAACTGTCTGACGCGGACATCCAATTTGAGCTGGGCCGCCGCCGTCCGGGTCAAAGTAAGATCGCAACCCAACGGAAAGAAGAAGATCAGTGCGAGATTCTTTCCGGTGTCTTTGAGGGAAGAACACTCGGCACGCCCATCGCGATCCTGGTGCGCAACAAAGATGCGCGGCCAGAGGACTACTCAGAGATGGCCAAGAAATTTCGGCCCTCGCACGCCGATTTCACGTATGAAGCCAAGTATGGAATTCGAAACTGGCAAGGCGGCGGCCGCGCTTCGGCGCGGGAGACGATTGGTCGCGTAGCCGCGGCTGCCGTTGCGAGAAAAATATTGTCGATGTTGTACGCGGATTTCGAGATCGTTGCTTACGTCACTCAAATCCACGAAGTCGTTGCGAAAATCGATCGCTCCGCGCTGAAGACGAAGGATGTCGAAGGGAATATAGTTCGCTGTCCAGATACTGCCGCAGCAAAGGAGATGGTCTCGCTCATTGAGCAAGTTCGTAGCAACGGCGATTCGGTAGGCGGCATCATTGAATGCGTTATTCGCGGCATTCCTCCCGGACTTGGTGAACCGGTTTTCGACAAGCTCGAAGCAGATTTGGCTAAAGCGATGCTGAGCATACCGGCAACAAAAGGATTCGAGATCGGTTCGGGTTTTGCAGCGACGCGGATGCGGGGCTCGGAGCACAACGATCCGTTTGAGATGCGTGGCGGAAGAATTCGCGCGGCAACCAACAATTCTGGTGGCGTGCAGGGAGGCATCAGTAATGGGGAGGAAATTTATTTTCGTGTGGCGTTTAAGCCAACAGCCACGATCGGCCACGAACAGAAAACGGTGACTAGTTCGCGCAAGCAAACTCAGCTCGCTGTGCGTGGACGCCATGATCCCTGCGTTCTTCCCCGGGCAGTGCCTATTGTAGAAGCAATGGCCGCGCTGGTGCTTTGCGATCATGCCTTGCGACAGCGAGCAACCAAGATTGCGAATCGCGGGCTAGGGATTGCGGAGCGGTGAGCCTGGCGATGTCGAGTGGAATTCTATCCGCAAACGACAATCCGCACTCCGCGATTCCACTAGTGGCCGGCTCGCCACTTTGGCAGGTAGTCTTCATTTCTTTTGCCGTCATTTTGATTTTATTCGAAGTGGTACGCGGATGGAGACTCGGTTTGATGCGTCAAATCACGCGGCTTATCGCTCTTGGCGCCGCATACGTAGCCGCGTTTTTTGGAGGGAGCTTGTTTGTTCCGGTGGCGCGGTCCTTTTTGAAAATGCCTGATCCCGCCTTGTCGGTCTTGTGCGGCGCCGTACTCGCGTTCGCTGCGTATGCACTCATCAGCTGCGTCGGAGCGATTTTGTTTAAGAGAACTACCCAACAAGAATCCGGACTTGTCCGGCTTATTTACGGTCTTGCAGGCGCAGTCGTTGGTTTGTTTTTCGGTCTCTTTCTAGTTTGGCTGAGTATGGCGAGTGTCCGAGCAATCGGCGCTCTCGCTGAAGGACAGGCTACCAGCCGATCGAGCGAAGAAGCGCACGTCGCACAGGACCCAACCTCGCACGCTCTCAATGTGCGACATCGTTTTCTATCGGAACCAGATCACGCCAGGCCCGCGCTGGCGACATCACTGGCGCGCCTGAAAAATTCGCTGGAACTGGGTCTACTTGGAAGCGTGCTTAAGAACACCGACCCCATTTCGAAGAAAACCTACGAAACGCTGCAGAAAGCAGGGAGCGTTCTTTCCAGTCCGGAACGCACGCAAAAATTTCTGACGTTCCCGGGTGCGCGCGAATTGGCCGAGCATCCAAAGATCGTGGCGTTACGAAGCGATCGGGAAATCGCCGACCTGATTGCGCAAGGCCGATTTATGGACCTGCTTCAAAACCCACGCGTCATTGAAGTGGTAAACGATCCGGCCCTCGCGGCTCGCATCAAAAAATTCGATATTCAACGCGCACTCGATTACGCGCTGAGTAGAAATAACAACGAATAGACACGAATGAACACGAAGTCGGAAAGGCAGAATTGCGAAGAGGTTTTCATTATTCGTGTCTATTCATGTTCGTTCGTGGTTAATGTCTGACGTGTCTTATATCGTCACCATCGGCCTGGAAGTGCACGTCCAGCTGAAGACGCGCTCCAAAATGTTTTGCGTTTCTCCGGTTGAGTTCGGTGCGGAGCCGAATACGCACACGTGCCCAGTTTGCCTCGGCCTCCCCGGCGCTCTGCCGATGATGAATCATGAGGCGCTCCGCATGACGGTGCTCACCGGACTCATGCTAGGCTGCGACATCGCGCCTATCTGCAAGTTCGATCGCAAAAACTATTTCTATCCGGACATGCCGAAGAACTATCAGATTTCGCAGTACGACATGCCTCTTTGTACTAACGGCGCCGTCCCGTTACACGATCTGGCTTATCCAAAAGACGCGCAGAAAAATATCGTCACGCCGGACAAAGAAGTGCGTCTCGTGCGTATTCATCTCGAGGAAGACGTGGCGAAAAGCTTTCACTTCGAGAACAGCACAGGGATCGATTTCAATCGTGCCGGCACACCACTAATGGAGATCGTCACGCAACCGGAAATCACTTCGCCCGAGGAAGCGTTCGCGTTCCTCACTTCGCTTAAGCAAATCTTGATTTACGGAGCGGTAAGCGATGCCGATATGGAGAAGGGACAACTCCGCTGCGACTGTAACGTGTCGGTGCGACCGGAGTCGCAGGCAGAGCTCGGGGCGAAGATCGAGATCAAGAATCTGAATTCAATCAGCGGAGTGCGACGCGCTCTGACCTACGAGATCCGGCGTCAAATCGGCTCGCTGAAGAATGGTGAGACACTCGAACAAGAGACACGTGGTTGGGACGACGCAGCAGGGGAAACGTTTTTGATGCGCACAAAGGAATTCGCACATGATTACCGCTACTTTCCGGATCCCGATCTTGTACCGGTGAAAACTGAAGGGCTGCTGGCGGAAGTGCGACCGCGAGTGCCTGAGCTGCCAAAAGCAAAGCGCGCCCGTTTTGTCCAGGAATATCAGGTGAGTTTATACGATGCCGCCGTGCTGGCGAACGATCTCGACCTTGCCTGCTACTTTGAAACCGCAGCCAGAGGCGCAAAGAAACCGAAGAACGTAGCAAACTGGATCCTCAATGATTTGCAGAACGCTCTCAGTACCGCCGGGAAGGCGATCACTGATTGTCCCATTCCGCCGAAGGCCCTTGATGAATTAGTCAATCTGATCGACACGGGAAAAATCAGCGGCAAGCAGGGCAAAGAAGTCTTTGCGGAAATGTTTGCCAGTAGGAAAAGCGCAGCTGTGATCGTCAAAGAAAAGGGGATCGAGCAGTTAAGTGACTTGAGCGCCATTGAAAAATTGTGTGACGAAGTAATCACCGCAAATCCCAAACCCGTCGCAGATTTTAAAGCTGGTAACGTCGGTTCCCTCAATTTTCTTAAGGGGCAGGTCATCAAATTATCAAAAGGGAAGGCTAATCCACAATTGGTAGGGGAAATTTTGGAGCGAAAGCTGAACATGTAACACAGGCATCTTGCCTCTGTGGGCAGGCGGGCGTCTCGCCTGCCGATTAAAAACGATGCGAATCCTCATAGCACCCGATAAGTTTAAAGGCTCGCTCAACGCGCAGGAGGTCGCGGAAAATATTGCAAAAGGTCTGCGGGATACTTTGCGCGATGTAAAGATTGACATCGTGCCGATGGCGGACGGCGGTGAAGGAACGGCCAAAGCGATTTGCGAAGCACGGGGCGGTTCGTGGTTGAAATGCAAAGCGCATGACCCACTCGGCCGCGAAATCGACGCGAGTTATGCGTGGATTGACGATGGAGAGCTCGCGGTGATGGAAATGAGCGAAGCCGCTGGGTTGCGACGGCTATCCGAAAACGAACGAGATCCGGTTCGTGCGAACACATTCGGTGTTGGTGAAATGATTTTGAACGCGGCGAGTCGAGGCGCGAACGAAATCATCATTGGTCTGGGCGGGAGCGCGACAAATGACGGGGGGTGGGGGATGGCAAGAGCGCTCGGATATCAATTCGATTACGAGAATGAGCAAGAGCACGAGCACGAAAAAAAGAAGCGCGTGACTGATTTGGTTAAACTCAGTTCAATCGTAAAGCCCGGAGAACTGACTTTGCCGAGAATCATTGCGGCGGTTGATGTGCAAAATCCGTTGCTCGGCGAAAACGGCGCCACACGAGTGTTTGGTCCTCAAAAAGGCGCGAGCAAACCCGAGCTCAACCAGTTGGAACGTGCCCTGGCGAGACTGGCCGATGTTGTTACCAGGGAATTTGCTTTTGATTATCGCGATAAACCCGGTGCGGGCGCCGCAGGCGGACTCGGTTTTGGGCTGATGAGTTTTTGCGGCGCGACGATTCGGCCTGGTTTCGGCGTTGTCGCAGAGGCCGTCGGGCTGGAATCAAAAATGAAAGAGGTCGATGTTGTCATTACGGGTGAGGGGAGCCTGGATCGGCAGACTTTGGAGGGGAAAACGCCCGCTGGCGTTGCGCAACTGGCGCGCAAACTTGGCAAAAAAGTTTTCGCAATTGTTGGACGCTACGACGGACCCCAACAGGTGCGCGAGTTATTTGATGAAGTTTATGAACTTGCACGCTCTGGTATCAGCCAGAAGGAACAGATGAAACACGCTCGAGAATTGCTGCGAGAGAAGGCACGGGAGTTGGCCCAAACTTTTGTAACAGGACACGATACGCCGACATGTCATCCCGAGCGGAGCGAGGGACCTCACAGTCGAAGTCCGGACAGCACATCCCGGTTTGTGTGATCAATCATCCTGCGAGGGATCCCTCACTTTGTTCGGGATGACAAAATCATTTCTTCGCGTTCCTTGGATCGTCTGCTGGATTCACGTAATTGATTTGCCACGGGCCGACGCCGTGAAGTTGGATCACTGTTTCACCTTCTGACCATGCCGTGTGTTTCATGCCAGCTGGCCAGTAGCCGAACGAACCAGCTGGAAGTTCTTTTGCGCTGCCGCGATCGAGCGTTTCTGCAGTCGCAAGATAAAGCGTACCAGAAATCACAGTGACACGCTCGGTTTTCGGATGGGTGTGCGGCGGGACATGATAACCCTCAGGAAACTGAAAACGCACTACGAACGGACCTTCTTTCATAGGGTCGCCTTCGAGCACAGCCATCTTTGCGCCAGCAGGCAAAGCAGCTGGTCCTGCTTTCCATTCAATGGTCGTCGGCGGATAAAGGCGCATGTCCGCCGAGTGAGTTTCTTCGGCCGATGACCGGGTCAAAAAGAAGACGACGGCTGCGAGCGTAGCCAATGCCCAACCACTGATAATTTTCATAAAGCTAGTATTGCCTGATTTTAAGGGGCAAGCCATAGGGAGGATTGGGCTTTCCAAGCGTTTATGACGTGACTCGAGGGCAGAACTCCGCGACGCCTAACGAGTCGCCAACGCTTCGCGCCTTGGTGCGCGGGCTCGCAGGAGCTCGGCCCTCCATTGTCGCTCTGAAGCGCGCAACGGCTTCAGTAAAATTCGCGATATTGCTTTGCTGTTTCGACGTAGCTCCAAGCCCACTGGGCAATATCCTTTTGTTCCTCCAGAGTAAGTTGGCGCCGTATCTTTGCTGGCGATCCCAGCACGAGCGACCCGGGCGGAATTTTCGTCCCGATGGTGACAAGAGCATTTGCGCCGATGATCGAACGCGCGCCTACTTCCACATCGTCGAGAATGACGGCACCCATACCAACCAGGACTTCATTGTCGACTTTGCAGGCGTGAACGACGGCAGTATGACCAACGGTCACCAGTTCGCCCAGGGTTGTTGGATAGTTTGTATCGACATGGACAACGGCATTGTCCTGAATATTCGATCGCGGGCCGATAACGATGCGATTGATATCGCCCCGCAGCGCCGCGCCGTACCAAACGCTTGATTCCTCTTCAAGAATCACGTCGCCAATCACCGTTGCGCCCGGGACGACCCATGCACTGGAATGGATGGTAGGACCCTTTTTTAAGCGCGCAGCGATTCCGGCCTGTCCGGTTGGCACCGAATCGGGTGTGATATGCATATTACCAATGAATGTTCAATGCCCAACGCTCAACGTCCAACACCCAATTGAGCGGATTCCTTGAAGAGGTGCGCCAGTGAGCAGCGAACGGTGTGGGACGCATATGACCGCTAAGGAATCGCGTTTGGTACCTGTCGGCGCTCATGGAGCGCTGCTACAGCCAACCGAATCGGATTTTCTTATTTTTTCACTTAGACGATTATAGGCACCGCATGCCAGAGCCCCCTCCAGAAGAAGTTACGCCATTCGTTTTCTCCGATCCGACAGGAAAACGTTGGCCGCGCCTCCGGCTGACCTTGCTCATCGCAGGCGTACTCGTTTTCCTGGCAACGGTCGTTTTCGTCCAGACGCTTTTCGTGACGCCGAAAATGAATGTGCCGTTTTCCTTGCGGCAGTTGAAAGGCCAGTTAAAGGCGTTGCAAAAACAGAATCCGGCTGACCAGTTGTCTCCGAGTTCGTTGTTATGGCAGAAATTTGCCGCAGCCCGACAAGCGGCCAGGAAGCTCGCCGGCGCAGTGCCTGCGCCTACTGCGCGGCCGCGGAAAAAAGCGCCAAATAACGAAGTGCGTCTCGCGTTCTATACGAACGGCGATCCTTACAGCTACGCGTCACTCGAGCAACATGCAGGGCAGATTACCCATCTCTGCCCGGAATGGATGACGGTGATCAATGGCCTGGGCGAGTTGCAAATCGACGGAGACACCCGGCTGTCGAAACTGACCGCAAATAAAGGGATCGCCCTGATGCCGCTGCTGACAAACCTTGTCGGCGATACATGGCAGCCGGAAGCGATCGAAAATCTGGCGCACGGACCGGCTCAACGACAGGACCGATTTATCCAGCGCGTGCTTTCCGTTTTGCGCAATGCGAAAGCCGCGGGCGTTGTGGTCGACTGGCAGCAAATCGATCCGGTCTACAAGAAAGACATTACCGGATTCATCGACAAGTTTGCTGACGCGTTGCACGACGATAACAAGGAGCTTTGGCTGTGCGTTCAACCGAGCCAGGAACTGGATTACATCGATTTCGAGGCGCTTTCCGACAACATCGATCGTTTTGTAGCGATGTTGTTTGACGAAACATCGGACACCGATCCGCCCGGGCCGCTGGCGTCGCGCTCGTGGTTTGAAGGCTGGGTCCACGCCCTACTGGAAGATTCCGATACCAAGCAATGGATCTTCGCAATCGGCAGCTACGGCTACGATTGGACAATCGGCGCGAAAAAAGCGGAGATGATCAGTTTTTCGGAAGCGATGAGCCGCGCGAATGACGCGGAAATCCAGGGCGCGGAAGTTCAGGGACCGGGATACAGCCCATATTTTTATTTTCAGGACGAAGACAAGGAGCACGCGGTCTGGTTTCTGGACGCGGTGACGTTTCTTAATCAACTGCGCGAAGTGCGCGACAAAAAAGCCGGCGGCTTCGCGCTTTATCGGCTCGGCAGCGAAGACCCTGCAATTTGGGATGCCTTAAACGTTCCGCCTGATTTCAAGTTCGATAATCAGACGCGCCAGGCGCTTGAACTGATAAAATCAACCGACACAATAACCGACGTTGGTGACGGCGAGATTGTGACCGTTGACGAGGATCGCACCGATGGATTGCGAAAGCTCGCGGTGGACGCCGACGGTTATCTCACAGCGAAGTATGTGAGGTTTGCTGAATTCCCAACGCTCTATCATCAAGGCGCAGGCGGCGAGCATCAGGTGGCAATCACTTTTGACGACGGACCCGATCCGCGCTGGACGCCGCAAATTTTGGACATCCTCAAGGCAGCAAATGCAAAAGCGGCGTTTTTCCTCGTGGGCGTGAACGCGGAACGCTACCCGGGACTTGTCCGTCGCATCGTCAACGAAGGGCACGAAATCGGGAATCATACTTATTATCATCCTAATCTCGCGCTCTGCTGGCCCGAACACATCCGGCTGGAATTGAATGCGACACAGCTCTTGCTCGAAACCATAACAGGTCGTTCCACCACGCTGTTCCGCCCGCCTTACGCGGCGGATAGCAGTCCGACGCAGCTGACCGATCTGACTCCGCTAAAAATCGCAGAGGACCTCAATTATCTGGTCGTTCTGGAAAGCATCGATCCGCAAGATTGGGCGAAGCCCGGAGCTGACGTCATCGTGCAACGCGTGAAACAACAGCGGCACGATGGCAGCGTCATTTTATTGCATGACGCGGGCGGTGACCGCTCGCAAACGGTCGAAGCGCTCCCGCGCATTTTGGATTGGCTGCATACGCGCGGCGACACGGTCGTGCCCTTGAGCACGCTGCTGGGCACGACGCGCGACGGAGTCATGCCGGTTGTGCAAAACAATGGACGATCGCTTGCGCGTTTCGTGAGTAGCACTGGATTCCGCGTTTATCACACAATCGAGGAATTTCTCTGGGCATTCATGATCGTGGCCACGGCGCTCGTGGTTGTTCGTACGCTGATCGTTATCTGGCTTGCCTATCGGTTTCGGCGCGGGCCGAAGACGGATTTTGCGGAACCGGTCAGTGTGGTCATTGCCGCTTACAACGAAGGGAAGGTAATCGCAGAAACTTTGCGCACTCTGCTAGCCACAGATTACAAAGGCGAAATCGAAGTCGTTGTTGTAAACGACGGTTCGCGCGATCAAACGGCCGAAGAAATCGAGCGAGTTGCGAACATGGACTCGCGTGTTCGCTTGCTGCAGCAGGATAACCGTGGAAAGGCGCGTGCTCTCCGTCGCGGCCTCGGCGTTGCGCGGCACGGCATCATTGTTTTCATCGATGCCGACACGCAAGGTCAGCGCGATACCCTTTCGCGGTTGCTCGAGCCTTTCGCCGATGGTCGCATCGGCGCAGTGTCAGGCCACGCGAAAGTGGGAAATTTGCGGACGTTTATCGCGCGTTGTCAGGCGCTGGAATACACGTGCGGTTTTAATCTCGACCGCCGCGCGTACAACCGATGGGACTGCATCACGGTCGTGCCCGGCGCAATCAGCGCCGTTCGCAAAGACGCGATCGATGAAGCAGGCGGATTAAGTCTGCAAACGCTGGCCGAAGACACCGATCTTACCCTTTCGCTACACAGATATCGACGGCGTGTTGTTTACGTGCCCGACGCGATCGCGTGGACGGAAGCCCCGGAGACGGTGCGCACCCTCGCGAAGCAACGGTTCCGCTGGGCGTATGGCACGCTGCAATGTCTCTGGAAACATCGTGACATGGTGTTCAATTGGAACTATCGCGCGCTTGGCTGGTTCAGTTTGCCGAGCATCTGGTTCTTCCAAATCATTCTCGTGGCCATTACGCCGATGGTAGATTTGTTCCTGCTCGCGTCGCTGCCATTCGGCGCGTGGAACGCGGTGTTGCCATTCGTCATCACATTTTTGGCGATGGACGTACTTCTCGCCACGCTCGCCTGCATTTTGGAACGGGAACCAATCCTGCGCGCCTGGCGGATTCTGCCGATGCGCTTGATTTATCGTCCGATGCTCAGCTACTGCATCTGGAAAGCAATCCTGCGCGCCATCAAAGGCGCCTGGGTCAGCTGGGGCAAGCTCGAACGCACGGCCAGCGTTCCCGTCAGGGCCTGACGATTCTCGGCGCGTCCGTTGCACTGCTCATAGCCTGCGCGAGCGGCTCCTCGTCTCAGCACCGCCGCGCTCGCGCTGTACAGCTGGAAGCCGAAAGATGAGCCCGTGGCAGTTCGCGCGGACACGTGATCCATGGCCGAAGGACGTCAGCAGAGCGGATGGAGTCAGCGCATTGAAAGCTTGTCTTGCTTCCACACCGCACACAACGGGAGCGATTATGTGGCGCGACGACCCACCCGAACATACCCTTCAATACCCACCCCTAGGTTTGCGTAGAGATCATCGCCTTTGGCAGACAGCACGGATTAAACATTGAAAGATGGCCGACACTTTATGAATCAGGTCTAACCAGACGATGGAGCCGGCCGCGAGCCGGTGTGATATTTAGTTTTGTGATGACTTCATTTCCTTATCCCGCAGCGACGCGCGCCCTAGCTCGCGGCAGCTCATCTTGGTCTCGTTAGGCGCGGCTTATAATGTTTTCTTCTTGCGAAACACCCTTCAGGCCTCCCATCCATGTCGCACCGGTTTCCGCGAGTTCCATCTCACTTCTTGTTAAATGAGAATTGGACGTGCAGAAGCACGTCGGTCCGAGCTAGGTTATCGCTATGAGCACCGATCTTGCCCAGCTGGCGAACGACCGTTACGAAATCGCCGACACCCTTCACCGCTTCGCCTTCGGCCTTGATCATGGCGACACCGATTCGCTCGCTTCCGCGCTCGCCGAAGATTGCATCCTGGATTTCCGTCCCGCCGACAGGAAACTTCATCTCGGTATTCCTCGGATCACCGGCCGCCAGGCTATCCTCGACGCCGTCCTTCCGCTCATCGGCCCGCTTGATACGAGCCACACCGCTACCAACCTGCAGATCGAGATCAGCGACGATTCCGCTACGCTCTCCGCCTACGTTATGTCGCAACACTTCATGCCGCGCGAAGGTTCGCGGCGCGGGGCGGAGAACGCACTCCTGATGAACCGGTACGATTGCGAGCTGGTCCGCGACGATCAGAAATGGCGATTCAAACGTATCATTATCGACAACGCTTGGTCCCAGGGTAATCCCGAGATCCTCAACGCGCTCGCCACTCACCGAGTCCTTACCTCAAAACCCAAGTCGCCGAAGTAACTTCGCCTCCCAAAACGGCTGGCGATGTTAGTGAGGCCTGATAAGATTGCCAGGCGTGACTAAGCTTTTCTAGTTGTATGTCACGGAGCGCTAATTATGAGGACGAACGTTGCTTTAATAGCTCTTAGCTTCGCGCTGATAAGTTATTCATCTCGCAGCAGCACGGCGACCGAGGAACCGCAGCAAGGAGAGGTAAAGGAGACCTATCTCGTTATTTATCGGCCGGGTCCCGCATGGTTGAAAGGAAAGTCGATTTTCGAACAACCTCTCAAGGAGCACGGCAAATATATGTTGGGCCTTTACATCAAAGGTTCCATGAGGCTCGCAGGCCCCCTTACTGACAACGCCGGTGGCGCTGTCCTATTGGTGGTGAGTGAGGAGTCCGAGGCGAAGGCGATCGTAGCCCACGACCCGGCGATAAAGTCCGGAATCTTCGTCTCTGAAATGCATCCGTGGAAATTGCAACCATGGGATGAGTTTGCAAAGAAAGCCAAAGACGCTGCCGAACCAGCCGCTCCAGCGGGACGCTAACTCACTGAATTGCCAGAAGCGACCACTCGTTATCTGGTAGGCGCACGGATAGAGGCTTATTGCAGGCACTATTTCGGCAGTGCCTCCGGTCACCACAAATCCGAAAAGATTACTTCGACGCTGGCGGAATCGTAGCCACTTCATTCGAACCAATAATGCAGCGTTGCGTCAGACCCTTTTCCAAACTGGCCTTCAAAGCCGCCTTCGCCGCGCAGTCCGGAAAGATCACCTGTCCCCGACCCGGGAACGACAAACCATGTCGCCTTGATCTTGCCGTTCTCGACGGTTCCTGAGCCTTGCAGCACGAAGGTACCCTGACGTTCGCCCAGTTTTCCGCGGAATCGTTGCATGCTCACCAAGCTGGCCGATTGATCGTCGCGCAGGACTTGTAAAGCCCGAACAGGTGATTCACCTTCGATGTCTCCGGTGAATGTTTCGGTTAAGTGGATTTCCATTAATGCCGGGCTCACGGTTTGGTCGAAGGGCGTGGCTTCAGAGTTCTGAACGGTAACCTTTGCCTTAGCTCGTGCACGTGTACTCGGCTTCGCGTGGATAGAT
>JBKPLD010000081.1:0-4980 GCA_046731415.1 Verrucomicrobiota bacterium
ATCTGGAAAACACCGGCAGGCGCGCGACCATCGCGCTCTTTCTTTCGAAGACCTGATTCATTTTGCCCGGCAAGCCCGGTGCCCCAGGCGAGCCCGTTTTTGCCAAATAAAACGGGGAACGGACCAGCCACCGCGGTCCAATCCCCACCGCGCGGACGTTCAAAGAGTCGCAGCTCGCCGCGCATGGAATTCCACGTGGGCGCAATACCGACCATAAGCTGGGTGCAATCGCCCGGAACCCCCTCGGCGTGCATTTGAATGCACGGCGCTATTAGCAGGGAGATAGCCAGGCAGCGCGAGATCGGCATGAGAGTTCAGAAGGGAACGCATTTTCGTACCTTCGCCACTTGTTTTCACATCTGCCACAACCGCGGGCCGCGATCCTTTAGAGTGGATCTGTCGCCGTTAGGCCTCAATCCCGACCGCTTATGAAAACAAAATACTTAATTGGGGCAATGCTAGCCATTCTCGGGTCCGCTACTGTTCCTATCTCGGCACAAACTCAGAGCACGACGGTTCAAGTTAGCAAACTCGTCGGTACAAGAGTGAAATCGTCACAAGGCGAAGAAATCGGAGTGGTCAAAGACGTTGTCATCGATCGCAGCACAGGTTGCATGGCGTACACAGTTCTTTCGACCGGCGAAGGTGGCGGGCGCGCTGCCGCCGGCGGGGCTAAATTAGTCTCAGTCCCGTGGGCGGTTTATTCCCCGACATCGGACGGAAGCTCTCTTACCGTTACCGTGGAGCGAGATCGGATCTATAACGCGCCGGTGTTCGATTATGCACGAATAGATGAGTATTCCAGGCCCGATTATATCACTAATGTTTATAGCTACTATGGCGTAAGCCAGGGAGCGGTTGGTGTCGGTGTTTCCGGCACAAGCACCACAACAGGCGTATCCGGCACGAGCACCACAACGGGTGCGGCCGGCGCGGCAACTGGCCGTACCGGTGCGGTTGGCTCACCGCCCCAAGGCACATCGCCTGCCGCGAGTGCTCCGCCTCCAGCCGCAAAGTCACCTGCGGAGAGAGAGTCGCCTGCGGGCAGAGTATCGCCAACTCCGCGCGGCACAGCCCCAAGACCTCGCGCGACAGCCTCATCGCGTGAACGTGAGGGCGCAGCTCCCAGCCCGAGAGAAGAACGGGGTAGGAGAGGCAGACCAGAGGAAACTGAATCCCCTAGCAGCGGGGGGAGAGAAGGACGGGAAGAAAGAGCCAGGCCCCAAGAAACAGAACGTCCGGGTGGTGGTGCTGATCTTCAGAGAGAGCCTTCTCAGGCGACCCGGGAACCTCCAGTTGAAGCGGCAAGTCCTGGCGAAAGAACGACTGAAGGAACACAAACGCGACCTCACAGAAAACCAGAAAGGCGCGAAGCTAACACGCCTCCGCCTGGGGATTAGGATTACGGAGTCCGATTCCGTAGCCCGAACTTACAGCAATCACTCAGCTGGTTGCGGCGGTTTCTACAGCAGCTGTGTCCGCCGGGAGATATTTAACCCCAATCAACCAGGCCACTCCCGAAGCCAAAATTATTCCGGACACAAACAGAAATGCCACATGCATGTTTGTGTGACCGCCGATGTACCCAAGCAGCCAGAATGCCTGCACATCGCCGAACGCGTGAATAACGAAGATGTTTACCGCAAACGCCGTTGCGCGTACGGCTGGTAACGAAACATTGGCGAGAGCCGTGTTTGAAGGACCTGTGTTTAGAAACAGGAAAAAAATAGCCAGAAACATAGCGATCCAGGCCGCGGGGAACGGAATGTAAAGAGCCACGATGAAGATCGGGCATGCAATCAGCATTCCAATTCCAGAGACCCAGAAGTAAGAACCGGCAAAACGCGAACGTAATTTGTCGGCGATAACACCACCCAGAAGCGTCGAGACGAGGCCTGCAACGACGGTGATTAGGCCAAAGATTGTCATGCCGACGTCAGGGGTTTGATTGCGATAACGCAAATACGCCGGTACCCAGAAACCCAAACCGCCCGTTACAAAAGTCATCAACGTCATGGCGACGCAATTGATGAGAAAAGAACGTGTGCGGAACAGGTTCAAGTAGTCACGGATGCTTCGGCGCGGCGATTTTTGTACCAAATGGTCTGAAGCGACGCGCGGATCGCGTTGCCAGAAACATAGAAGACCCAGCAACAACCCGGGCGGAGCAACAAGGTAAAATGCCCAGCGCCAACCGAGGCGAGCACCGATCAATCCACCAACCACATAGCCAAGCGCGCTTCCAACTGGAATCGCCGCGCAAAAAATCGCCATGATGCGACCGCGTGTTGCGATAGGGAAAAGATCCGACAAAATCGTCGGCGCCGCCGGCCCGTAGCCGCCTTCGCCAATTCCAACGCATACACGCGTTGCGACAAGAATCGCGAATGTTGGCGCAAGACCAGACCCGCCACTGGCCAGGCTCCACAAAATCACCGCAGAACCCACGATGATCCAGCGCGAGAACCGATCGGCGAGCAAACCGAGAATTGGCGCGCTCACCATGTAAGTGACGAAGAACGCGTCGCCAAGCAGACCGGTCTTGGTCATAGCGTTTACGTCATCGGCTGCGAAAAAAGTGGCGCGAATATCAGGTTCGAGTGCGGCCAGAACCTGCCGGTCGATGTAGTTAAAAAGATTGATCGCCAACAGCAGGAAGAGCGCGGTGCGCGCGCCGCTGGTCGTTTTGTTCTCGCCAGGTTGCATTGCAATTGCGGGATTGCAGTTTCCCCACCGCCGAATGTAAATCAATAACGATGGCTTCCATGTCCGCCGCTGAACGGGCGCTCTACTTTTTTGGCCGGCTGCTAGTTCGTTGCTTCTATCGCGTTACTGCGCTGGGATTGGAAAACATCCCGGCCGGCGGCTTTCTACTTTTGCCCAATCACATCACCTGGATCGACGCCATCGTTCTTCAACTCGCTTGCTCACGCCCGATTCGATACGTCATTGACCAGGAACATTATCACAATCCGGTCCTGCACCCGGTTCTGCGCACGCTCGGTTGCATACCGATCGATACTCGTAATTCGCGTTCCGCCATTCGCGCTGCATCGGAAAAAATTGCCGAGGGCGAGATCGTCTGTCTTTTTCCCGAGGGTCAGTTGGAGCGCACCGGGGTCCTTTTGCGTTTGCAACGCGGTTACGAATTGATTGTACGGCACGCAAATGCGCGGGTCGTTCCGGTTTGGCTCGATCAACTCTGGGGCTCGATCTTTTCGTTCCAGGGCGGACGATTTTTCACGAAACTCCCCAAGCGCATTCCGTATCCTGTGACAATCGCCTTTGGCAAACCGCTCCAAGCCGAGGCCGCCGACAATGCGACGGTTCGCGAGGAATTGCTGAAACTCGGCGAATTTTGTTTCGGCCGCCGGCCGTCGCTGGATCGACATCTTGCCGAAGAATGTGTACGCGGAATGAAGCGCAGACGGTTTGCGACGGCCGTGATCGACGGCACCGATCACACCGAGCTGAGCCGGGCAAAGTTGCTGGGCGCGGCAGCGGCATTGAGTCGCTACCTTCGGAAAGAATTTCCCGACGAACGAATTGCCATCGTGTTGCCCGCCAGCAAGGGATCGATGTTGGCGAACCTGGCTGTAACGCTGGCGGACAAGGTCCCTGTGGACCTCAATTTCACCGTCGGCCGCGCGGCGAATGAAGCGTGCTGCAGACGCGCCAACCTGAGGGTCGCAATTTCAGCAACGCAATTCATGGAGCGCATCAAAGATTTTCCATGGCCGGAACGCGTCTTGAAGCTAGACGAATTGATGCCACCGATGAAACGCCAGATCATTTTCTGGTGGATCCTGTCGGTCGTCGTTCCGGCGCGCTTGCTGCTGCGCCTTTTGCAAATTCCAAAAGAAGGCGGGCACAGGGAAGCAGTTTTGCTTTTTACGAGCGGAACGACCGGCGAACCGAAGGGCGTTGTAATCAGCCACCGGAATGTTGTCGGAAATGTCTCACAGTTTCGGCAACTGCTGGACGCACGAGAAAGCGACGCAATCCTCGCGTCCCTTCCGTTCTTTCACACCTTCGGATCGACTGTCACGCTCTGGTATCCGCTCATCGAAGGAGTGCGAATTGTGACGTATCCCAACCCGTTGGAAGCTGCGAAGAACGCTGCGTTGATCGAACAATACAAACTAACGTTCCTGCTGGTGACGCCCACCTTTCTGCGCATGTACTTGCGCAAAGCCGAGCCGCGCCAACTCCGCAGCTTGCGCCTCATTATTACCGGCGCCGAAAAATTGCCGCTCGATCTCGCCGGTCATTTTGAGCAGCGCTTCGACAAAAAAGTGTACGAGGGATACGGACTAACCGAAACCGCACCAGTGGTCAGCACGAATCTGCCTGATCCGGAACCGAAAAGCCCTGGTGAACACGTGCAACCATCCAGCCGTCTGGGGTCAGTGGGCAGGCTGGCGCCCGGAATGGCTGCGGAAATTCGCGAACCGGAAATGGATCGAAAACTGTCCTTGTACGAAACCGGGATGCTTTGGTTGCGTGGTGCAAATATTTTCGAAGGCTATCTGCATGATCACAAGCAAACCGCGGAAGTCCTTCATGATGGTTGGTTGAAAACGGGCGACATCGGCCGGTTCGACGAGGACGGATTCCTTTACATCGAAGGGCGGCTCTCGCGGTTTTCAAAGATTGGCGGCGAGATGGTGCCGCACGAAACGATCGAGAGCAAAATTGTCGATCTCCTTGGTTTATCTGGAAGAGACGAACGTCCGCTGGCCGTCATGGGCGTGCAGGACGAAGCAAAAGGGGAAGCGCTCGTGCTATTGAGTGCGGTCGATATTGATCTCGCGGAGTTGCGTAGCAAGCTGCACGAAGCGGGCGTGCCCAACTTGTGGATCCCCAAGAATGTGCAGCGGGTTGAAGCAATCCCGGTTCTGGCCTCAGGCAAACTCGATTTGAAAAAATGCCAGGGCCTCGCAGCGGAAGGGTAGGTGCGACCACAGCCTGTTCGCGAGG
>JBKPLD010000082.1:0-14037 GCA_046731415.1 Verrucomicrobiota bacterium
CTGAACGTCAGCCAGACTTTCGACGGACTGGCCTGCCGGCGGTTTCACTTCAAATTCCAGCAGTGGCGCCGGCCCATTGATATTCAGAACGTGCGGTTGAAAGGCATACCAAATTCCGAAACCAGACACCGCGATAAAACCGAGCGACAAATAGACTGCGATCAACCCGACAAAAAGCCAAAGCCCTCTTGTACCACGCCAGTAAAGCGAAAGAAGGATCAGGCCAGGAGCGACGATGCATGTTACGAGCAGCGCAATGGCAGCGGCAAAATAACCGGCCCCGCCTTCAAACGTAGAGACGTGAAATGCGGCTGCGAGCGCTGCGCCAAGTGCGAAGCCGAGAAATAGTCCGGCCGCGATGCCGATAATCCCCGCGACAATTCCAAAAAGAACTGCGGTGACGGAAAGTCTTTTTGTCGCGAGCTGCACGAGAGTGATCAGAGCGAATTAGCCGGAACCGGGCGTTGGAGGAGATCAATTCGCTGATGCGTTTTTGCGATCTCTACGATGAGACCCGAATAGTTCCATCGACCAAGTGACTTGTTGGCTGCCACGTAAACCGTCGCTTTTCCACTCGGGCCGGAAATGGGAATCGACAGGTTCGCTTCGCCGGATGCGCCGTTCATGTTTGCGTTCCCGGAGACAAGAAATCCTTCTTTGATCGGCGAGCCCAGAGCCTCAATCACAGAAGGGTGGGCCTGGGCGCGCGCCAAAGCGTCTTTGTAAACGTCTGTGGATTTCATCGCGCTGAACACAATCAACGCGATGGAGCCAACAAAGGCGGCGAACACGACCAGCACGCTGAGGCAGCCAGCCGGGACAAACCATTTCCAGTTTCGCTTCCACCAGTTGGGTCCTGCCGTCAGGGGAACCGGCGGCGGGTTTTGTTCCACGGAGACTTTCTATGTCAAGCGCTAAGCTTTTTGCAATCATTCCTTCTAATTCGCGCTACTCTTCCAAGCTTGACGGACGTAGTCGGTGCCGGGCAGGATGGCAGCCATGAAAATACAATCCTTTGTCCGATTTCTTTTCGCAGGCGCGTTGCTCGCGTTGATGACGGCCTGTGCGACAACTCCTGCAGGCCCCGCGGCGCTCGCCGGCACGTGGACCAACTCCTACGGTACTATCTGGACAATCAATCCTGACGGTACATTTCACGTCATGGCTGCCAAGCCGAAGGGAGAGATCTGGGGCAACTACACCTTGGCAGGCGATACTGTGACGGTTCAAGAAACGCGACGGGTGGGGCGGGCCCCGAAATCCTGCAGAGGCCCTGGTGTATATAAATTTAGCCGACCGGATGAAAACACTCTGGCATTCGTTTTAGTCAGCGATAAGTGCAAGCCACGGATCCAAAACGTGACGCAGCCGTGGCATCGGAAATAGTCGCCAGCCACTAAGGCAGACAACAACTGCTCCGCCTTCATCGGCGCCAGGTTCAACCGCGATCTTTTAACTGCGTTTTGCCGGCTGTACGCGCGCAATGAACGCAACAGAAGATTTGTCCATCGGCTTCCACACCATGCCCGACGATTCGGCAGTTGCAGTGCGGACAGACCGGTGCCAGCGCGTGGATCGCGCATTCGAAGCTGTCGAATGTGTGATGCTTTCCGGCTACGACCACTTCAAACGCTTTGTCATATTCATTTTCGCAAACTTCGCATGTAGCCATACACAATTCTTTCGCGCCTCGGTGGCTTTGCGGCGGTGTCCAGGTGGCTTCGAAAGTAGAGATCACCCAGGAAAGTGATACTTTTCCTCGGAAACGGTTATGGCAATACCAAAGCAACTGATCGAGTGCCTGAAGGATAACAAAGTTTCTTATGAGGTGCTCCATCATCCGGAGGCAGTAACCGCGCAACGAATCGCCCAGGCGGAGCACGTGAAAGGCAGGCATCATGCCAAGGTGGTCATGGTCAAATCAGGGGAACAGCATTTAATGATGGTGTTGCCCGCGGACCACCAAATTGATCTGCAGAAGGTTGAGAAAGCCATCGGCAAGACTGTCTCACTGGATAAAGAACAGGAATTCAAGACACTCTTTCCAGACTGCGCGATTGGAGGGATGCCGCCCTTTGGCAATCTCTATGGTCTGCCAACCTATGTGGACCGAAGTCTGGCGGAGCAAGACTACATCGTGTTTGAAGCGGGCACGCATACCGACGCGATCAAAATGAGTTATCGCGACTACGAGAAGATCGTGAAGCCGAAGGTGAAGGATCTGGCGATCAAGCTGCAGCCGATGAAAGGAGCATAACTTGCGCATCATAGCGCAGCCCGTGAGGAAAGCTCGCGTGATAAGTGCGGTCATGGGCCTTGTTCTCTGGCTCTCCTGCGCAATGGCTCCAACGCCCGCCGCAGGAGAGAAGGTTTCTCTTATTAATATCGATGGAGCGATTGGGCCGGCGACGGCGAGCTACGTTGCGCGCAGCATCGAGGAAGCCAAATCACAGAACGCCCAATGTCTAATCATCCAACTAAACACGCCCGGCGGCTTGCTCGACTCAACGCAGAAAATCGTTCAGAGCTTTCTTGGCTCCCCGGTGCCGATTGTTGTTTATGTTGCTCCGACCGGCGCGACTGCAACCAGCGCAGGTTGCTTCATCACCATCGCAGCCAGTGTCGCAGCGATGGCACCCGCTACGACAATTGGCGCCGCGCATCCGGTCTCGATAGGCGGGTTCCCCAGTGGCGCAGAGGAAAAGACCGACGAAACGATGAAACAGAAGTTGGAGAATTTTTCCGTGAGCTACATTGAGACAATCGCTGGTAAACGTCAGCGCAACGTCGACTGGGCCAAATCGGCGGTGAAGGAAAGTGCATCAATCACTGCTGAAAAAGCGCTGCAATTAAAAGTCATTGACCTGATTGCCTCCGACGTTTCCGATCTCCTGCAAAAATTGAACAGCCGAGTGGTGGATGGGAAAACGCTCAAGACCGTCGGCGCCGAGGTTTCAGAGATCAAGATGTCGGCCTCGGAACACGTGTTTCAAAAACTGTGGCGACCGGAGGTGATGTTCATTCTCATGCTGATTGCGATTTATGGAATCATTGGCGAACTCAGCACACCCGGCGCGATTCTTCCCGGAGTGGTTGGAGCGATCGCGTTGGTCCTCGCGCTTTATCTCGCAGCCGTTTTACCAGTCAACGTCACCGGACTCGTTTTGATCGCGCTCGCTTTGATGCTTTTTATCTTCGACGTTTACGCCACCACTCACGGCGTCTTGACCGTCGGCGGCATTATTGCCTTCCTGATCGGTTCGCTGATGCTCTTCAATCGCGCCGATCCGCTTTTTCGTTTATCGCTCAATTACATCATCCCGGCGACGTTAGTCACTGCGGCATTCTTTATTTTTGTCATTGGAAAGGGCCTGCGCGCGCAACGGTTGCCGGTGAAGGTCGGGGCGGAGACGCTCATTGGAAAAATGGTGACTGCGTTGACTCCGATCGATTCACATGGAGGCCGCATTTTCGTGGAAGGCGAATACTGGAACGCCGTCAGCGATACGCCTATCGACAAGGACCAACAGGCTGAGATTGCAGCTGTGCACGGATTAACTGTAAAACTGCAACCTAAAGGAAAATAAAGCCATGGAACTAATTGAAGCTTTGCCGCGATTAATCAGCTGGGCCATCCCGATCATTATCCTCATCATCATTGTCCTGCCGCAGGCCGTTCGCATACTCCGGGAATACGAACGTGGCGTCATTTTTCGATTGGGAAAGTTGCTGGGTGCAAAAGGACCGGGATTGATTTTCCTTATCCCCATCGTCGATCGCATGGTGCGCATGGATTTGCGTGTCGTGACCATCGACGTGCCGCGCCAGGAAGTCATGACGCGCGACAATGTTCCTGTTAGCGTCGATGCAGTTCTGTACTTTCGCGTCATCGATCCGCAGGCGGCGGTCGTGAAAGTGGAAAATTTTCTCAAAGCGACTTCTCTCATCGCCCAGACGACGTTGCGCAGCGTACTTGGCCAGGCGGAGCTGGACGAACTGCTGGCGCATCGCGAAAAGATCAATCAAACGCTGCAGGAAATCATCGACCGGCAAACCGACCCGTGGGGAATTAAGGTGACCGCCGTCGAAGTGAAGGATGTTGCGCTGCCCGACACCATGAAGCGTGCCATGGCGAAGCAAGCCGAAGCAGAGCGCGAGCGCCGGGCCAAGATTGTTAATGCCGAGGGCGAATTTCAGGCTGCCGAAAAAATGGTGCAGGCCGCGGCTGCGATGAGCAAGGAACCAATGGCGCTGCAATTGCGTTTCCTGCAAACCATGCGGGAAATTTCCAGCGAGCATAACACCACGACGTTTCTTCCCGTTCCGCTCGACCTCTTTACGTCATTGATTAAAAAGACCGAGCCTCCGAAGTCTTCTTAAGCCGGTCGAGCGGAGTCGAGACATCCCGCGAAGTTACCATTAGATTGTGCAACGGGATTCCTCGACTTCGCTCGGAATGACAGAGACGCAAGGCCTACAGTCACGACAGGTGATTGCTTTTCTTGAGTTGCCGGGGTCGTATCCGCACAGACCGGCCGAAGTGCGGACAATTCAAACCCACATCTCATGGGTTTTTATTGCATCGCCGTTTGTCTTCAAAGTGAAGAAGCCGGTGAACCTCGGTTTTCTTGATTTCAGGACCCTGGAAAAGCGCCGCTGTTTTTGCCAGCGCGAGATCGATCTGAATCGACGGCTTGCTCCGGAAGTCTATCTGGGAGTCGTGCCGATCTACAAAACCACTTCTGGTTTTTCCTTCAATAGTGAAGGCGAAATCGCAGAGTACTGCGTGAAAATGCGAGAGCTCCGGCACGGCGGATCTGACCGCCGTAGCCTTCGCGAAGGCGGTTTCTTAAACGAACTACTGGAAAAAAATCTGGTCGGTGAAAAGGAGATTAATCGGGTGATCTCGACGTTGCGCCGGTTTTACGAGTCTGAAAGTCCGACGCCCGAGATAGAGCAATGGGGCACGCCTGAAAAGTTAAAGATCAGTACCGACGAAAATTTCGCGCAAGTCGAGCCGTTCATCGGCAAGACAATTTCGCCTACAGCGTTCGACGCGATCTGTCATTACACAAATCAGTTCTACCAGTTGAATGAAAACTTGTTCCGTCAACGCATTCAACAGCAGCGGATTCTCGATTGCCATGGCGATTTGCGTCTCGACCATGTTCATCTCACTCCGGAAGCGACAACCATCTTCGACTGCATCGAGTTTAACGACCGATTTCGCTTTATCGATATCGCTAATGATCTGGCATTTCTGGCGATGGATTTCGATTTCAACGGCCGGAGCGACCTGGGAACTCTGCTGCTTCGAGACGCGGCGCGCGAGTTAGAAGACGCCCAGATGCTAAGCGTTGCGAATTTCTATAAGTGCTATCGCGCCTTCGTCCGCGGCAAAGTGGAAAGCATCCAGGTGACAGAGAAAGAAACGACAAATCCGCAAGAGCATGAACAACAAGCGGGCCGCTATTTTCGCCTCGGCCTCCGATTTGCAGTCGCCGGCTCCGACCCGTTGGTTCTTGTCATGATAGGCCGGGTCGGAACCGGCAAGAGCACTATCGCAAAACAACTCGCCATCGAGTTGGATTGGCCGGTCTTTTCTTCAGACGAAACTCGAAAGACACTCGCCGGCATTCCGTTGACTGAGCGAACTCGGCAGGAAGACCGCGACAAAATTTATTCCTCGCGAATGACTCAGCGGACCTACAGCAAACTCGTTGGAGACGGACTGGCCGCTCTTGGCGTTAGCCGAGGGCGTCGACACCGGTCGCTCCAACCTCACAACGGCGTCATTCTCGATGCAACGTTCTCCACACGCGCTCTTCGTGAATTTCTCCGCGACCAATGCGAGAAAGCGAATGTGCCAATTCAGTTTGTAGAACTCGAAGTCAATCCTAACGAAATCAAAAAACGGCTAAAGGCCCGCGATGAAAAGACTGCTGAAACGTCAGATGCTCGCCTTGAAGACTTCGATAAGTTGATAGCCGCTTACGAACCGCCCTGTGAGCTCACCCCTGATTTAATCAGAGTTTCAACGACAAGCTCGATCTCCGAGAGCGTGAAAACAATCTTGGTGTGCTTGGCAGAGAAGCAGTCAGCATTGTTCAGCAGGGTGACTTGTACAAACTGCTAGCTCAGTTCAGTTACGATCCTGCCGATTTGGTGACGAAACAGTTTTGCGCCACCAGAGGCAGGATGGCGAACCCGATACGCTTCGACATTGAGTTCCTTCAGTTGCCATGCCGCGATGTTGCCAAGCGCGACGACTTCGTCGCATGAAGACAAGTTCAGAAAAGCCTGGAGCACGCGTATTCCATCAGAGCGTTCGCATTTATTTGGCATTCGGTTGCTCAACATACCGCGGCCTGGATCGAATGAATGCCAGGGGAACGCATTCCACAGGACGAATTGCTCTGGTTTGAGGCCGAGCCTGAGCAACGTGCTCCAGACGATAGTTGCAGTCGGCTCCGAAAATCCGTCTGGACATTTCCCATATTTGCTCGTGCGACGCGGCTTGATGGTGGAAAAAACTTCTTCTGGCTCAATCCCTTCATTTTGCTTTTTTCCGAGCAGGATTCGCTCGGAGGTCATGGGGATTCCACTGAAATGTCCGCCGCGATATCCCAGCGCCTCGCCGATCACTGCGAATTTCGCTTTCCCAAACCGTTTAAGAAGGTAAGCGCGTAACTGTCTCCTTCGGATGGCCGGCGCGCTGCGGCCAATGTCGTTTTCTTTATCGACTTGCCACCACGGATTGAAGACAGCGCCGGACGGCGACCGTCTCAACAATCTAATGAATGTCTCGATCGACTCTAACGACATAAATTTCCAAAACCTTCCAAATTCCAACGTGCAATATCCAAATCCAAGACGAGGTGGCAGATTGTTAATGAGGTATCAACGAATGATACTGTCTAACGCCAATGCCAGAATTGCCCGACGTTGAAGTATTCAAGCGATACCTTGACGCCACGTCGTTGCATCAACGGATCGCAAACATTGATGTGCGGAATGCCTACGTTTTAAAGGATGTAACAGCGCAAGAACTTGCGCGCAGATTGAAGGGGCGTCGCTTCGAATCGAGTCGCCGACATGGTAAACATCTCTTTGTGCGCGCCGGTGCCGATGTCTGGTTGCGTTTGCACTTTGGCATGACCGGTTCGCTCGAGTATTCCAAAAACGACCAACTAGAGCCGCGATATACGCAAGTGCTCTTTCGTTTCGCCAATAAGCATTGCCTCGCTTTCGATGATCAGCGCAAGTTTGGCGAGATTGGACTGTTGGAAGATGTCGATGCGTTTTTAGAAAAACGCGCACTTGGTCCAGATGCCCTCGAGGTTGGTGTCGCGCAATTCAAAGAGATCTTGGGAAAACATCGTGGCGCGGTGAAATCGATTTTGCTCACCCAGAAGTTGATCGCTGGCATCGGCAATCTCTACGCAGATGAAATCCTTTTTCACACACGCATGCATCCTGGAGCGGAAATTTCGCGCTTAGGCGACAGAGCCCTGGCAAAACTCTTCCGTGCTACTCGCCACATTTTGGAAAAAGCGATCGCGGCCAAGGCTGACGTGAACCAAATGCCGAGATCATGGCTTTTCCCGCATCGTGGAAGAGGCGGAAGATGTCCCCGTTGCGGACGCTACTTAATATCGGCAACCATTGGCGGTCGCACCGCGTGGTTCTGCGCACATTGCCAGAAGAAACTCTGAAGTGAACCGTAAAGTCTTGCTGACTGGCCGCCCAGGTTGCGGGAAGACCACGCTGGTCCGCCGCGTGGTGGAGATGTTGGCGCAGCCGGCTGGCGGCTTTTATACTCAAGAAATTCGCAAGCATCGGGAACGCGTTGGGTTCAAGATCGTGACGCTTGACGGTAGAGATGGCGTGTTTGCGCACGTGAATTTCAAAACCCGGCAGCGTCTTGGAAAATATGGGCTCGATTTCTCGCCGTTGGAGACGATTGGGATCGAGTCTGTGTGCGAAGCTGTTCGAGGTGGCCAGCTGACGGTGATCGATGAAATTGGGCCGATGGAAATCCGGTCGGCGATTTTTCGTGACGCGGTGACAGAAGCGCTCGACAGTCAAGCGCCCCTTCTTGGAACCATTACCGCGCGACGATTCCCTTACGCGGAGTCGATCAAAAAGCGCCGCGATGTCACCTTGATCGAAGTCCGCGCAGATAATCGCGAACAGCTCGTGTCTGAACTGTTAGATCAGTTGACGTCCTGATCGGCCCAACATTTTCAACAGTGTAAGCGCATTCTGCGGCGCAGCGCCTTCGGCGTCGTTGTCGAAATAAACGTGCACTGAGCGATCCTCATTGAGCCAACGGCGGATGCGCATCGCCCACTTTCTGAGGGCGGGTTTACTGTAGCTGGACGCGTATTTACGGGTGTGACCGTGTAACCGGATGTACACCAGGTCCGTGGTCACTTGGTCCCACATCGGCCAATCGGGTGCATCGGACATGCAAATAGCAACGCGATGATCGGTCAGGCATCTGGCCACTTCGTTATCGAACCACGACTCGTGACGAAACTCGATTGCGTGACGCGTGCTTTTCCAATGCCGTAATGTCAACAGGAACTTCTCAAGCCGCTGTGCGTCTTTCTTCAAAAAAGCTGGAAGTTGCCACACCACCGCTGCGAGCCGCGTTCCAAGAGGCGACGCCGATTCGCGACAACGAATCACTGATTCTCTTACATCGAGCAGCTTTTTGTTGTGCGTGACGAAACGATGACCTTTTATGGCAAACCGAAATCCATTCGGTGTCCGGTCATGCCACTTCTTGAACGTGCTCTTCTCCTGTAATCTGTAAAATGTGCCGTTTACCTCGATTCCGGTAAAGCGATCAGCACAGAATGGGAGCCATTGTTTCTGCGGCGTGTCGCCGTAGAAGCCTTCGCGCCAGCTCTTATAATTCCAGCCGCTGGTGCCGATGTACGCTTTGGCAGGCATGGCGCCTCATTAACAAATTCGAATGCGAGCATGCGCCCACGCTTGCGCGGTACGAGCAGAGGCCACCATTACTTACTCCACTTTTTTCGAGTCGGTAATCTGTCCGCGTGAAACCGACAAATGCCGGCTACTCAAAGCTTGTTCTTCTAATCGCGATCGCTTCAAAATCTCTCGCAGCAGAGTCGAATTGGACGGGCGAGTACGCCGACAGAAACTTTCTTAACGGACAGGCGGCTTTTCAGATGAGCATCGAGCAATCGGTAAACGCGATCCAAGTCTCATTTGATGCCGCCTATAACGACGCCCACGGCGCAGCGCCAGATGGTGAGGGACCCGCAAAAATTGCAGCCGACGGAACGTTGAAGTTCAAATGGGAAGACAGTTTCAAGAATTCTGGAACCGGCAGCATCAAGCGGGCGAGCGGGGACGTCATCGTGTCGATGAAAACGATACGAGTAGTGAATGAACGATGTCTGGCATTTTACGGCGAGAATAGTCAGCCAGGCTGGCTGACATCCGATTACACCATCGGACGGAAACGCCCGACCACTTCCTGTAAGCGGCCGGTGATTTGGCCTAACGAACAGACTTCCGCAGCTTCGAGTAACATCGGGAAACAATTCTCGCCGCGTTCGACAACATCGGCGAGTTTATCCAGCGCGCGTTTGGCTTTCTCGGCATTTTCCTTTTTGAATTTCGCGAGCCGATCAACCTGCAATTGCTGCTTCTTCCGCGAGGTCCGCACGAGTTTCACTTCCGGTATCTCTTCGCCGCCGTCGCGATAGCGATTGAGTCCGATGATCGGGCGAGTCCCATTGTAAATTTGCTGCTCGTATCGATGCGCGGCGTTTTGAATCTGGCTGCGCTGGTAACGGTCTTCGACTGCGGCAAGCACGCCACCCAGCCGCTCAATCTCGCGGAATTCGTCGAGAATTGCAGCTTCTACAGAGCGCTCGACTGCCTTCATCCCGGGCGAACCGCTCAACATGTTCATGGTGTGTTTGAAAATACCGGATTCCTCCAGCAGGATCGCCTGCCCGTGCGCGGCAAGCCGAATCCATTCTTCACTCGGCGTCGTGAACGGCTCGTCCGCGCTGTTGGAATGACAGGAATTGGTCGCGTTCATGTAAGCAAGCACTAATTCGGCGGCAGTACGGGTGAGATTATTTTTGAATTCAGCGGCGATCAGCGAGCGACCGCTCGTCTGGGTGTGCAATTTGAAAAGCTGCGCACGCGGCCCTGCGCCAAAAACGTCGCGCATTCCAATCGCCCAGATGCGTCGTGACACGCGAGCCAGCGCGATATATTCGGCATCGAGACCGCAATCGAGAAAGAACGAGAGGCGCGGGCCGAATTGATCCACTGGAATTCCACGCGCGGCGAACATTTCCGCATAGGCGAATCCGTTTGAGAGCGTATAAGCGGCTTGTTGCACCGGTGTCGAGCCGGCTTCTCCAATGTGGTAACCGCTGATCGAAATTGGGTACCAACGCGGCATTTCCCGCGTGGTGAACTCAACCATGTCAGTAAGAAACCGCAGCGAGGCTTCGATTGGAAAAATCGTTTCGTTCTGTGCCTGGACCTCTTTGAAGATGTCGGCTTGGATTGTGCCGCGGAGCTTTGGGACAACTTTCGGACCGAACCTGCGTTTCGCCGCGGCAATGTACATCGCCATGATGATTGGCGCTGGGCCACTGATGGTCATCGACGCGGAGAAATTCGGCGAGCCGAGATCAAAACCATCGTACAGCCGGACCATGTCTTCGACCGTGTCGATCGCGACACCGCCCTCGCCGATTTTTCCGAAGACCCCATCCGCGTCGCTATCGATGCCGTAGAGTGTCGGTCCATCGAACGCAGTGCTGAGCCGATGTGTGCGTTGATGCCGAGTCAGGTAGTGGAAACGCTCATTGGTATCCTCTGCCAGCATCAACCCCGAGAACAAGCGTGTTGGCTCTTCCGCTTGGGGAAGAATGCGCTGCGGCGGGCACGGCGGTCGCGCCCTACCATTGTCCCTGTTCTTTTCGAAGCTTTCGACCTCGCGGATCGGCTCCAGATACATCTCGCGGTAGGCGCCGTTCAGAAATGGAAACTCGCCTGGCAATCCTTCGCCAAAGAGATAGCGCGCGATCTCGCCCGGGTCATCGATTTCGGGCAACGCCAGGCGCGGCAAAGGCACCCCGGTCGGTGTTCGCGTGACTGGAATTTTCGCTTTGATATCGTTCCAGCGCCCCAGCACTTCCCGCCCGAAATGCTCATCGGTCCGCGCGCGCTTTACCTGATCGACAACGAACTTGTTGTACTTCTCGATCGACTCAACAACTTGTCCAAGCTTACTCATTTGTTCCTCCGCTCTCCCGTTCGGCGCGCCGGGCCCTTCGGCCGTGAGCTCAGGGTCGAACGACGGTCGCGCCCTACCAGATTGTCTCTCGAAATTAGCTCAAATAATTCGTCCACGCCAGGATCGCGATGCCGTTTTGCTACCGTATCGATCAGCCGCTGATTGCGCCGGTTTTGTTCCAGGCGTTGTTCAATTTCCGTGTGCGCGGTGCGGGCGCGCTGAAGATCGCTTTTGTTCACCACCACGATATCGGCAAGATCGAGCATTACGATTTTTTGCAACTGCAATCTGCTGCCGTAATCGGGATTCATCACCAGCACAGTCGAATCGGCGATGCCATTTTTTTGAAATGGCATCGCTTCCTGGCCGGTGCCAACCGTCTCAATGATCACGTAATCGAAACCCGATCGGGCAAGCAGTGCCAGACAATCCTGTGTCGCTGGGGAAAGCCCGCCGGCCTGTCCACGTGTCGCCATGCTACGCATGAATACGCGATCATTTTGCGAATTGATCATGGTGGCCCGATCGCCCAGAAGCGCTCCTTCGCCGACAACGCTTGGATCGTGCGACAAAATTGCGATTCGCCCCCTGGGATTTTGATTCAGAAAACGCAACACGAGCTCGTCAATCAACGTGGTCTTACCCGCCCCGCCAGGGCCGGTGAAGCCGATGACTTTTGTATTGCGGATTGCGGATTGCGGATTGCGGATTCGACCTTTGGACGTTGAGCGTTGGGCGCCTGCTCGCGATTTATCGGAGTTGGGCGTTGGGCGTGTTCTTCCGCTGGCATACCTGTCCTCAATCGCCGTAAGTTTGTGCGCGAGCGCCTGGTCGGGCGATTTCGGGCTTGATCGTTTTCCGCGCGGCTTGCCGTAGTGTTTGCGGACGTAATCGGTCATTTCAGCGAGCGAAGTTCCGGCGAAGAAAATCTGGTCCACGCCTTTGCGCTTCATTGCTGCGGCATCCTCGTGGGTGATCGTTCCGCCACCACCGCCGAAGACTTTGATGTCGTTTGCGCCGCGCGTTCGCAAAAGAGCACTGACTTCCGCGAAGAACTCGATATGCCCTCCGTTGTAACTCGATATGCCAATGGCGCGAACGTCCTCTTGAATGGCGGCACGGACAATATCGCCGACCGACCGGTGATAGCCCAGGTACACGACCTCAATGCCGTGCCGGATGAATTCCAGATTGATCGTGTTGATGGCGCTGTCATGCCCGTCGCAAATCGGGACCGCGGTTAAAATTCGAACGGGTGAAGCCATCGGAAAAATCTAGCGTTGAACCGTTAAATCGTTAAATCGTTAACTCGTCAAATGCCTGATCCACTTGATTTCAGCGGCAAAGTCGTACTCATCACCGGTAGCTCGCGGGGAATTGGCGCCGAGATGATCAAGGCGTTCGGTAAATGCGGCGCGCAATGCGTGGTGAATTATGTGGTGGACGCGCAGGGACAAAACAAGACCGATGCGACCAAAGTAGCCGGTGAACTCAAGCAGCCGCTGGTAGTCGAATGCGACGTGACGCAACCGACGCAGGTCGAGGCGATGATGAAGCAAATACAAGATCGGCATGGTGGACTCGACGTCCTCGTGAACAATTCCGGTATCATCAGCGACCGCACGATCAAGAAAATGTCGACGGAGACTTTTGAGAGCGTCGTGCGCGTAAATCTCACCGGCACATTCACGGTTACGCAAAAAGCCGGCGCGATTCTGCGAAACGGCGGGCGGATCATTAATATGTCTTCGGTGAGCGGCCAGCTCGGGTTGTTTGGCCAGGCAAATTATTCGTCGAGCAAAGCGGCCATCATTGCACTCACGAAAGTTGCGGCTCGGGAGTTTGCCCGTCAGAACATCACGGTAAACGCCATCGCGCCTGGGTTCATCGACGTCGGCATGAGCAAAGGCATGCCTGACGAGGTGACGCAAAATTTCGTAAAGCAGATTCCACTCGGCCGGCTTGGTGATGTCAGCGAAATTGTAAACGCTGCTCTTTTTCTGGCCTCTCCGATGGCTTCATACATCACCGGGCACGTCTTGAACGTAAACGGCGGCTTCTACATGGGCTGAGCCGCAACCTGGACTCGGACGCTAGTCCAGCTTCTGCACCAGCAACCAGACCAAGGCCGAAAGCATCGCTGCGAAAGTCGATAACACGATCGTCGCTCGTTTCGTCTGGCGTATTTTGAAAGCAGGCTTGGGAATGTCGTCATGAATGTGACTCGCCTCGAACAGCTTCATCAGCGCGAACGCGACGATGAAACCGACAGCGGCCCATTTGAGGCATCCCAAAGTAGTGTCAAGCATTGCGCCCCGATTGTAGCGCAGGCCATCCCGGCGCTCAACTCGCGAAGGGTTTCGGAATCATATGCGCCACTTCAACCGTCTTTACCTTTCAGTCCCGCCAACAAACCCGATTTTCGATCCCGCCAGTGTGAAGTCGCAATCGTTACTGTTTTTCTCTGCGCAGAAAATTGGTTTCTGGTTGGAAATGCATTGACTGCGATCGTGCGGTTTGTTTACGCTCGGCTCCATGACTAAAAGATTCCTTACTCTCTTGTTTGCAATAGGTTTTGGGACCGTTTGCGCTGCGCAGGCTCAGTCGCCTAGTCCAGGTGAATCGCCTGCAGGAGCGCCCAAGCCAGCAAAACATCGGACGTCAAAGAAAGCTCAAACGACGGCGTCGCCAAGTGAGGCCGCTGCATCGTCCTCGCCCGCCGAATCGCCTGCAGT
>JBKPLD010000083.1:0-22688 GCA_046731415.1 Verrucomicrobiota bacterium
TGAAGCCCTTAGCCAAACTCATATTCGCCCTAACCGCAGTTGCCGCTCTTTTATTTGCCTATCCCACCAAGGCAAATCTCATCACGAATCCGGGATTTGAAGATGGATATCCCCAAAGCTCTTGGCAATTCTCTGGAGGGACGTTTCAGAACCGCCCAACGCAGACTTATGACAACGTCGCGCCGCATTCAGGCAATTGGCAGTGGACTATTTTAACCGGTCCCCCCGCGACGCTCTCTCAGTCTGTCGCGACGACGCCGGGCACAACTTACGCGATTGGCTTCTTTGTGGCCACCCATTTCCTCGCTTCCCCAGTCACTTTGACCGTCACTTTCGGCGGGACGACCATTTTCAGCCATCTTTTTACTGCAAGCACTAACTACACCGGATATACGTTTAACGCGACTGCCCTTGCCTCGTCGGCGAATCTGAATTTCAGCGTAACCGGAGCTTCAGAGCTGTTCCTCGACGACATCAGTGTGGAACCGACTGGAATTGGCGTTCCCGATGGCGGCACGACAGTTTCTCTGCTCGGCTGCGCTTTACTCGGCTTGGCTGGCTTGCGGCGCAAATTGAGTTGCTAACGCTCGGAAGGACCTCTTCTCGTTGCCATGAACGGAATCATTGGAACGGCTGATTCTTTTTCGATACGTGAGATTCCACGCTCGGTTGAGTTTGAACCCTTCAAAATACTCGACGTACTGATCAACGATTGGTGTGAACGCCGCGCACTCCGTCCACTGCGCTACTTGCTCCCTGCCTATTGGGGAGTCTCAGCGCACACTGACCTGCAGTTTGAGTTGCTCGAAGCATTGAAAAAAGTGAACGCCCTCGGTCGTAATGATCTGACCCAAGAAGAGCGACGGCTAGTCGGGCAAGTACACGATTTTTTCGAAAAACGACTTCGGGCTTATGTCATTTGACCCAGAATTGTCCGCTATTCGCGATCCACGGCCGACACCCAGCTCGAACTCCATCCAGCTTGCTGAGATTGTCGGCGATGATCTCCCATTGCTTCATTCAAGCTTAGTTTGACGATGAATTCACAGGTTTGGGCTGGGAGCTCTACGAACTCGGCCTTGGCCTGAGTGAGACAAACGAGAGTCCTTCAGAGACCGAAATAGCCCGCTAAACAACACGGAATGCGAGATCGCACTTCGGAAGCAAACCGTGCCTTTCACACAAGTCTCCGAAAACTCGCAGACTTTCTTTTTCTTTTTCGCCAAATCCGAATCGAAGATGTTCACGGTAATAGCGCGAGACGAATTCGCGGTCGACTGCCTTTCGTTGGCCGCGGTCATCCGCCTTCGCGGACGCCACGGCCGCCAGGCCGCCCGCGACTAGAGCGTCTTCGATCACGCGATCGAGATGGGTGAGATTCTCATTGCGCAAAGCGCGCAGTCGATTCGCGATTTGTTTTGGGTCAGTCACTTCCGGCCGAACAAGCCAGAGCGCGTAAACGAACGGCAGTCCGACGATTTTCTGCCACTGTTCGCCAAGGTCCCAGAAAGAGAATTCGTCAACATACTCTTGTCGGAACCAGATGGCTTGATCGCCGATGAGCAGTTGCGCGCGGTCTGTTGCTTCCGATTCTGCCACAACAGGCCTTGCCGTTGTGCCGCGCTGGATCAAACGGGGATTCAATCCGCGCTCTGCGAGCAAACAGCGCAACAGATTTGCGGAAGTTTCTGATGCAGGATCGAGTTCGATTTCTTCGATATCTGCAATTTCGCCGCGATGCGCGACAACGACACTGTACACCGGTCCGTCCGATGAAATGGAAATACCGTCAACGATCCGATAGATGGGATTGCGCAGAAATTCGAAACTGGAGACCAGCGCAACATCGAGTTTTCCGGCGGCAAGTTTATTACAGAGCGCAGCTGGGTGATCGAAGTCCAGGTCGCCTTCCCACCCGTGAATGAGCGGGCGAGCGTTGAGATATTTTACGCAACCGACGCGGAGCATTCGTTCCCCGGCGCGCCCGGCGGTCGCGCCCTACCATTTACGCACAGGCCAATTCCGCAGGAGCGCTTGGCTCATTCGCCCGGCGTGGAGAGACGTGCCGATAATGACTATCGCGCTGGACAGGCTCGCGACCCGCTTCCCGAATCGCATGTTCGAGGGCGGCCACTGTCTGCTGTTGCGGCGTGGTTGCCCCGGCCATGTGGAAAATTTTTTCTTCCAGGATTGTACCGTGTAAATCGTCCACTCCGTAGCTGAGCGACACCTGTGCGAGAGGCAACCCGAGGCTAACCCAATAAGCGGTCAGGTGATCGATGTTATCCAAATAGATGCGGCTCACTGCGAGATTGCGCAGCTGTTCAAATGCAGAGGCACGCTTGATCTGGGCGAGGATCCCGTGGGATTGGGATGGTTCAAATGCGAAAGGAACGAAACCGGTGAATCCGCCAGTCTCGTCCTGTAATTCCCGGAGCTGGCGAACGTGATCCACCCGTTGAGCAAGTGTTTCGATGTGTCCGTAAAGCATGGTGCAGGTGCTGCGGCCACCCATGGAATGCCAGGTTCGATGAACCTCCAGCCATTCAGCAGCCGTTTCTTTGCCGCGGCATATCTTATCGCGAACAACAGGATCGAAAATCTCCGCGCCGCCGCCGGTGATGGACCCCAGCCCAACCCCGCGCAAAGTTTCCAGTGTGTCACGAATCGGCATCCGAAAAATCCGTTGGGCCAAATGGCGAACTTCGATGGCAGTGAAGGCCTTGATATGAAGGTTTGGATCGAGAGCGCGCAGCCGTTGCAAAAGTTCCAGATACCATTCTTTTTTTAGCGAGGGATGCAGTCCACCTACCATGTGTACCTCAGTAACTCCGAGCGGAAGCGCATCTCCCACCACCCGGACGATTTCGTTAATCGCGTATTCGAACGCGTGTGCATCGCGTTTTTTGGCAGCAAACGCGCAGAACTGGCAGGACAAGATACAAACGTTCGAGTAGTTGATATAACGGTTGTGGATGTAGGTTGCGTAGTTGCCGTTCTTTCGTTCGCGCATCACGTTGGCAATCATTCCGAGGGCATTAAGATCAGTCGCATGATGCAAAGCGAGAGCGTCTGCCTCTGAAATCCGTTGTGCCGCCTCAACTTTTTCTGCGATAGGCCTGAGTTCTTTCGGAATAAGCTGGTAATTCATGCACAGGCGAGGTCAGCCCTCGGTAACCAAGCATTGCACAGGCCGCTTCAGCCTTGCAACAAAAACCATGGCGCCAGTATGGCGAAGGGCGAATTTTGGCTAGTTGCTGTTTTTCTGGCAAGCTTTGTCTCGGACAAACGTCTAAATGAACCGATGTCTGCCAACGATCGAGGAAACAAAGGGAGATCGGAAGAAGACGCCGATGACGTGCGTCTCATGCAGCTTATCGGCCGGGGCGACACCATTGCCCTGCAGGAACTGATCGAGAAACATCAAGCGTTGGTAGCGGGCACCGTGGCGCGCATGCTGGGCAGCAATTCCGACGTAGAAGATATTGCACAGCAGGTGTTCATCCGAGTCTGGAAAAGCGCGCGTCGCTATGTTCCGCAGGCCAAATTCACGACCTGGCTGCTGAAAATTACGCGTAATCTGGTTTTCAACGAACTGCGCCGCGCCAAACGTCACGCGCATGTTCCACTCCAGCCGGAACTCGGAGCAGAAGATCCGCCTCTGAAAGATGAGGCGAACCTGGCTCCCGATGCGTCGCTGCTCGAAGGAGAGCTCCAGCGAACAATCGAGGATGCAATCCTCCAGCTTCCGGAGACTCAGCGAATGGCGCTCGTTCTGCGGCGTTACGAGCAACTCAGTTATGAGCAAATCGCCGACGTTCTCGATCTGTCTGTTCCCGCCGTAAAAAGCGTTCTATTTCGTGCCCGCACAGAATTGCGTTCCAAGTTGAGCAAGTATCTCACCTAAATCCTGCTCCTGCTTCCCGCTCCTGCTCAGAAATTCCTGTAGTGAAGGCTGACAGCTTCCCTATAGACGTGGCTCAAATTTATTGCTCGATAACCGGCCCCGGACCCGCTTTATCTGGCTATGATGCGTGAGCGGGTAAACACGTCCGTCGCTGCCACGAAAAAATGCGCTTAGAAGCCAGCTGACGATCGAGATGATTATTGCGCCAAAAAATGCGCGCCAGAAACCAGGAACTTCAAAACATGGCATGATCTCGCCAACAAATTTCAACATCAGCGCGTTTATGATCAAAATGAAAACTCCGAGCGTGACGAGAATCAGCGGCAGACTTAGCAACAGAAGAATGGGACGAATAAAAGCGTTGATGATACCGAGCAAAAGTGATGCGCCCAACAGGCAACCGAGGCGATCGCCATAATTGATTCCGACAATCGGCGCAGCCACAAACACTGCGATTGTAGTGACGATCCAGCGGAAAACAAAATGTCTCATGCCCGTGAAGTTTCTAAATGTACTCTTCAATCCAGGAAGCGCGAGAAAGCACTTGCCAACCAGGCGATGAACAGTAAACGAATTAAAGTCATCAACGCTAAAATCTGTGCCGAGAAAAAAGAAAATTGTCCAAGATAAAAATGAAACGCCGCCGGAGAGCAGCGTGTCGTCCAAAGTAAAGGTCGCCAAGGCCACCCGCACCCGCCGCACGATTGCCAGTCGAAAACCGCGCGAGGCCGGTACCACGAAGACCGCAGCGACAGCAAAAGGTTCAATGCTTCTCGAGACGGCGGGGATCCCGGATCCATTGGACGAAGCGGTTCGTCTTCGAGCCTACTTCATCTCCGAGCGCCGACGCCGATTTGCCCTGCCCGGCGACGCAGAATCCGATTGGCTCGAGGCGAAACGACAACTGCTCTCAGAAGCCACCCGCCACTAAGCCAATGAAGAACGCGGCTTTCGATTCAAGGAGCGCCGGTCTCCAGTCCGCCAAATCGAAAACAACGGACGATCTCGCGCAGGCGCTACGAGAGCGTCTTGCAATCATTCGCGACGAGCAAAGCCGCCGTGATGAAGCAAAACACGTCGCGCGATTGCAAGTGGTCTCGGAAAAGATCGACAAGTTGCAAGCCGCGCTTCCGCACCCTCTCGATCCGCGATTGGCGCATTATCTCCAACGGAAGAGCTACGACAAAGCACTGGCACACCTCGAAGGCAGGGACGATTAACTTTAGTCGTCCGGGTCAGTGAAAATTAGGGTGCAGAACTAAAAGCAGAAGAAGGAGCAACAGGGATATGGCTACGGGGATCGCTAAGCCCAGGAGCAGAACAATTGCAACAACATACTGCCCGACCGAGCGCAGCCATACACTGCCTCCTATTACAGCTGCCAAAGCGGCCAGGATCGCCAGCCACGGCAGAATGTTGAATGACCCCACCCTGCCGCCGGCAGCCAAAGTAAAGAAGAAATAAAGCGCCACCGCTGCAATCACGGCGTCGAGACACCAAAGGAACGAAAACCAAAACTTCATGACAGCAAACCAGCGAGACAAATTGGTTAGGGCTAAGCGCGGTGCTCTCACACAACACCAGAACACGCCCGCATAATCTGGTTGTACGCTGCCTGGCGGCCCACACCAAGCAGCGTCATTAGAACGGCAGTGGTAACGCCCACGGTTTTCTTAGGAAGCTCAGAGCCGAGGTAAGCAAATGTATTGCCCGTGCTCGGGTGGCGCCATCCTCTATCGCGAACAGCTCTCCGCGCTCGTAAAGCGCCGCTAGGGACTAGCGCGAGTACAGCTCGACGATAAGCTGTTCGTTCACGATCGGCTGTATCTCTTCTCGAGACGGGATGTGCGTGACTTTGCCGCTGAGGGCATCGCGATCGACCGTTAACCAGTCTGGCACCGGAACGATTTGCGTAAGGTCAAGATTACGCAGCACCAGTTGGCGAGATTTTGGTTTATCCTTGATCGTGATTTCGTCCCCCGCTTTCACATTGTAGGAAGCGACATTCACCCCGCGCCCGTTCACGAGCACATGTCCATGCGACACCAGTTGGCGAGCAGCGTTGCGAGTGTTGGCGAGGCCCAGGCGATAGACAACGTTATCGAGGCGAGTCTCCAGTAGCTGGAGAAGCGTTTCGCCAGTCACGCCGCGCTTGCGCAGCGCGCTCTCGAAGATACGCCGAAACTGACGCTCGAGAAGTCCATACTGATAACGCAGCTTCTGTTTTTCGCCGAGTGCAATCGCATACTCTGATTGTTTGCGCCGGGAACCTCTCGGGCCGTGGATACCCGGCGGATAATTCTTTCGCTCCAACGCCTTCGACGAACCGAAGAGCGGCACGCCGTAACGCCGGCTCACTCTCGTTTTCGGTCCTGTATATCTGGCCATTGGAGAAAGTTGATAGTTAAGAGTTGATAGCTGATCGCGTTAAACGCGGCGTTGTTTTGGCGGGCGACAACCGTTGTGCGGCACAGGAGTAACGTCGCGGATCACCGTGAGATCGAGTCCCACGGCCTGCAAGGCGCGAACTGCAGATTCACGCCCGGCGCCAGGTCCCTTCACCAAAACTTCCACTTCTTTTAAGCCGTGTCCCATCGCTTGCCGGGAGGCATCTTGCGCAACCATCTGCGCAGCATATGCAGTGCTTTTGCGCGAACCTTTAAATCCAACTTTGCCGGCGCTCGACCAGCCGATCACGTTGCCTTTCATGTCGGTAATCGTCACGATCGTGTTGTTGAAAGTCGAAAGCACATGCGCCACACCGGAATGGACGTTCTTGCTGCCCTTCGCCTTGACGATCTTTGGCTTCTCAATGTCATCAGTCGAAAGCGAAAGATTCTCCGAAGCCGCTGAAGAGGCGGCTGCTGGTTGTTCTTTTTTTTGTTTGGCTGCTTTTTTTGCAGGCTTGGCCGGCGCTTCGGTCTTCGCGGCTGCCGGCTTCTCACCTTCACGAGAATCGACTGGAGCCGCCGCTGGCTTTGGCTCCGGGGTTTTCGGTTCTTCCGGACTTGGATTGGTTGGATTCTCTGGCTCAGCCATAATTCACTTAAACCTTCCCGGCTTTGGCTTCCGGATTGCGGACAACGCCTACGGTTTTGCGCGGGCCCTTGCGTGTCCGGGCATTGGTCGAGGTACGCTGGCCGCGCACAGGCAATCCTTTGCGGTGCCGAATGCCGCGATAACAATTGATTGCCTGGAGACGTTTCAAGTTACCTTGAGTTTCACGGCGCAAATCACCTTCGATCTTGATTTTGTTGTTCGTGATCGCGTGAATGATTTCGTTCAATTGCTGCGGCGTAAGATTTTTCGCGCGCAGATTCGGATCGATATTGGTCTGCTCGAGAATGCGCCTCGCTGTGGCAAAACCGATTCCATAGATGTAAGTGAGAGACGCCTCGATGCGCTTCTCAGCCGGAATTTCCACTCCTAGTAATCTTGGCATGATGCTGGTTAAAAAAAGTAAAAAAGTTAAATCGTTAAATAGAACTCATCCCTGGCGCTGTTTATGGCGCGGGTTTTTGCAGATCACGCGCACCACGTTCTTGCGCTTCACGATCCTGCAACTGGCACAAAGCCTTTTTACTGATGGTCGTACTTTCATAATCAAAGAAAACGCGGAGCCGGTTCCGCATTGTCACTTTTGGCGATAGGTAATCCGCCCTTTCGACAAATCGTAAGGTGAAATCTCTAGCATAACTTTGTCTCCTGGCAAGATCCGAATGAAGTGCAGGCGCATTTTTCCGGAAATATGTGCCAGAACTCGATGACCGTTGGCCAGCTCGACCCGAAACATGGTATTGGGCAGCAGTTCGACGACTGTGCCTTCTACTTCAATTGCGTCTTTGCGCGCCATGTCAGAATTTCTGGATCGTTCTTCGTGATCAGAACCGTATGCTCGAAATGTGCGGAGGGCATTCCATCTGCCGTGCGCACCGTCCATCCATCGTCGAGCAATCTTACGTCGGAAGTGCCAATGTTAATCATCGGCTCGATTGCCAGCGTCATGCCGGCCTTTAACTTCGGACCGCTGCCGCGCTTGCCGTAATTTGGAATTTGCGGCTCCTCGTGCATCTTTCGTCCAACACCGTGGCCAACAAATTCGCGCACGACTGAAAACCCAAAGCGGCGCGCCTCATCCTCAATTTCAGCGCAGATATCGCCGACGCGCTGGCCTTCGCGTGCAGCTCCAATTGCATGAGCTAACGCATTTTCGGTCACGCGTAGCAACTGGTCGGTTCGTTCCTCAACGATTCCAACTGGCACGGTGGTCGCGTTGTCCCCCACCCAACCCTCCTGAACGATGCCGATATCCAGCTTTACGATGTCGCCATATTGAATGCGCCGTTGGCCACCGATGCCGTGCACGACTTCGTCATTCAGCGAAATACAAATATAGCCGGGAAAGACCCGGTGCCCCAGCCGATAGCCGAGAAACGCGCTTTTCACGTGCGCATCGCTCATGAAGTCGGCTGCCGCTTCGTCCACTTCTTTTGTGGTAATGCCGGGACGAACCAGGTCACTAACGCGGTCGAGAATATCGCTCGCCGTGCGACATGCCTGCCGCATCTTCTCAATCTCCTTCGCGTTCTTGATCGGAATCATCGTTTGTTTTCAATCAGCCGCGAAATATCACCAAAGACTGCGTCGCGATCACGGTTGCCGTCAATCCGATGCAGTATCGATATTTTCCCATAAAAAGATGCCAGCGGCTCGGTCTTGGTGCGGAACTCTTGCAAACGCGTTTGCAACACGCTGAGATCATCGTCGCTACGGCGTACTAAGGGACCATCGCAATAGGGACACACAGCACGTTCTGAAAACTGCGCGCTCGATGCGCTCGTAGTAAAGCCGCATTCGCCACATTGAAGTCGCCCGGCAATGCGATCGCGTACGGTGTGTTCGGAGACCTCAAGCCAGATCGCCAAATCCAAAGCAGTACGCAATCGCGCCAGGATAGTCATCAAGCTTTCTGCCTGGCGCAGCGTCCGGGGAAAACCATCGAATACAAATCCGTGACCACCATGCAGGCGCAACCAATCTTCGATTAGTTCGATGATGATTTTGTCGGAGACTAGCCCGCCGCTTTGCAACACTTCACCGGTCTTCTTTCCCAACGGGGTTCCGAGGTCTCTTTCCCGCCGCAGAATTGCGCCCGGCGATGTGACGGGAATTCCGAATTGCCGCGTAATCATTTCTGCCTGGGTCCCTTTACCGGAACCGGGCGCACCAAGAAGAACGAGCCGCCTTTTCACCTACCGTATAGGAAAATGGCCACGCCAGCGATTACGATCACGGCGATTCCCACGTACAACCACATTAACGTGCCGCTCGCTGCCGCTTCGCCGCGGCTATAGCTAGCACGATCAAAGGACCTTCCCCGAATGCGACCCTTGCGCAGGAAACCGTCGTAATGCCGCTGAATGAGATGTGTCTCCACCTGGCGCATGGTATCGAGCATGACGCCGACAATGATCAACAAGCTCGTGCCGCCAAAAAATTGCGCCGTGATCATCGGCACATTCAATCCCTGACTCAGAAGACTTGGCAACACCGCTATCAGGGTCAGGAAAATCGCGCCGGCGAATGTTAGTCGTGTCATGGTGAAATCAAGAAAATCCGCGGTCGGCTTGCCGGGCCGCACACCAGGAATGTAACCACCATATTTCTTCAGGTCGTCCGCGATTTGCGTCGGTTGAAACTGCGTTGCGACCCAGAAATAACTGAAAAAGAAAATCATCGCTGCGAGAGCAACGTAATGAGGCCAACCGGTGGAAAGCGCGCTGGCAATCCGGTTAGCTGTGGGGCTGCCTTTGAATCCGTACTGAACAATCGTCGCCGGAAACAGAAGCAGGGCCCACGCAAAGATAATGGGCATCACGCCGGCGTAATTCACTTTCAAAGGCATGTATTGCGTTTGACCGCCGTACATTTTTCGGCCAACCACGCGCTTGGCATACTGGACGGTAATTTTCCGGACGCCTTGCGTGATCGTGATCACCGCGGCGATGACGACGATCAAGAAAAACACCAGCAATACAAGGACCATCGGGTTCACCTGACTCGAGCCGGTTGGTCCCGACGGCACAAAAGTCTTCCACGCCTGCGCGAGCGCAGCGGGCAAGCGCGCAACGATGCCAACGGTAATGATGAGCGATATACCGTTTCCGATGCCGCGCTCAGTAATCTGGTCGCCCATCCACATCAATAAAAGTGTCCCGGTCGTCAGCGAAACCACGGTTATGATTCGAAATTTCCAGCCGAGATCATCCACCAGCGGAACTCCGAGGTTTTTGATGGTATCCATAATTCCAGGCAGCATGGTGTGGTACGATTCCGGGTGCTGGAATGACAGCGCCAGCAGATACCCCTGGAAAATGCACAGCCCTACTGTTGCGTAGCGCGTCAACTGCATGATCTTTTGCCGCCCGCCATCTTCGCGCGCGAGCCTGCCAAGCTGCGGAATCACCGCGGTCAGCAATTGCATCATGATCGATGCACTGATGTAAGGCATGATGCCCAGGGAGAACACGGCGCAATTTTCCAGCGCGCCACCACTGAACAAGTTAAAGAGCGCCGCCAGTCCTCCTCCCGAGCGTTGTTCCAGCGATGTCCGAAACCACTCCTGCAATACACCCTGGTTGACTCCCGGAGTAGTGATCGCAGCGCCCAAACGCACAATCACGATTACCGCCAGCGTAAACAGAATGCGCCGGCGCAATTCCGGTATCTTGACCGTGTTGAGAAACGCCGAAACCATCCGCTAAATGTGAAACATCATCTGCCGGGAAGCTAGCTTTCCGGCGAGGCTTTCTTTTTCGCTTTGGCCGAGGTCTTTTTGGACGATTTTTTCTTCCGGGTCGTTTGCGATGCAGTTTTGCCAGCTGGTTCCTCCGCCGAAGCTTCAGGCGTCGTAGAAGCATGAGGGTGCCCTGCTTTCTCACGCAACGTAATTGTTCCTCCAGCCTTTTCGATTTTTTCCCGGGCCGCCGCACTGATTTTATCGGCTTCCACTTTCAGACCGTGCTTTAATTCGCCGTCACCAAGGATTTTTATTCCTGCAAAATCACCGCGGACGAGTTTGGATTCACGCAGCAGTTGTTCGTTGACGGCAGTTCCAGCCTTAAATGCATTGAGATCATCAAGATTGATGATCGCATAGCGCCGATGAAAGGCGGCGTTATTAAATCCTCGCTTCGGCAATCGTCGAATCAAGGGCATCTGTCCGCCTTCGAACCCCAGGCGAATGCTTCCGCCCGAGCGCGCCTTTTGCCCCTTGTGACCCTTGCCACTCGTCTTTCCGTGACCTGAACTCTCGCCGCAACCCAGGCGCTTCACGCGATGTCGCGAGCCAGGACGCGGTTGCAGATTATGAAGACGCATCATGTAGTTGTCCTTTTCCATCGCTGAAATGAATTCCGCGTACTTTAAAAATTTCGTCACGTCGGCGCAGTGACTTCAATGCAGCGATTGTAGCTTTCACTACGTTCGCGTGATTGCTCGAGCCGAGCGACTTGGCCAGCACATCACGGATGCCGGCCGCTTCAGCTACAGCACGCACGCCGCCACCAGCAATAACCCCTGTCCCCGGCGATGCAGGACGCAATAGCACTCGGGCGCCGTCGTATTCACCGATCACTTCGTGCGGAATTGTGTTTTCGTTCAATGAAACCTTTTCCATGGCTTTACGGGCGGCTTCGGAGGCTTTCCGAATCGCTTCCGATACTTCGTTGGCCTTACCAAATCCACATCCCACTTTTCCATCGTGATCTCCGGCGACGATCAACGCGCTGAAACTGAAACGGCGTCCGCCTTTCACGACCTTCGCGCAGCGATTGATAAACACGACTTTCTCAGTTGTATCGCCCTTTGCCGCAGGGGCCTTGTCTGTCCTGCGCGTATCCGGTCTTCTACCTGATGAAGTTGCGTGTGCCATGAGTTAAAACTTTAAACCGCCTGCGCGCGCCGCGTCTGCCAATGCCTTCACTTTTCCATGATACAAAAACCCGCCACGATCAAAAACCACTCGCTCGAGTTTCTTCGCCAGCAAACGTTCTGCGATGGCCTTGCCGACTTGTTCCGCGGTGGTCTTGTTTGCGGCGGCTTTATCTTTTCCCACTAAGGCCCGCTCAGTGGTTGATGCAGCCGCCAGGGTCCGTCCGGAAATGTCGTCAATCACCTGAGCATAAACATGCTTGCCAGAGAAATGAACTGACAGCCGTGGCCGTTCTGCCGTGCCAGCCACTTTTTTCCTGATCCTTGCATGAACACGCTGCCGCGCTGCCTTACGAAACGTCGCCATAATTACTGGACAGTCTTGCCCTCCTTGCGACGAATCTGCTCGCCCGCGTAGCGAACGCCTTTGCCTTTGTACGGTTCCGGAGGATAAAAACGACGGATATCCGCCGCCACCTGGCCAACCAATTTTTTGTCCACGCCCTGGACCGTAATCTTTGTGTTATCCGCGACCGTGATTTTGATGTCTTTCGGGATCGAAAATGGAACCGGATGCGAGAAACCGAGACTCAAGTTAAGAGTGGATCCCTGGACGGCAGCCTTGAAACCAACGCCTTCAATCTCGAGTTGCTTGGTGAAACCCTCGCTCACACCCTGCACCATGTTATGCACGAGGCTTCGCGAAAGCCCATGCAACGCTTTCACGCTGCGGGTCTCTGCTTCGCGCACGACGGACACTCGGTTATCCTTGACGCTGGCCCGGATTTGCCGAGGAAGCTTCCAGTCAAGTTTGCCCTTTGGGCCCTCCACCGAAACGGCTCCCTTCTCGTCAATGTTCACTTTGACTTTGTCCGGGATCTCGACTGCCTTGTTTCCAATTCGTGACATAAAATTTACCAAACGTAGGCCAGTAGCTCGCCGCCCACTTTTTGTTTCCGCGCTTCGCGCCCTGATAAAACGCCGCGTGACGTGGAAAGAATCGCCAAACCCATTCCACCCAGAACTCTCGGGATTTCATCTGCGCCGACATATCTCCGCAATCCGGGGCGACTGACGCGACGCAGTCCCGCAATGGCGCTCGAGCGGTTCACGAGTTTGTTGGTGATCTTGATGCGCGGATGCGCAGAGCTCGTGTCAACCGAGTAATCGGAAATGTAACCTTCATCCTTCAGGATGCGCGCGATCTCGGCCTTGACCTTCGAGTACGGAATAAGGACCTCCGGTTTTTGCGCACGCGTGCCATTGCGGACACGCGCCAAAAAATCGGCAATTGGATCAGTAACAGTGCTCATGAAAATCAGGCGGCTTGCGCGGCAGGCTTCTTTGCCCGGTCGCTAAACGGCATTCCCATTTCGCTTAAAAGCGATTTGGCTTCCTCATTGGTCCGAGCCGTGGTGACGATTGTAACATCAAATCCGATGTTGCGCTTGATTTTATCGAGCTCAACCTCAGGAAAAATCGATTGGTCGGAAACTCCAAGCGTATAGTTCCCCTGGCTATCAAAACACCGCGGAGACACGCCACGAAAATCGCGGATTCGCGGGAGCGCGGCTTTGATGAACCGCTCGAGGAATTCATACATGCGCTCTCCACGCAGGGTCACCTTTGCTCCGATGGCCTGACCTTTGCGCAATTTGAAGTTGGAAATGCTCTTCTTGGCTAGTGTTTCCACAGGTCGCTGGCCGGTGATCAGCGCCAGTTCGGCTTTCGCTTCCTCCAGAGCTTGCTTGACATCGGATTGCGAGCCAACCGACGTGTTAATGACCACCTTTTGTACTCTCGGAACCTGATGAACGTTTTTGTAGCCGTGCAGCTTTTGCAGTGCAGGCATCACGCGCTCCTTGTAATAGCGATGAAATTCGTTTTCCATTTTCAGTTTATCACCTCGAGCGAAGCCGAGGCGCCTCCAATTGCCTAGGCTGCTTTCTTCTGTTCTTTTTCCTTCTTCGGTTTCTTCGTTGCCTTTTTCTCAGCTTTCCCTTCGCGCTCGATCAATTTCACATTGGAAATATGAATGGGTCCTTCCCGTTCGGCGATTTTGCCACTGGGATCATCCTGGGATTTCCGCAGATGTTTCTTGATGATCCGCACGCCTTCGACGAGGACACGCTGCTTTCCGGGGAACACGGCCAAGACTCTACCCGAAGAGCCGCGGAAATTCCCGGAGATGACCTCGACCTGATCGCCTTTCTTAACGTGACACTTATTGCGGTTCATAGACTTGGAGGACAGCCTTCCAGCCTGTCTCGGGCGACAAGCATCTTGCTTGTCGACCTTCGAACTAAAGCCACACGCTGGAAGCATGTCGGCCAGGTCAGGCAAGATGCCTGACTTCCACTCGTAACCCCAGTTTCGTTGTTCATCATAGGACTTCCGGAGCGAGCGATACAATTTTCATAAAATTCCGCTCACGCAATTCGCGGGCGACCGGTCCAAAGATGCGCGTGCCGCGGGGATTCAAATCTTTATCGATAATCACGATGGCGTTGTTATCGAAGCGCAGCAGCGACCCGTCCTCGCGTCGAATCGGTTGCCTGGTACGAACGAGCACCGCACGCACGACCTCGCCCTTTTTTACCGTCCCGGTTGCGCTTGCTTCCTTGACGTTTGCAGTAATCACGTCGCCGATTCCTGCGTAACGCGTTGCTTTGCCGATCACGCCGATCATCGTAGCCATGCGCGCGCCGCTATTGTCCGCCACATCCAGTCTGGATCGAATTTGTACCATAAAATCGATTGTTATTTTTGGATAACCTCCACCAGGCGCCAGCGTTTCAGTTTGCTGAGTGGCCGGGTCTCCATGATGCGGACTCTGTCACCCGTCTTTGCCTCGTTCTGCTCGTCGTGGGCATAGAATTTTTTCATCTGTTTGACGATTTTGCCGAATTTCGGATGCGGCACACGCGTGACTGTGCGCACCACGATTGTTTTATTCATGCCGCTGGAAACCACTTCGCCGGTGCGCGTCTTACGCGCGCCACGCCTGGTCGGAGCGGGGGCAGATTGCGGTTGGAGTTCGTCAGCCATAATTATTTCGCTTCAGGTTGTTTCTCCCGCTGCGTGAGCTCCATTTCGATCCGGGCAATGTCGCGCCGCAGCAGGCGCAACCTGCTTGGCTGTTCCAGCTGGCCGCTCTGTTGCTGCAGACGGAGATGAAGCCTTTCCTGGCGCAAGTCCCGTCTCTTTGTCAGCAACTCGTCGGTGCTCAGCTCGGTGATTTCTTTCATTTTCATGATGCTTAAGCGGCCCTGACGTGGTGGCGAGTGAGAAACTTCGTACGCACCGGCAATTTGTCCGCAGCCAAGCGCAGGGACTCCCGCGCGACGGATTCCGGTACGCCGTCCAATTCAAACAAAATATTGCCAGGCCGCACCGTGGCGACCCAAAACTCAGGCTGCCCTTTGCCTTTGCCCATGCGCGTTTCCGGTGGACGCGACGTTACGGATTTGTCCGGGAAAATTCGGATCCAGAGTTTGCCCTTGCGCTTCATGTTACGAGTAAGCGCGACGCGCGCGGCTTCCAATTGCGTGTTCGTGATCCATGCGCGTTCGAGCGTCTGCAATCCAAACTCGCCAAAATCGATCTTTAGATTGCGTGAAGCGGTTCCCTTGCGGCTTCCCCGCTGGGACTTTCGATACTTCACGCGCTTTGGCATCAATGGCATAAAAAATTCTCCTTCAGACTTCAGCCGGCTCTGGTGCCGCGGCGGGCGGCGGTGGAGGCGGAGACGCAGGCTGGGCTGCTGGCTCCTCCTTCTTACAGATCCAGCATTTCACTCCGATTTTTCCGTAAACGGTATTGGCTTCGGCAAATCCGTAATCGACCGGTGTTCGCAGGGTGTGCAGCGGAACCTTACCTTCCCGATACCATTCCGAGCGCGAAATCTCCGCACCGTTCAGTCGGCCTGAACAACGGAGCCGAATTCCTTCTGCGCCGAAATCCATTGCCGTCTGCACGGCTTTTTTCATCGCGCGGCGATAAGCAATTCGTCGCTCGATCTGCAGGGCTACATTTTCCGCCACCAGTTGAGCGTCGAGTTCCGGGGTCTTGATCTCCTGAATATCGATCTTGACTTGTTTACCCTGGGCCATCTTGGAAATCTCTTCTGTCATTTTCTCGATCTCGGCGCCTTTGCGTCCGATCACGATTCCCGGGCGCGCAGTGAAGATGGTTACCCGGATACTGTTCCAGGCCCGCTCAATAACAATTTTCGAGACAGCGGCGTACTGAAGCTTCTTCTTCACGTAATTCCGAATCTCCAAATCCGAGTGCAAAAATTCCGGTAGCTCCTGAGGCGAGGCATACCAGCGCGAGCGCCAGTCGCGGTTCACCCCTAGGCGAAAGCCAATTGGATTAACTTTTTGTCCCATAAAAATCCTTCGGAGCGATGGAGTATTGGAGTGATGGAGCAATATGCGACAACTGCGCGCGAAAATTCATTACTCCACTACTCCAAAGCTCCATTACTCTAGTTTTCTTCATTTTTTGCTTGCTGCTTTCTTTTTCGCTCGCGGCTTTTTCTCCGCCTTCGGCTTTTCGGCCGCTTCGTCCGCTGCGGTTTCTTTCTTCTTCCCAGCCCTCTGTTCCGCTTTCTGCTTCGCTTTTCTGGTCTCGCGTGTCTCAACCTTAACTTCGTCCGTAAGCACGATTCGAATATGGCTCGTCCGCTTCAAGATCCGGCTGGCGCTACCCCGCGCACGCGCCATGATCCGTTTGAACGTTGGGCCTTCGCCGACTATCGCCTCTTTAACGACCAATCCGTCCGGCTTCAGGTTCGCATTGTTCTCAGCATTGGCGATCGCGCTTTTCAGAGTCTTGTTGATAAGGAACGCAGCTTTCTTAGGTGTAAAGCCGAGCAGATCCAGCGCTGCCGAGACCGGCAGACCCTGGATCTCACGCGTGACTTCGCGCGCCTTAAACGGCGAAATCCGCGCAAACTTGTATATCGATCTGACTTCCATCGTTCAGTTCTGTAATTCTCTTATCTCACACTCACATTCGGCTGCGCATCCACCTGGAGGCGATCCCCTACTTTTATTCTCTCCTTCTTTGAATCCATCTCCTGCACCACGGCGCCGCAGATCCTTTGTCGCACATCGATTACTCGCAGGGTTGCGATTCTTCGATCGCCGCGCATGACCCGCATCGGCATCCCAATTTTGACGCCTTGCTTTTCGCCGAGGTTACCAACTACAAATGACCATTCATCCTTCACGCTGATCACGTTCCCGTCCATCAAACCTGGCTCAGGCGATTCCGGCGCATTCGAGGACTTTGTAACCAGCTTATCGACGCTGCGTAATTGAGTCTCCACGTCCATCCGGGCCTTCGCATCTCCGCTCTGCGACGTTTTCAAATAGCACAATACGGCTTCGTCCAAGCGGAGCATCTGGTCGCGATATTCATCACGCTCCTTCTGCGCGAGTTGAAGATCGCTCACGGCGGCGAGTAAACGCTGCTCCAGTTTCGCCCGATCCTTGTTTGCCGACGCAAGCCCGAGTGCTTCCATTTGCAACTGCAGATCGGAGTACTTGCGGCGAAACAATTCCGCCTCGGCATTAGACTCTGCCAGACTGCTGGTCAACGCCTTCAACGATTCCTGGGCAATTGATAATTGCTTCTGCAAGTCCGCGTCCTGCTGAAGCAAAGCGGTCGCGGTCACCTCTGAAGGCAACTCCGAAAGCCTTCGGGGCTCGGAATTCGCCGCCGCGGTTTCGCTCACTTCCGCGTTTTCACTTTTGGATTCTGACAAAGAACTATTTCCCTCTGCTGCCAGCCCTCGAGCCAGCACAATGCACCCCATTAACGCGATCATCGATTCCCGACCGATTGCCCTTTCGAGCGATCCAAAATCGGAAATCGAAAATCGAAAATTCACACTACTTTGTGACCTTCGCCGTATGCGAACCGTGTTTCTTAAACACGCGCGTGGGCGAAAATTCCCCGAGCTTATGACCGACCATGTTCTCGGTAACGAAAACGGAATTAAATGTCTTTCCGTTATGCACCAAAAACGTGTGACCGACAAAATCCGGCGTAACCATCGAGCGCCGCGACCACGTTTTGATCGGTTTCTTTACGCCCGAGCTGTTCATCTTGTCGATCTTCTCCAGAAGATGCAACTCGACGAAGGGTCCTTTCTTTAACGATCTAGCCATAAAAATCAAGTGAGATGTGAGAACGTAAATAGTGAGAAGTAAAACGACCTTTCACTTCTCACGAATCACCTCTTACGCTTTTTTCTTCGCTCTTCTCCTTTCCAAAATAAAACGATCACTCGGCTTATGTTTGCTTCGCGTCTTATATCCTTTGGCCAGCTGTCCCCACGGACTAACTGGATGATGCCGGCCGCCACCGCCTTTTGATTTGCCCTGGCCGCCGCCCATTGGATGATCGATTGGATTCATTACCATGCCGCGCACGTGCGGCCGGCGTCCTCGCCAGCGGGTGCGTCCGGCCTTTCCGCTCGATACATTCATGTGATCGACGTTTCCAACCTGGCCAATTGTCGCAAAGCAGTTTTCATGGATGCGGCGGATTTCGCCCGAAGGCATTTTCACTAATGCGTAACCACCTTCGATATTTGTTAAGGTCGCCTGTTGGCCAGCGCTTCGCGCAATCTGTCCACCGCGGCCCGGACTCAATTCGACGTTATGGATATTGGAGCCCAATGGAATCGCACGAAGCGGCAACGCGTTTCCCAGGTCGGGCGGGACGTTGTCGCCGGCGGCGACCGTCGCACCTGTTTGCAGACCATTTGGCGCAAGAATGTAGCTTAGTTCACCATCAGCGTATTTGATCAAAGCAATGCGTGCAGACCTGTTTGGATCGTACTCGATACCGACAACTTCTGCAGAGACGCCATGCTTGCGTCGCTTGAAATCAACCCTGCGATATTTCTGTTTGTGCCCGCCGCCAATATGACGCGAGGTGAGCCGGCCGTAGCTGTTGCGACCCCCACTTTTTTTCTTTGGCTCAACAAGTCTCTTCTCAGGCCGCCACTTTGTGATTTCCTCAAAGGCGGGCAGCGACTTGAAACGGAGCGTCGGCGTTAATGGGCGAAATTCTTTTAGAGCCATAATAAAAGTGTCACTCGGTTATATGAGATCGATCTTTTCGCCTTCTTTCAAAGTGACGATCGCTTTCTTCCAACGTGGACGTCGACCCAGCGGTCCGCGCACGCGTTTCTCCTTGCCTGCATAGTTACAAGTATTCACATCGACCACTTTCTTTTGAAACAGGCGTTCGATCGCGTTCTTGATCTGAATCTTGTTTGCGCGTGGACTGACGCGGAAGACGTACTTGTTCTGCTTCTCGCTCATCAGGGTTGACTTTTCGGTCAACGACGCGGTTTGAATAATCTCGTGTGGTTCGTTCATCGCTTACTTCGCCTGTTCGCTGGTTCGGCCTAGGCGAGTCCGCTCCGCCAATCTTTCCAAAGCCTTCTGGGTGACGAGGATTTTCTCGAAAGCTAGTAACTGTTCTGTGTTTACATCGGAAGCAGTAGCAAGTGCCACCGGCTTCACGTTGCGGCCCGACTTCAGTGTCGTTTGATCAAACGTATCCGAGACCAACAAAACTTTCCGGACGTCTGTTTGTTTTTTCAATAACCCCACGAACGACTTCGTTTTCAGTTCCGGGACCACGAATTTGTCGATCGTCAAAACGTCGCCTGCCTTGATCCGCTCGCTTAAGGCCTTTCGAAAAGCAAGACGCCGCACCGATTTTGAAATCCTCTTTGAATAGTCTCGCGGTTTTGGTCCAAAAACGACGCCGCCGCCACGCCAGATCGGCGACGATTTATAGCCGGCCCGCGCGCGACCGGTGCCCTTCTGTCGCCAGGGCTTTGCCCCAGACAAATCCACTTCTGCTTTCGTTTTCGTGTTGGCAGAACCGGACCGACGCGCCGCGCGCATCGCGACGACCGTATCATGAACAGCCTGCGAGCCTTTTCCGTCTTCAATCAACTCGATCCCGGCTTCCTTGGCAGCGGTCTTGGTTAGAACTTTTGCGCTCATCCTTTAGCGAATTTTTATTGCCGGCTTCTTTGCGGCTTCTTCCTCGTCATGTTTGCGATGCGCTGCATGCACCGCGGCCACTCGCTCCGGATGCTTGATTGCCGGTCTGATAATCACATAACTGCCATTCGCTCCTGGAACGGCGCCGCTGACCAAGATAATTTTTTCGGCTTCGCGCACCTGCATGACCTGAAGGTTCTGCACGGTCACCCGTTCATCGCCCAGATGACCAGGCATTCCCATGTTTTTCCAAATTCGCCCCGGAGTAGAACGATTGCCGACTGCGCCAATGCGCCTGTGCATTTTCGAGCCGTGAGCCGCGCCTTGACCATGAAAGTTGTGCTTCTTCATCACGCCTTGAAATCCTTTGCCTTTCGATCGGCCGATGACGTCCACATAGTCGCCCGGTTGAAATTGCGTCACGCTTAGATTGATCTCGCCTTCGGGTAGATCGCCGGTCAGGCGAAACTCACGCACGAATTTCTGCGGCTCTACGCCAGCTTTTTTGAATTCGCCAAGCAACGGCTTGGTCACACGCGATTCTTTTTGCACGCCAAACCCGACCTGCACGGCCGAGTAGCTGTCATTTTCCTGGGTCAAACGACGCAACAAAACGTTATCGCCGGCCGCGATCACGGTCACAGGGCACAATCGACCTTTGGCGTCGTAAACGCTGGTCATACCAATTTTTTGTCCTAGAAGTCCGATGCTCATGACCGTCTAATCGCAAATCTTTCAGAAGGGCCTCCGCTTAAATCTTAATCGTAATGTCAACGCCCGCAGGCAAATTCAGTTTCTTTAGTTCATCCACCGTTTTCGCCGTCGGCTCGATGATGTCCAACAGCCGCTTGTGCGTGCGAATTTCAAATTGTTCCATCGACTTTTTATCGACGTGCGGGGAACGATTCACCGTGAATTTCTCAATCAACGTCGGCAACGGAATCGGACCGGCTACGCGCGCTCCCGTGCGTTTCGCCGTCTCGACAATCTCGACGGCGGATTGATCGAGCATTCGGTGATCGAATGCTTTCAAGCGAATCCGAATGCGCTGGCCATTACTCATTTGGCCTCTTTCTGGTCAAGAATGGCCGGAACCAGGTTTGCCGGCACCGGCGCAAAGTGAGATGGCTCCATCGAGTAACTCGAGCGCCCTTTCGACAGCGAACGGATCGCCGTCGCATAGCCGAACAACTCCGCAAGGGGAACTTCGGCGTGAATAATCGCCAGACCACTACGCGATTCGATATTGTTGATGCTGCCACGACGTCGGCTTAAATCGCCGCAGATATCGCCTTGAAATTCGTCCGGCGTGATGTTTTCCACTTTCATGATCGGCTCGAGCAAAATCGGTTTACCCTGCTTGAATCCATCTTTCATGGCAAAGATTGCCGCCATCTTGAACGCGAGCTCGCTGGAATCGACTTCGTGGAACGAGCCGTAAACGATGTCGACCTCAACGTCGACGACAGGATAACCGCCCAAAACTCCGTTCAGCACCGCTTCTTCGATGCCTTTCTTAACCGCGGGAATGTACTCTCGCGGAATGATGCCACCGACGATCTTGTTCTCGATCGTCAGGCCCTTGCCGCGCTCGGTGGGCCGCATGTCTACTTCCACGTGGCCGTACTGGCCGCGGCCGCCCGATTGCTTGATCAATTTGCCAACGCCGTGCGCATTGCCTGTAATCGTTTCGCGGTACGCGATCTGAGGTTTGCCCGCGTTCGCGTCCACTTTGAATTCACGGAACATGCGGTCCCGAATAATTTCCAGGTGCAGTTCGCCCATCCCGGCGATAATCGTCTGACCAGTGTCTTCGTGTGTATAAACACGGAACGTCGGGTCTTCTTCGGCGAGGCGCTGAAGCGCTGTCGCCATTTTTTCCTGGTCCAGTTTCGTCTTCGGCTCAATGGCCATCGAAATGACGGGATCAGGGAAAGACGGCGGCTCGAGAAGAATCGGATGATCCTCGTCGCACAAGGTATCACCAGTGGTGATGTTCTTAATGCCGACGATTGCCGCGATATCACCGGAGTAACAGGTCTCTATATCTTCGCGTTTGTCGGCCTGAATCTGAATTAGTCGCGAAATGCGTTCGCGTTTGTTCGTGCGCGGATTGTAAACGGTGTCGCCCTTACTCAAGGTGCCGGAATAAACACGGAAGAAAACCAGTTTCCCGACAAATGGATCGCTCCAAAGTTTGAAGGCCAGCGAGCAAAAATTACCGCTATCATCGGTTGGCGCGTCCATCGCCTCGCCAGTATCGGGGTCCTGACCTTTCGCAGGCGGAATATCCAACGGGCTCGGGAGATAATCGACGACCGCGTCAACCAAATACTGGATGCCGATGTTCTTCAGTGCCGACCCGCCGATGACGGGCACAAACTTGTTAGCGATTGTTTGACGGCGAATCCCAGCTTTCAACAGCTCAGGCGTGACCGGTTTTTCATGGATGACGGCCTCAGCAACATCGTCATCGATGTTTGAAACCTGTTCGACCAGATCATTGTAAGCCTTGTCGACAATCTCAACGTACTCCTTGGGCAACTCAGTAACTTCATATGTCGAGCCGAGCTGATCGTTCTCGGAATAAATAATCGCCTTCTTGTTGATAACGTCGAGCTGACCGCGTAGCTGATCTTCCTTGCCCAGCGGCAACAAAACCGGCCATGCGTTCGCACCGAGCTTTTTGTGAATGCTTTCCACCGACATTTCAAAGTCTGCACCGACTCGGTCCATCTTGTTAATGAATGCCAGACGCGGCACGTTGTACTTGGTCGCCTGACGCCAGACTGTTTCCGATTGCGGCTGCA
>JBKPLD010000084.1:0-29576 GCA_046731415.1 Verrucomicrobiota bacterium
TTCGGCTTCGCTCAGGACAAGCTTCGTCGAGACACCCCGTTGAACTTAGCGTCGACTTATTTCCACGGGATTCTTCGACTTCGTTTCGTTTCACTCCACTCCGCTCAGAATGACAAGTCGCACAATCAACGCTGAAGCGAACTGTCAATGAAGGATATCGTTTGACGAAGATTATCCTGCTCCATCATTCGTTTCTTTACCAGTTTGCAAGCATGCAACACGGTGCCGTGATCGCGTCCTCCAAATGCGTCGCCGATTTCATTCAAAGACGCCTTGGTAAGCTCGCGCGCGAGATACATCGCCACCTGGCGCGGAAAGGCGATGCTCGCCGGGCGCCGCTTGCTCGTCATATCGGCCACGCGCACATCAAAATGTTCGGCCACGCGCCGTTGAATCTGTTCGATGGTGATGGAATGGCGTCCTTCTTCCTGCAAAATATCTTTTAGCAAATGCTCCACGACCTCCTGCGTGAGTTCTTTTCCGCTGAGTGATGCAAACGAAGCCACGCGCATGAGCGCGCCTTCCAGCCGGCGCACATTTGTGCGAATGCGGCTGGCGAGAAATTGAAAAACTTCGTCGCGCAATTGGATCTGCATGCCGCGCGCTTTCTTCCGCAAAATCGCCATACGTGTCTCGATGTCCGGCGGCTGAAGCTCGGCGGTGAGTCCCCATTCAAAGCGTGAAACCAGGCGGTGTTCCAGATTCGCGATCTCGGAAGCGGGCCGATCGCTGGAAAGAACGATCTGCTTATGCCCATCGAACAGCGTATTGAACGTGTGGAAGAATTCTTCCTGAGAACGCTCTTTGCCACCGAGAAATTGAATATCATCAATCAGAAGAAGATCGACCTGGCGATAACGCTTTCGAAATTTGACCAGGTTACTGTGCTGGATCGCGTCGATGAACTCGTTGATGAATAGTTCACTGGAAACATAAATCACCTTCACGTTCTTCTTTTTGGCCCAAACATACTGGCCGATGGCCTGCATCAGGTGGGTCTTGCCCAGACCGACACCACCGTAAACGAATAGCGGGTTGTACGTGCGCGCTGGCGCCTGCGCCACAGCGAGAGCGGCGGCATGCGCAATTTCGTTGTTCGGACCGACCACGAAAGATTCGAATGTGTTCCGTGGATTAAGCCCAGGCACAGTAGCGCCTGGTTTTGTGTTGCCCGGGGATTCAGGCAAAATTTTTTCTAACGGTGCCGCATCCTCAACGGACATTTGGGCGCCAGTACCCGAAGGCGAGCAAAACTTTATCGGTCGCGGGCCGCCAAAAGTCGTGACAATGGCTGTCTGCAACGCCGGCATGTAATTACTTTCAATCCAAAACTGATAGATGTTGTTTGGAACACGAAGAGTGAGCGATTTTTCTTTCGCTTCGACAAGTTCAACCGCCGAAAACCAGCGTTTGAAACTATCATCGCTGATTTGTGGTTTGAGCGCGGCTGACAATTGCTGCCACAGCTGCGCACATTTCTTGTCCATAGCTGACTTGTTAACAGTGTTACACAATTGCCACACTCGCTGATACCGAGGGAAATCGCCCCGGGAAACGGGAGTGGCATTGAGCTGATTGCCAGCGTAGTTCGCTGGAGAAATGCTGAAAAAAGCCCTCAAACACGCATAAATACGAGGGAAAACGGGCTCCTGCGCGCTTGAACGATCGATCGGAGCCATTCGGGCAGCCTTGCGCATTCGATCGTTGCTTCAGGAAGCTGGTCCTTTCGCTCATTCTAGGATCTAAAAGTTTCTCAGGAATGTTCACAACTTATTCACATGCGCTTCGTTTCTGCCTCGCCAGCGGGCTTGAGACTAGAAATCGCTTTCAAAATCGACAAGAAAAAAAATGAAAAAAAAGAATTTTATTTTTCATCGCGGCCAAAAATTTTCTTGACTACAAAAGAGAAACGCACGTCTCCGAGAGAAAACAGCAAATTCGTCCGCTTAATTTTTGCGCGGCGAAGCGAACTTCCCGATTCCGAGCGCTGTGGCGACCCTCCGCGATTTGACCGAATTGCACCGTGCACGCAATTTTTCCGCCTCCATAATGCTATTGGGATGCCGATCCATAATGCGGGCGACCGACCCTGAGATGAAAGACTGGCAGACTAAGTGCCTCCTTCCTCGTAACGGTGTTGGGAAAGGGCGAATTTTTTCGACTGCCGTAATCTGCGTCCTTCTTTCTGCGGCGCGCGCATATTCCGTTGATGAACTGTTGCCTCCCTTCGGCTTCCGTTGGAACGACTCGATGGCGCACGTAGAAGCTGTGCTCCACGGCGCGAAAGCCAAGATCACCTCGCGAGAGAAAAAGGAGAACCGGGACGTTTGGACAGTGGAGGGTCTCGTTCATCCTGGGTTAAAGCGGACGCTGTTTACCTTTAAGCAGAGAGCGCTTGTTGCGGTGGAATTGCAATACGAATACCCGGATTGGTCGATCGAACGCTACAACCAGCGGATGGGAGAGATTCGCAAATACTTCGACGAAAAATACGGGACCGGAAAGCTGGTGTCACGTTCACGCGACACGGATACAGATGTCATCCAGACGCTGGTGGGCTATCAATGGATGGTCGGCGCCACCATGCTGGAACTATTTTATTTCTCTGCACAACACGGCACACTGCTGTACCGCACTATTACGGTCGACTATAAAGCGATGTAGACGAGGCGGCGTGTAGCGAATCGACTGGGCTGCGGCGATGTCGAGCGCGCTCGAGGTCGGCAACAAGTTTACCCTTACTGTTTTTGATCCAAGCACCGGGGTTAGCCAGGTGACAGGTTAAATTACACGGAGCGAGAGGATTGACGTTCCGCCGGCGCTTACGATACGGTCCGTATTGTCTACCAAATCCAAAAGTCCAACGTAACCCAGCGTTGTGACGTCTTGGCTACAAAAGAACTGCCACGCATAATGGTCGCGAAGATTTCCCGAATGGGACTTCAAGCGAATTAGTTGGGATCAAATAAGCGTTGCGCATAAATCGCGATGTAGACGTCTCGAGTCCGCTGGATATGACAGGAGGCGAGATCACAAAAAAAAGTCAGCCACCAATCGCAGCGTTCCGCGACATATTTAATCCTTCGTACGTTTCCGCGACAATGTGATCGACTACTGCCTTGATGTCGTGCGTGCGCTCGTAGGCGGCGAGTTGTCGGTCCGCGCCGGTGCCTTCGCGCATGATGCGTTCGATGTGCGCCATTTCGCGGTGCGTGCCGAGCTCATTCGCTTCGCTGGCCACAAATTCGAGCAACTCGTTTAACAAACTTCGCTCTTCCACTTCCGCTTCCCTGCCGAAATCGATCAGTTTTCCGTCAATGCCGTAGCGCGCCGCGCGCCATCGGTTTTCATCCAGGAGACGGCGGCGGTAAATCCGGAAAGTGGTGTTTCGCCAGAGCAATTTAAAAAGCTTGGCGATGACTGCCTGAATTAACGCGGCGATTGCCAGTGTATCGTCAACGCGAGTCTGCGCATCGCACACGCGTACCTCCAGTGTATCGAAGAATGGATGCAGCCGAATGTCCCACCAGATTTTTTTCGCGTTGTCGATGCAACCGGTTTTGACCAGCAACTTGCAATAATCCTCATACTCGGAAAGCGATTCGAACGAATCGGGAATTCCGGTGCGCGGAAAACGTTCGAACACTTTGAGCCGATACCCTTTCAGCCCTGTATCATGGCCCACCCAAAACGGTGAGTTGACCGAGAGCGCATAAATGTGCGGCAAAAAATAACGCGCCTGATTCATCACGTGAATGGCGCTCTCACGGTCGGGAACGCCGACGTGAACGTGCAGTCCAAAGATCAGATTTGCTCGCGCGAGTAGCTGCATGTCCTCGATGATCTGTTTGTAACGTTCGCCTTCGGTGATGTGCTGATCGCGCCAGTGAGAAAATGGATGTGTGCCGACTGAAGCGATCTTCAATGCGCTGCGTCCTGCGAGCTCCGCGAGTCTGCTACGCAACTCAATCACGTGCGCGCGCGCGTGTTCGATAGAATCGCAAACGTCCGTGCCGAGTTCCACCACCGACTGGTGCATCTCTGGTTTGATTTGCTCCTTTAGCACCACCTTGCCGCCCTCGAGAATTTCCTGGATATGCGAACGTAGCTCACGCGTTTCCGGATCGACGATGGCGAACTCCTCTTCGATTCCGACAGTAAACATGTGATCCTTCGCGCTCATGGAAGGGTTGCCAATGTCTGCCAAAAACACACCTGTGTCATCCGGGTTGCGGAAGTCAGGCATCTTGCCTGCCTCGGCCAACAGGCTTCCAGCCTGTCGAGTGAATGTCGACGAGCAGGATGCTCGTCTGCCAATAGAAGCTGGCAGCTTGTGTTCCGAATCACGCAAGCTCGCCTAGCGAACGTCTCGTCACTGCAGCTTGCAGGAACTTGCCCCAGCTCAAATTGTCGCGACCCGGAACGTGTTCCCGGGCTTTGCGGATCGCCATTTCTGAAACGGCTTCGACGACCCATTCAAAATTTGCCTGGCCGACTGAGGCCGCTTCTGCATCAGGCGCGGGATTACAAAAATCGATTGCAACCGGCACACCATCACGCACGGCGAACTCCACCGTGTTTAGATCGTAGCCGAGGAATTCATTCAACCGAAGAACACCTTCCTCGACTTTTTGCAGGATCTCCTTTGGCGCCTGCCACTCGGTTTGATACCGAAGGTGATAGGGCTGGCGCGGCTCGTACGGCATGATGCGCACATGACGCTGATCGATCGAGTAACACCGGAAATACATTTCGAACTTCACTTCCTCCTGCAACATCATCACTAGCTGACCGGTATCGTTGTAAGCGCGGAAAAATTCGTCCGGGTTGTGCAACCGATAAACATTCTTCCAGCCACCGCCGGCAAAGGGTTTGAAGAATGCTGGCCAGCCGACGTAACTGAAAATCGCTTCCCAATTCAATGGGTATCCGAGATTACGAAATGATTTATCATTCGTGTCCGTTGGCGGTTGGTTCGATGGAAGCAACACCGTGCGCGGTACGGCGACACCGATTTTTGTCGCCAGCGCGTTGTTGAAAAATTTTTCGTCGGCGCTCCACCAAAAGGGATTGTTGACTACTGCTGTGCCAGTCACCGCGGCATTTTTGAGCCAGGCCCGATAGAACGGAACGTCCTGAGAGATGCGGTCGATCACCACCTCGTAACCGCACGGCTGCCCCTGGATCACCTTGTCGATCGTTACAAATTCTGCGATGGCGTCTTTGCCGCCGGTTTTCTGATTCACCCGCTGGACAAACGCCGGCGGAAAACTGTGTTCCTGGCCAAAAAGAATTCCGATTTTTTTCATAGGAAATCAGCCATCTTGGCTGACTCGGCAGACAAGCTTCCAGCTTGTCGACAAGCTGCAAGAAATATTCGGCAGGCTGGAAGCTCGCCGCCCCAGTCAGGCTGGAAGCCTGACTTCCAGCGCGCTCCAGTTTGAATCCGTTTCGTGAAACAATAAGGTAAGCCATGGTCAAGAAATTGCTGCATACGCGATATCGCGTGCACGACTTGGAGAAAACGGTTTCCTTCTACAAGGACGTGCTTGGGCTTAAGGAGCTTCGCCGGCACACTTCCGGGCGCGGGTCGCAGCTTGTCTTCTTAAAAGCGCCCGACAGCGATGCGGAGATTGAGATTTGTAAGTTTGATGAGAGTGGGCCGGTCATGGTCGGCCCGGATCTGACGCATCTCGCATTTGAAGTGGATGATCTGGAAACGTTCGCGAAGCGAGCGGCGGCAAAAGGTTATCCGCTATCCGATGGCCCGCATTCAACTGGCAGCGGTAAAATCGCGTTCATCGACGCGCCGGAAGGCTACGAGATCGAATTGATCGAACACTCGAGAAAAGCGTAAGCCAAGCCGCCTGCGCGCTACCGCTTGCGCGAGCGGAAGTTTTATCGCTAATTTCCGACCCATGAAATTGTGGCGTAACTGGCTTTGCTACCTTTGCGTTTTCTTCCTGGCATCAGGTGCGCATGCGTGGGGTCAGGATGCTACTGACTCCATACGGCCTAGCGGAGTCTCAGGGCCGGTTCGAAAAGCGAAAGCCGTCACATCTAGGGACGACGTCGCCAAGGCGAGTTCGTCCGACGGCGAAAATGATCAGGATGTTGAATCCGGTTCGAGCCGCAAGGCAAAGACTTCAAAATCTACTCATGCCCGCCCACACCGGAAACGCGCAAAGGCGAAAGAAAACGAAGAATCAATTCCCGCGGCGCCCGAGTACACTCCCGAAGGGATACCGAAGACCACCGCAGCTTCGGTGATTGTGGTGGACGCGAATACTGGCAAAACATTGTACGAAAAAAATCCGGACCAGTTCAGGGCCCCGGCGAGCACGCAAAAATTACTTACCGCGCTCATTGTGGCGGAAAGCGGTTTTCTTGATCGACAAGTCACCGTGCAACCAACGGATACCAACGCTGAGCCGGTGAAGTTGAACATCAAGGCGGGAGAGACTTATCAGCGGATCGATCTTCTGCGCGCGCTGCTGGTGAAAAGCCCTAACGACGTCGCACGATGTCTGGCGCGAGATAACGCCGGCAGCATCGAATCGTTTGCAGCGGTCATGAACAGACGCGCCCAACAGCTTGGAGCTGTGCATTCGCATTTTGTGAACCCGAATGGTTTGCCGGTGCCTGGCCAATATTCCACCGCCCGCGATCTATCGCTCATTGCGCGGGCGGCTTATGCGAATCCGACCATCCGGTCGATCGTTTGTCTTCCGCAACTTGTTTTTCGCTTTGCCAATGGTCGCACACGCGAGCTTGAAAACACGAACAAGCTTCTCCGGCGGCTACCCTACTGCAACGGAATGAAGACCGGCTATACCGATGCCGCAGGAAAATGTTTAATCGCGAGCGGCACACGTCCTGGCAAGGATGTGATTGTGGTTGTCCTGGGCGACAGTTCGAGCCACGTCTGGCGCGATGCGTCCGCTTTACTTTCCTGGAGCCTCTGGATGTAAAGCGTCCGCTGCGCCGCCCAGGCTTGCGCTTATCTCGCGTTGAGACGCTGTGCGAACGAGGTGCTCGGACATCGCGTGCAGCCATCGGCAAAAAAACCGCAGCGCAATACCGAAGGACATTTTCGATTTCCCGTGTACGCGCTCCCGAAAAGCGATCGGGATCTCACGGACGCGCAGCGTTCCGCGAGCGCGCAGCATTGTTTCGAAAACGATTTTGAAACCGCTGGTTTGCGGCGCGAGTTGGAGCAATCGCGAACGACCAATTGCAAAAAAGCCGCACATGGAATCGTGCAGACCAGTAAGCGGGTAGGCCAGCACAGCGCCAGCTCGCGACACAACGCGCCGCCATACTGGCCAGCCTGGCGTCGACCCGCCCCTCACATAGCGGCTTCCGACAACGAGGTCTGCTGTGCCGGCAACCAACGGCGCGATCAAATCTTTGATCCGATCAGGCGGATGACTCAGGTCTGCGTCCATCACCAGAAGAATTCCTCCGTGTGCGGCGCGTGCGCCCGACATAATTGCTCCCGCTAACCCGGGACCGCTGCCGTCCTGCTCGATCAGGCGGATCGGCTGGGTGCCCGCGAGCGCGAGGATCTTATCGCGAGTTGCGTCAGTAGAACGATCGTCAACGAACAAAATTTCCCGAAAAGGAACAGCGGACGCTGCAATTTCCGAAACCAGCGGCACGATATTTTGCTCCTCGTTCAGAGTTGGAACAATGATCGAGACGGAATTAGAGAGCTCGGACAAGTCTGTCATTCTAAAATGCCAAACGTTTAACGCTCAACCGGCTTTCGGCAAGCCCTCGGTGCGGCAGGCGCCAACGGGCGTGAGAGCTTTCGCTCTCAATATTGTTGGGAATGAAGGCTGAGCCGACGACGGGATTTGAACCCGTGACCTGCGGTTTACGAAACCGCTGCTCTACCAGCTGAGCTACGTCGGCACGGGTGCAAACATTGCATTCTAGAAACCCTGCGGCAAGGACACAACGGAGCGCGATGCTGGAGTACGATACTTGGCTGGATTCTAATGCTGATTTTCTTCCCCGCGTCTGTTTTGGTTATCGAGTATCCAGTATCCAGTATCGTACTAAGGATTACGGCAGGACGAAAGTCTCGCCAATTTCACGCAGGGCGATGCGTTCCGGAGTTTCACGCAGCGCGAGTTGGAAGCGTTCGATCGGTTCCCGAAATGGCTCGAAGCTGAGCCGAAACGTTTGATGGTGCACCGGCATGATGAAGCGGGCGCCGGCGGCGGTTGCCATCTCCACCGCCTGCTCAGGGGTGCAGTGCGAATAAATCCACGGGTTGTATGCACCGATAGCCATGATCGCGAGATCGATCGGTTGTCGCAGCTTTGCGAAGTTGTCTGTCATGGCAGTATCACCCGCGAACAGAATGCGCCGTCCCATTCGCTCGATGACGTAGCCATTGTAGCCGCGATGAGTGTCGTGCTGTGTTCGGGCGCCCCAATGTTTCACCTGAAACGCGCTAATCGTGACGTCGCCGGTGATTTGGCCGGTGGCGTTAACAACTTCCGTTTCGCTCCAACGAAGTTCGGTCACGTCCCGGAGACGTGTCCTTCTTAGCAAGTCCGCTGTGTTCGGAGCGGTGATTACACGGGTGTTTTCATGGAAGCGGTGGAGCGTGCGCAAATCGAAATGATCGAAGTGCGCATGGGATAGAAGAATGAGGTCAATTCGAGGCAGTTCGTGAAATTGGAGTGCTGGCGCAGTCAAACGCTTTGGGCCAATGGTAAATGCCGGCAGCCGAATCCCGATGCGCGGAAAGAGCACGGGGTCGGTGAGAACGTTGATGCCGAAGAAATTGATGAGCACCGTGGCATGGCCGATCCAGGCTGCCGTTACTCGGACGTCGTCCCAGTTTAAAGGCTCTGGTTTGGTGAAAGCTGGAGAAATCGGTCGCCAACTTTCGATTGTCCATTCACGCCAAAGATGTGCGAGCCATCGACGCACCCGTCTGCTGTCCAGGGTTGGCCGTTCGTGTGCGTTGGTACTCATCCTCTTGCTCCTTCTTCTTCAGCAGCCCTCTCAAGTATGAGCATGAGCTGGAGCATGAGTATGAATAAGAATAAGCGTGAGACACTCGACACGAGACGACGTTCGCCGTCCTTAGCCTCTCCCAAATAATCCTTTGAGCGCTCTCCAGAAAGTTTTGCCCACCTCGGGCGGGCCGGCACGCGCGACGAGTACAGGACAATCTGCACGATTTAAAATGCTGCGGGTCAGATCGCCCATGATATAATGACGAAGCAACCCGCGCGCCTGCGACGTGCCGGTCACAATCAAATCGTAATCGCCAGCGCGCACTTCCTCGAACACCTGATCGATTACAATACCGTGCCTAAGCCGCACGTCAGTGGAAACACCGAGGTGTTCGAGCTCTCTTTTTTGCCGGCGAAGATTTGTCCCAAGCTCCGATTTCGATTCCAGTAACTGATCAACGTTCTCTTCCAAGACGACCAGGTCTGCATACAATGCAGGAGGCTCAGCCATCACATGCAATAACGTGACTGAAGCATTCACGGCGGCAGCTAGCTTGCCGGTAAACCCCACTGCTTTCTCGATGAATTCTTTTCCACCGGTGCAAACCAGAAAACGCTTCAAGTGCTTGCATTCACCGATGGCTACCAGCACCGGGGGCTGAATGGACTTGATCACTTCGTAAGTCTTTTGCGAACGCCAGTAATACCCGGTCGCTCCCGTCCATCGCGCTCCGATAACAACCAGATCGTAGTTGGTCTTTGATGTTTGATCGACAATTTGCCTGACTGGCTCGCCAGCTTGGACGATGATATTCGGCGACACGTCATGCCCGTGAAGCGAATCCGCCTGTTTCTGGAGCGCATCGCGCAGTGGCTGCTCATCTTGTGATGTTTCCGCAATTCCAAGTAGCGTGGCTTCAGCTTTGAGAGGGCTGGCAAAGGAACCTCCAAGGTGGATCGCTGTGTCAGCTGACGACGTTCCGTCGCTGCAAATCAAAATTTTCATTGCTAGAGTTTGTGGCCTGTCATGAGCGTGTAAATAACAATAGCCGCGCCGATCAGTGGCAGCGGTACAAATGCCAGCCGAATCTTCGGGCCCGCAAAATATTGCGTGGCGACCACGCCGATCTGCGCGCCGATGACTGCGCCGGTATGCATGACGAGCGCGATCAGAATATCCACGTTGCCTTTAATCGCGTGGGTAAGCGTTCCATAACTCGCTGAAATCACGATCTCAAAAAGGTCGGTTCCCACTGCCAGATGCGTAGGAATCCCGAGGACGTAAACCATCGAGGGCATTCGAATGTAACCCGCGCCGCCGCCAAGAAAACCGCTGAAGACACCCCCAACAAAGGCGACCAGAAGTATGATCCATAGAGAAATTTCCTGTATGCCTGAAGTAGGCAGCGCGATCATCGGCCAGATTTTCATTCGTTGAATCGCTTGCGTGACTGGCCGGAACGCGGAGCGATCCTTTTTCGACTCCGCACCCTTCACCAGCCCGGATTGGGGCGTTCTCTTGTCCGCGCGCAGGGTCTTTCGGCTTTCCCAGAGCATGAAGCCCGAAATGCCCACGTAAACGGCGATCGCGACAAAGCTGACAACGCTGTTCACGTTACCGGAGCGTTTTAGCGCCTGAATAAGCTGTGCTCCGGCTTCGGCGCCGCCGATTGTCCCCAACGCCATGATTAACCCTAACTTAAGATCAACATTACCGAGCGTGCGATGCTGTCTCGCCGCTACGATCGATTTGCCAACGATATGCGCCAGGTCTGTTCCGACCGCATAATTCCAATCCACTCCCATCAGACGCAGTGCGGGGCCGGCAATAAAACTTCCACCCACACCAAAGAACCCTCCCAAAATTCCAATGATAAAGCCGACAACAGCCAGATAAATCGGATTGATATCAGCGTGGGAAATTGGAAAATACATGAGTTATCTCCAGCGCCCCCGGAGAAGGCGAAGCAGAAGTGTGCTCAAGGTGTCCAGAACCACGGCCTGACCGGCAATGAGCAAAAGGGCAACGCCGGCGTAAATGTAGCGATGCTGCGTTTCGAGGTGGTATAGCCAATCACCAAGAAGATGAAGGACCAGGAAGAAATAGATAATGACGAGAACCGAGTAGACTGCCAGTTCGACTGCAAAAACTCGCAGACTCTTGGCAGTTCCCTTTTTCATAAGATCCAGAGACGATGGAAGCAGATAGCTAAATCACGGAATCAGCAGTTTGTTAAACGCGTAGTGAGATGAGGGATAATGAGCTTTCCGCTTCAACGTTTCAACGCTTTAACGATTTTTGAGTTCTGGCTGCGGTTGCATGCACCTTCATCAACAGCCAAGTTAATTGCGTAGAGAGCGTTTCTTCCTACCCTTTCCACTTCATTTTTTAGGAAAAAAGCCATGGCCGATGCCGCGAACAAATACGCCGAAAACGTACCGGGCAAGTTTTATGTCGATGATCAATGCATCGATTGCGATTTGTGCCGCGAAACCGCGCCCGCCAATTTCAAGCGGAACGACGATGGAGGCCATTCCTACGTGTATAAGCAACCCGAGACGCCGGAAGAAGAAGGACTCTGCAAAGAAGCAATGGAAGGCTGTCCGGTGGAAGCCATCGGCAACGACGGAGCGTGATCTGTAGCGGCGGTCTATGACCGCGGGGTTTCCATGGGTAAGCAACGTAATCGGCGCTCACAGAGCGCCGCTACAGTCCCTGTCGCGCTAACGATCGCCGGCTCCGATTCGAGCGCCGGCGCCGGTGTCCAGGCCGATCTCAAAACATTTTCCGCGCTCGGTGTCTACGGATTGACTGCTGTGACCTGTATTGTCGCGGAAATTCCCGGAAAAGTTTCGCGGATTGAGCCGGCCAGCGCGAAGATTGTTCGCCAGCAAGTCCAGGTACTGACAAAAAGTTTCCCGATCGCTGCGATCAAGACTGGCCTGCTTTGCTCGGGGGAAATCATTTCCGCAGTAGCGAAGACGATAGAGAACGTAGGCAAGACATCTGCGCTACGGATGCCCCTGGTGATCGATCCGGTTATTGTCGCCACGAGCGGCGATCCCCTTCTTGAATCCGCGGCGATCGAAACTTATGAGGAGGAACTGTTTCCGCTCGCCAGCTTGATTACGCCAAATCTCGGTGAAGCAGAACAGTTGCTTGGGACGAAAATTAAAGATCGGCGAGCGATGCGTGTCGCGGGGAAAGAGTTGGAGAAGAAATTCGAAACTGCGATCCTTTTAAAAGGCGGTCATCTGGAAGGTGACCACGCTATCGATCTTCTGTTCGCCGATGGAAAAGTTGTCGAGTTTTCGGCACCATTTGTTCGCGACGTCGCGACACACGGCACAGGCTGTACGTATTCGGCAGCCATCACTGCCGGTCTTGCCAAAGGCTTGTCTCTCGGCGAGGCGATCACACAGGCCAAGAAATTCGTGACTGGCTCAGTCCGTAATCATTTCCAATGGGGCAGCCTCCACGCGCTGCGTCATTCGACCTGACTTGGTAGGGCGTGGAACGGACGGCCCGGCGATCCTTCCCTATCCGCACATGGCGACTTCAGGCGCTATAGCGGCTCTCTTTAATCTCCCAACGCTTTAACTGCATCGCTTCGATTGCAGCCACAGTTTCCGCCTGTTTCTTGCTGCGACCGCTGCCTTGACCGAGAACGATTCCCTCCCAAACAACCTGTGAGACAAACGTCTTCTCATGCTCGGGCCCGCTTTGAGAAACCAATTCATAGACTGGACTGCGGGGCGAGATGCTTTGCAACAACTCTTGAAGTTGGCCCTTGGGATTGATGTCCACTGGGGTTTCCGCCAGTTGTTCAAGATCACCACGAGTCTGGGTCAAGATGAAATCTTTGGCTGCTTCGAGACCGCCGTCGAGGTAGATGGCCCCGATGAGCGCTTCGAACGCGTCGGCCAAAGTAGAGGTTCGTTCCCGGCCACCACTGCTTTCCTCGCCGCGCCCCATCAAAATATAACGCCCCAAGTCCAGCGTGGCCGCGTGCGTCCTCAACGCTTCGCGAGAGACCAGCCGAGACCGTAATTTCGTTAGTTGACCTTCGGCTTCGGTTCGAAAATGACTGAACAAATATTCGGTGATAACGAGCTGGAGAACGGCGTCGCCCAAAAATTCCAAACGCTGATAATCAAAATGATAACGTTGCGCCTCATGACCGAGGCTCGGGTGCGTAAGGGCTTCCGCCAGCAAAAGGGAATTCCGGAATTTGTAACCGATGCGTTCTTCGAGCGGTGTCACTTCATTGCCATTTTGAGCGAAATTGAAAAGTCGCTCAACTCATATAACGGCGAAGGATTGCCTGGCGAGAACGAGGTAAAGCGAGCAATTATCGTCATTCCGAACGAAGTGAGGAACCTCCCAATCGAGGGTTATGCCTGTTTTCCAGCGCAATCCATCAGCCTGTGAGAGGTCCCTCGCGTTCGGAATGACGCGTACCTCGCGTTTGATAGTGACAGTGAGAAACGCAGCCAGACGTCACCGTTTTTGATAAACCTCGAGCGAGGTAACCACATCAAGTGCGCGCTGCAATACCGGGTCGTGCGCTGGCGGCTTCTCCGGCGTGCGTCCGCGCCGTTGTTGGGCTGCCTCCGCCGCTTCGACTTCCGGATTTGTCCCGGCTAGCAGCGCTGCCTCGTTCATGTGCGGCCGGCCGGCTTCATAAACAAACGGCCCCATTCCTTTTTCGCCGCTGAGTTGGAAAATCTGCCGCTTGTCTTCGATCGAAATTTCGACGGGCAAATCCGGCTTTATCCCGTCTGGAAACAATGGACGACCGTCGGGGGAAACCATTTCCGCGACGGCGACGCGTAGAATCTTGCCGCTCGGCAGTGGTAAATCGGAATATTCAGCTGCTCGACCAGCAGTCGTTTGCCCGATGAGCAGCGCCTTGTTGTAAAATCGCAGCGCAGCGGCGATCGCCTCAGCCGCACCAATCGTATCGGCATCTGTGAGTACCATGACAAGGCCACGAAATGCCGGATCGCGATCCGAACTAAAAACGCGGTCCTGACGCCCTGTGGGCTTGCGCACGGTAAAAAGAGTTTTGCCTTTCGGACAAAACCGCTTTGCAAATTCGGCGGCCAGCGGCAAATCAGTCGTCGCCTGACTGGCGCGAAGATCGATGATTAATGCATTGACGTTTTTCGCGGCGAAATTGCTCAGACTCTTGTCCAGCGCCTGAAGGTTAGCTGCGTTTAAAGAACCGACGCGCACGTATCCTGTGTGGCCACCGATGATCTCACTAAAAAAGACGCTTGGCGCTTCCGCTGTCGCGTTCTCTTTGGCGGGCAAAAGCATTACGCCGCGGGGCAGCCGCATTGCGAGGCCCTCAACCATCGCCCGATTCAACTCGGTATCTGTAATTGCATCCGGATTTGTAAAATTGCCTTTTAACAGCGTGATGACTGCCTGCAGATCAGCCGGGCCTAACGAATTGACCAAATCCTCTGTTGTTGGGCTGGCCGACGGCGAAGGCGATGACGACGCCGACGCAGATGGTCTTGCCGAGGCGGCAGGCCTGGCCGGAGGCATTACAGTCGACGGCGGAGTTTGCGCCAGCGCGCTTATCGCCATGAAGAGACTAATGAAGGAGCACGATGTGACTTGAGACATTGAAACAGATGCCGACCTATAGCGCATTTTCTAATTGCGCGAAAATTCGAAATCTGAGTATCGAATTTGGAGTTCGCTCAGTTGGTTAGGTTCACAGCAATGTCGCGCCGGAAGTGGCAGCTCTCGAAATGAACAAGGGACACAGCCTCGTACGCGCGTGCACGTGCGGCTTCGAGCGTTGATCCCAGAGCTGTGATCGCGAGAACGCGACCGCCAGCGGTCTCAACCTCGCCGTTGGCGCGCTTGGTGCCGGCGTGGAAAATCTGAACGTCTTCAAGCTTTGCTGCGTCGTCCAGACCTGAGATCCTTTTTCCAGTTTCGTATTTGCCAGGGTAACCACCAGACGCGAGCACGACCGTGACGGCAGCACGCGTATCCCATTCAATCGCATGCTCGCTAACGTTTCCATCAATCGTAGCTTCCAACAACGGTAGCAGATCGGATTTCATCCGGGGCAGGAGCGCCTGCGTTTCGGGGTCGCCGAAGCGGCAATTGAACTCTAGTACACGAGTGCCATCGCCAGTGATTATCAAGCCCGGGTAAAGAAGTCCGTGAAATGTGATTCCTTCTTGCAGGAGGCCGCGTAGCAGCGGTTGCATAATATCCGCTTCGAATTTCGATTGCAGCTCCTTGTTCCAATTGTTGGCTGGGCTGAACGCGCCCATACCCCCAGTGTTCGGGCCCCGATCGCCGTCCAGCGCGCGCTTGTGATCGCGCGCCGATTCCAGCAGACGATAACTGCTTCCATCCACCAAAGCGTGCAGCGAACATTCTGTCCCGCGCAAGAAATCCTCAATTACGATGCGCCGACCTGCATCGCCAAAATGGCCTTGATCCATCATCTCGTCGATGGCGGATCTCGCCGCAGCAGCATCAACCGCAATGATTACTCCTTTTCCAAGAGCAAGGCCGTCTGCTTTGATCACCACCGGGAATGTCAACTGCTCACAGTAACGCAGCGCTTCGCTGCTGTCGGAAAACGTCCTCGCCTCGGCTGTAGGTATTTTGTGCGCGTGCATCAATTTCTTTGCGAAAATTTTGGAGGTCTCGATACGTGCCGCCGACTTCGTCGGACCAAACGCGCGCAATTTTTCAGCGCCAAAAAGGTCGACAATCCCTGCGGCAAGCGGGTCGTCGGGACCGATCACCGTCAGATCGATACGATTTTCCTTGGCGAACCGAACGAGCACGTCTAGGTCACCAGCGGAAATTGCCACATTCTCGGCAATTTCCGCGGTGCCAGCGTTTCCCGGTGCGCAAAAAATACGCTCGGCATCCGATGATTGCTCCAGTTTCCACGCCAGCGCATGTTCACGGCCGCCGCTGCCAACAACGAGAATTTTCATGGCGAATTAGTTCGACTGTAGAGGTAGCCGAGGCGGCTGCAAAGCTTTCGAAGCTCGCGCGCGACGCCGACTACCAGGCCGAAGCCGTTCCCAGCTTTTATACTTCGCGACACGCTCTGCGCGCCGCGGTTCGCCTTAAGCCTGGTCGCGAGCGCACCGAACAATCCCTGCTTCGCTTCATGTAGATTTGCCCAACACGCTCTCGGAGTTACTCCGATCGCGATTCAGTCGGCAAAATCGATAAGTCCAATTTTTCTGTGTGCCGGATGACTGTGAGCTTCGCAGTGACGCCAATTTGTTCGCCGAACAAAATCTTGTGCAAATGATGCACGCTCCCGATAGGCTGATCGTTGAACGCAACGATTAAATCGCCCTCGCGCAATCCGGCGCGCGCAGCGGGACTATTCTTCTCGATCGAAACAACAAGAACCCCAGTCTCACGCGCTAAACCATAGAATCGGACTATCCTCCGATGAATCGGTACGTTCTGTCCGGCCACGCCAATGTAACCGCGCCGGATACGCCCGTCGCGGATGAGCCACCCGGCAACCAACTTGGCAGTGTTACTTGCGATCGCGAAGCAAATGCCTTGGGCCGGGCGAATCATTGCAGTGTTTACGCCTACTACTTCACCGGCTGAATTAACCAGTGGCCCGCCGGAATTGCCCGGATTCAACGCAGCATCGGTTTGAATAATATTGTCGATTAAACGGCCAGATTGTGCGTGCATGGACCGGCCCAGCGCGCTGATCACGCCTGCAGTAACACTCGCCTGGAAACCGAGCGGATTTCCAATCGCGATTACGAGTTGGCCGACGCGCAGTTTCTCCGAGTCGGCCAGGCGCACATGAGTGAGTTGCGGCGCATCGATTCGAATCACGGCGAGATCCGTGTCTGGATCGTCGCCCGCAACTTGCGCCGCATATTCGCGACCATCAGGCAAATTTACAGTGATAGAACTACTCGCCGCATGAACGACGTGGCTATTAGTCAGAATGAATCCGTCCGGCGTGATGATGAAACCCGAGCCATTGCCGCTCAGCTCGCGTGTTCCACGCTGGAGGTTGACCCGTTGTTTGACGTCGATGTTCACCACAGTCGGGGCGACACGCGCGACTGCGCTCACTACCGTGCGTGAATACGCATCGAGCAACGCGGAATCATCCTGGCCTGCTCCGGCAGCCTCGAGGCCGTTGCCTGTCGCCGATGGACCACCAAGGTCCGTTTCGTTTAAGAGAAAATCTATCGAGACAGTGTTTTCCTTCGTAAGAGAATCAATTGTCATACCGTAAATTTCGGACGGCCAAACCAGCAGTCAACTACACGCAATTGCAGATCATACATCCCTTTTGGGGTATTACTCTCCTGTTGCGCGTCAATCGGAATTGTTTTACACAGGTGCGTGCCCAAAGTGTCCTCCGCACCCTCTGTTATGGATGCGCAGTGTCCTTCCCGGCTCGTGCTCGATCGAATCGCTGACAAATGGACAGCTCTCATTATCCAGATTCTGGCGCGCGGAACGATGCGTTATGCCGCGCTGCAGCGCGAGATCGGCGGTATTTCGCAAAAAATGCTGACACAGACGCTGCGCAGCCTGGAGCGCGACGGCCTGGTACAACGCACTGTTCATCCTGTAGTGCCCCCAAAGGTGGAGTACTCGCTCACGCGATTGGGCCGAACGTTGATTGAACCCTTGCACGCGCTTTGCCGATGGTCAGAAAAACATCTCGCTGAGCTTCAGACGAATCGCGCGCGCGCAAAGGCCGGAGCGGCGGTCGCTGACCGCGGCTGATTGAGATAGCATTGCTGCAGGCCGGCGTTACCGATCCCGGCTACAGGCTTTGTTAATCCAACGATGCACCAGGCGGAAATCATTGTGCTGCTGTTTACCGCTGTCGCAGTCCTGGCGGTGGTCGCGGGCAAATTTGCGCTGCCGTATCCCATTGTGCTCGTCATCAGCGGACTCGCCCTGAGTTTCGTGCCGCGACTGCCAGAAGTAAGGCTCAACCCTGAGATCGTATTCTACTTTTTTCTCCCCGCGCTTCTTTATCCGGCGGCGTTGTTCACATCCTGGCGCGATTTTCGACGAAACCTGCGACAGATTCTTTTGCTGGCGATCGGATTAGTGCTGGCAACTACGGTAACGATTGCGTGGATCGCGCACGCGATTGTACCAACACTTCCATGGGCAGCTGCGTTTGCTCTGGGCGCAATTGTTTCGCCGCCGGACGCGATTGCAGCGACCGCAATCATTCGCCGGCTTGGGGTTCCCCATCGTATTGAGGCAATTCTCGAGGGAGAGAGTCTCGTGAATGATGCGACTGCGCTGGTGGCGTTGCAATTCGCAATCGCCGCGCTCCTTACCGGCACCTTCTCTCTCAGTCATGCAGCGATTCGTTTTACCTGGGTGTCGGCTGGTGGAATTGGACTTGGGTTGCTGGTTGGGCTGGCAATGCGCTGGGTGCAAAGTCATCTCGATGATCCACCAATCCAGATCACAGTCTCTCTCCTCACGCCCTTCGTTGCGTACCTGCCGGCAGAACGCCTGCACGTCTCGGGTGTGCTGGCCACGGTTACTGCGGGGATTTTTCTCGGCTGGCATTCGCCGCTGATTGTCACCCCGCGCTATCGCCTGCAAGCCTTCGCGTTTTGGGAAATGGTCGTCTTTCTTCTCAACGGATTCATCTTTATCGTTATTGGATTGCAACTCCCTGGAATTCTGCGCGCACTGAGTGGCGAATCGCTCGTTGGCCCCATAGTCACCGCGATCATCATAAGCGGTGCAGTTGTTTTGGTTCGAATTATTTGGGTGATACCGGCGACTTATCTGCCGCCCGTATCGGGTCTCGCGAACGTGGGACGCGGGCGTAATCCAATTTCACGACGGCAACAGGCCGCCGTTGTGGCTTGGTCTGGCATGCGAGGTGTTGTGTCGCTCGCGGCAGCATTTGCGTTGCCCCTGACATTGACTGATGGCAACCCATTTCCCGGACGTAATTACATTTTGTTTCTCACGTTCTCGGTCATTCTGACGACACTGGTCATTCAAGGTCTGTCGCTGCCCCTCCTGATTGGCAAACTCGGAATCACAGACGATGGAGAAGCAGATGAGGAAGAACGCCGAGCGCGCCTCGAGGCGAATAGAGCCGCCATTGAATTGATCGGAAAATTGCGTGCCGGCGGCGCGTTTTCGCCCGACACAGTGGATCGTTTGCGCGCCGAGTACGCCGAACGCGTCGAGCAATTGCAACTTTGCGCCGAAAACCCCGACGATTGCCGCGGCGAAATTGCCACGCCCCAGTATCAACGTTTGCAACGCGAAGCTCTGCGTGTTGAAAGGCAAACCATCATCCGGTTACGAAATGAGCGCGTGATCAATGACGACGCATTGCGACGTATTCAGCGTGACCTCGACCTCGCGGAAGCGCGTCTGACAGAAAGTTAAAAGGGTTAAGTTTAAGGTTTGAGAAAAAGAACGCGGGCGACCTAAAATTTCCGTTAGGAGTTAACCTTCAAAGTTAAGACTGGTGCATTAAAAACCATATCGTGCCGGCCAATCTTTGGCGGGCCCGCCCAGCCGCGCCGCGCAGGTCTTCAGTTCCTTCTTGAAGAACCTGGCCAGATGCGATCGTACCTGGCTTGTGAGTGGAAGCTTTTCCATTCTGTTCCAGCTGTTGTAATCCGGTGTCCATCGACTGCCTGGGTTGTCTGGATCACTACCCAGGAAGCGAAGGATGGACCGCCGCAATTCAACGGGATCGCGTTGGAGGTCGTCAAAGAAATAAACACGAAACTGCTCCGGATAAACATAGCGTTTCCATCGCGCGATGACAGCACTCGGGTACGAACGCAAGAGCATCCCTCGGCGGCGCAAATTACGATTGACTTCATCGATATTGGTCGCGTCAAACGGTTCGATCTGGCGGTAATGCACTTCCATCGATAGGTGCGACCAGAATCGCTCAACCGGATCACGTGCCAGAAAAATCACCTTTGAGTTTGGGAAGTGTCCGACGACCTGCCGAATGACATCCTTACTTAAGGTCGAATAGTTTGGCGAAATATCGCCGGAAAGCAGCGCGCCCTTTGATTCGAACAGTCGCGCATAACTCTCGAAATCGATATTCGGTTTGGCGCTGAGACTTGCCAAGCCCTCCAGAAATCGCCGGCCGCGCTCATCTCTACAGCGCGGAGCGTCTGCGCGCTGAACCCTGCCCAGTTGATCAAAATAATGGAGTTCCTTTACAGGAGGCATCCAGAAATCTGGATGGGAATTGAGTTGCTGATAAAGCCAGGTCGTTCCCGCCTTGTGAGCGCCGATGCACAAGAAATCAGGCCCCGCATTGGTCGCAGGACTTTCATTTTTGTCCTTATGCCTGTCGTCGCTGCGGCGAGTGTTGAATGGCCAACTCCATTTCACGTCTCATTATTTCCTTGTTGGAACTCATGGTAGACGCATCGCGTCAGCATGTATCGCTGCAGTGACCGCAGCGCGCCGTGGGCAGTTCAGGCGATCCAATCAACCCAGAAAAAGATATCCAGGTCGTCCATCAGCTGCAGGGCAAAAACAAGCAACGAAAAACCATATCGCGCGGGCCAGTGTTTCGCCGGCCCGCCGAGTTTTGTTGCACAGGCTTTCAATTCCTGTTCAAAAAACTGTGCGACCCGTGAACGCACGTTTTCGGTAAGTTCAAGCTTCTCCTTTCCAGCATCCCAGTTCTGCTCTGCCGCGATTCGACCGCTGGGCTTGTCGGGATCAGCGCCTAGAAACGAGAGGATTCCGCGGCGTAGTTCCGCGGGATTTTTTTCCAAATCATCGAAGAAATAGATGCGGAAGAGCTCCGGACGAACGTGGCGTTTCCAGCGCGCGACAATCTGACTGGGATGCGAGCGCAGGAATACTCCGGGGTTCAGCAAATTTCGGATCACCGCATCCGCATCGGTAATATCGAAACGACTGATATTTCCGAGACGTACGCCCATCGATAGTTGCGACCACGCTCTCTCAACAGGATCACGGGCCAAAAAAATCACCTTCAAATCAGGAAAACGAACAACGATCCGCTCGATAAGCTCATCGCTCAGCGTGGAATAAGCTGGCGTGATGTCACCGGAAAGGAGCGCGCCCTTGGGCTCGAACAGTTTCGAATAGGCGTCCAGATCGATGTAGGATTGTCTGCTGAGTGCCGATATTTTCTCCAGAAAGCACTGATCGCGCGCATCCTGGCGACGGGGAGGGCGACCTCGCTTGACCCTACTCAGCGCGTCAAAGTAATGCAGCTCCTTCACAGGAGGCATCCAGAAATCGACGTGCCAGTTCAATTGATAATAAAGCCACGAGGTCCCACCTTTCTGAGCTCCGACGCACAAGAAATCAGGGTGCGCGTCGCTGTTGGAATGGCGACCCTTCAAATTATTGTGGTCGGCGCTGAGGCGGGATTTGAATGGCAAGGCCAGGGACAAGGACACGGCCGCATTATTTCCATCGCTAGCTCAAAAAGCAAGACCGGAACAAGGTAGGACCGCGCTCGCTACGTCGCATTGGTCGACGTTCAGAACGGCGAATGCGTCAAACGTCGTTTTAATTCTCAGCTCCTTGGCATACGTCCATGAAAGAAATCATCCAGAGCGCGATTGTAATACATCCAGCCTTTCGCCGTGAGGTGACTTTCGTGACGGATAAGAAAGCCCGGATCTTCATCGTGTTGCTCGAATTCCACTAACGGAAAATGGTACCGTTGCACGAGTGCGCGAAGCTTCTTGTAATAACCTTTGCGAGCCGACCGCGAGATGCCCGCATGGTCGTAAAAGTTTCCGCCTATCGGCATACTGAGAATGAGGGCGTGCGCGTGAACCTGCGTGAGCGTGCGCAATAGCAGCTCCAGATTTTTCCACCCCGGCGACGCGTTCATGTTGTTGCGGAACGCCATATCACCCGATCCGGGAACGACTTGTGAATCGGAGTTGGGAATCTTTTTAACGTTACCTGCCTCAATGGGCTGGGTGTCGCTCGCCTTTGCGATGAGTTCCGACCAGTCGATTACTTTGGACTGCGCTGCCGGAGCTGGCTTGATCTGATTCCGAATGTAACTGAGCGCTGCAAAATGGTCCTGCAACGCCATCAGGATGGTCTGCAGTTTTCCGGCGGGCCAAAGCGCGCAGAAAACAATCCAATCGAGCCAACGGCCCGACGCCAGCCGCTTTAACGCAAACCTAAGCAATGGCTGTCCTTCGAGCGTGCTCGGGCACTCAAGCATGCGTGAAGCGATGTCCCGTTTCAGCTCGAAACTCAGCCCGGTCCCGAATATCATTTTGCTCGCTGCCATTGGCGAAAAATTGGCCTTGTAACCCTTCCACCCGGGCTGGACTTTTAAAAACCAACCGGGTGAAAGCGAGATGACGACTTTCTTGCCACGCAAATCCGAGCCGAGTGCGCCGACTCTTTGCAACATGACCAATAGGTTCGCGCCTCCGCCACCAACGGGCGAAACTTGAAAACCCGTTGGCGCACTGCGGAAAAAAACGCTCGCCCTCTCTGGGACTGGAGGGATTATCAATTCCGAGGTGCCATAGAGAGGCAGTACGTTCGGCGCGTGCACAGCGGCGCGTTGAAAGGCGAGTCCCTGGTTTTTAAGCAGAAACAACTCTGAAGCAGTCGAGGAAAGAGTGCTGTGTTCCAGATGAACGGCAACCATTCGTCCAGCGAACAACACGGTCGCGATCATGCCCGAGGCAATCAGGCCCGAAAACAAATGCGGCGTGCCTTTCTTGCCGCCGGCGTACGACATGATGTCCCGAAGTTATTTCCGGCATTCAGCGTTGCAATTGAATTTCATGTCCGGCGCTCCCTGCGAATGGCGGGCGCCACTCTCGGGTGGTTTGTTTTCTCGGCCAGTATGTTTACTTAGTAGCTGGCATGATAAAGCGAGCGACGCATTCGAAAATTGCACCTGATAAGCAGGCGAAAAACACGAACCGTTGCCGCATTTTCTTGCTCTCACCGGCTTACGCGGGCGGTGAACGAGCGCGAATGATCCTGAGAGAGAGGGCGGAATTCGCGCTTGCACGGAAATTGCGCGACAAACGGGGCGCGCCAATCGGCGAGGTGTTTAGCTTTCTCAGTGGCCTCTACTTTCGCGGAAAAATCGCATACGCGACAGCATTCGCGCGGCCCGCCCCTGGAATGCCCGGAGTTTTGGTGATTACGCCGACTCGTGGCCTTGTCGATGCCAGGACGCGCATTTGTCTCGATGACTTGCGTGAATTCGCCACGGTCGATATCCACACGGACGATCCACGCTATCGAGCTCCGATTGAGCGAGACGCGGCTATTCTCGCAAGAAAACTGCCGCATCACAGCGAGGTCATTCTTCTCGGTAGCATTGCCACAGGAAAATATGTGAACGTTCTGCTCAGAAGTTTTGGCGACCGGCTCCGATTTCCGGCTGACTTCGTTGGCCGCGGCGATATGAGCCGTGGCGGATTGATGTTGCGCTGCGCGGTAGATCTGCAGGAACTTTCATACATACCGGTAGCGGGCGCGATTGTTAATGGAACACGCCCGCCGAAGCTTACCCCGCGGAGATATCTGAGCACGTCCCGATAGGGCTGTACCAGCGCGAGGAGAATTCGCAAAGAGGCAAAGGTCTGCCGCGCCCGGATTGTCGGTGGCGAACTTGGCCAGCCACCATTCATTCCTTGTTTATTTGTTTTGCGTCGCGGGCTGGTGTTGCCTTATCTTAAAGTTGTTGCTGTTTCGGCAGCAAAATTTCCCGAATAATATGGATGTTAGCGGCACGATCGGCGCGATTCTGAGCCAGAAAAGCAAAGATATTTTTTCCGTTCGATCCGACGCAACGGTGTCTGAAGCCATTCAAATGATGGACGAAAAAAATGTCGGTGCGTTATTGGTGATGGATGGGGCTCAATTGAATGGGATCATTTCCGAGCGCGATTACACCCGCAAGGTTTTCCTCCGCGGCAGACGTTCCCGGGAAACGAAAGTTTCCGAGATCATGTCGACCAATGTGACGGTTACGCATCCGCGCGAACCGGTAGAAAAGTGTCTGCGGCTGATGACCGATAAACACATTCGACATCTGCCTGTGGTCGAAGGCGATCAAGTGGTCGGTGTGATCTCGATCGGCGACCTCGTCAAACATGTCATTTCCTGCCAGCAGGCTGCAATCGCACACTTGGAGAACTACATCCACGGCGGATACGCTGCGGGGTAGTCCTGTAGCGTCGCTCTGCGGGCGCCCAGTTCAAAGGTCTTTGGCGGTCATTACCGCCGCTACAGTTTCCAAACGGTTTTTCCGCCGACGATTGTCCGCACCGCTCGACCTTTCAATTTCCATCCGTCAAATGGTGAATTGCGCGAGGCGGATTGAAATTGATCAACCTCAACAGTCCATTCCAAAGCCGGATCGATTAGCGTGATATCGGCGCTCTCGCCCGGGGACAGCGTGCCTGCGTTTAATTTCAATAATCGTGCGGGCTCAATCGTGTACATCTCGATCAAGCGAACGATGTCGATCCTGGCGTGTTTGTGCACGAGGAGATCGATGAAAAGGCCGAGCTCGGTCTCCAACCCAATGATACCAAATGGCGCGACGTCGAACTCGACTTCCTTCTCAAAATCCGCGTGCGGCGCGTGATCGGAACACAATATCGACAAGGTCCCATCGGCGATGCCCTCCAGCAATGCATCGATATCCGGTTGCGAGCGCAGTGGCGGATTCACTTTATAGTTGGTATCAAAATTTTGGATCGCTTCGTCGGTTAGCGCGATGTGATGCGGACAAACCTCGCCGGTTATTTTTACACCGCGCGCACGCGCTTCCCGAATTAATCGTACACTTCCCGCTGCACTGACGTGCTGGCAGTGGATCGGGTGATCGCAAAGTTCTGCGAGCAAAATGTTGCGCATCACTATTGCTTCTTCGCCGGCAGCAGGCCAGCCCGCTAATCCAAGGAGCGTGCTCCAGTAGCCCTCGTGCACAACTCCGTTGCCGACCAAATTGTAATCCTGACAATGATCGAGCACAGGCACGCCAACCATGCGCGCATATTCGATCGCACGCCGCATGACCTCGTGATTTTGGATGCAGTGACCATCATCGGTGATCGCCACAACGCCTGCCTGTGAAAGTGAACCGATCGGAGCGAGTTCTTCGCCTGCGAGATTTTTCGAAATTGCGCCTGTTGGCAAAACATTCACGGGCGCGATGGCGGAGGCCCGATCTTTTATCCATGCAATCGTTCCCGGATTATCCGGAACAGGCGACGTATTTGGCATACAGACGATAGTGGTGAAGCCGCCGGATGCAGCCGCGCGGGCGCCCGACTCGATCGTTTCCTTGTGACTGAATCCGGGCTCGCGCAGATGCACATGCATGTCGATCAATCCGGGCGCGACGATCAAACCTTTCGCATTGATCTCTTCAATTTCGGATCGCGGCCTGCGGATATCCGATTCCGTGCCGACGATTTTCCCATCGGCAATGTAAAGATCGGCAATTTCATCGCGCTTTTTTGCAGGATCGATCACGCGACCGTTGCGAATAATAGTCGCACTCATGATTGGGGAGGGCGCGCTTGTAGCGTGCTGGTCGCCCCATTCTGCGGCGACGAATTTTTTTCCCATTTTCGCGCGAACTCTAATTGTTGACCTGACGTCAAAGTTCGTGATCGCAAAATGCGATCACCAGCACTCAGAATGAGTGCGCTCCCCGGATTCGCATGTACCAGACGTTTCATGTCGCGATTCCTCCACACAAATAGAGAACGGCCATGCGCACGGCGAGGCCGTTGGTGACTTGATCGAGAATGACGCTGTGCAATCCATCGGCGACTTCGCTGTCGATCTCGACGCCTCGATTGATCGGGCCTGGATGCATGATCAAACAATCCGGTTTCAAAAGTTTGGCGCGTTCTTTGGTTAGACCGAATAAGCGGATGTATTCACCAATTCCGGGAAAATATTCTCTACGCTGGCGTTCGTGCTGGATGCGCAAAAGGTTCACGACATCGACGTTCGGCAGCACATCCTCGATCTTGTGAGAAACCTCGACACCAAGTTTCTCAAACTGGCGGGGAACGAGTGTGCTCGGGCCGACCAGCGTGACGCGCGCGCCAAGCTTGAGCAGGCCAAAAATATTCGAGCGCGCCACGCGACTGAACAAAATATCGCCGACGATCGCCACGCGTAGCCCGGCGACTTGTCCTCGTTTCTCACGGATGGTGTAAAGGTCGAGCAGTGCCTGAGTGGGATGCTCGTGCGCGCCGTCGCCAGCGTTGATCATGCTGGCCTTCAACCGATTCGCCAGAAACTGCGATGCGCCAGCTGAGCTGTGACGAAGCACGAGAATGTCGGCATGCAGCGCCTCCAGATTGCGCGCGGTATCTTTGAGCGTTTCACCTTTGGTCAGACTGGAAGTGGTTGCCGAAATATTGATCACGTCCGCGCTTAACCGAAACGCGGCCAGCTCAAACGAGGTGCGCGTCCGCGTGCTCGCCTCGACAAAAAAATTCACCAACGTCTTTCCGCGTAGAGCCGGCACTTTCTTGATCTCGCGGGTACCAACTTGTTTAAACGCATCGGCTGTTTCGAGAATGAAATTAATTTCATCTGCCGATAGCTCGCGCAGGCCTAGCAAATCTTTTCGTGTCCAGCGCGTGGTCATGATGCAAACCTCCACCGCGGTTGCGATCGCCAAATCTGGGGAGCGTTCGAAATCATTCTCTTCCCAGCCAGACGGCGTCCGGTTTGTTATCGCTTTCTTGAAGTTGGACCTGCACATTCTCGCCACCCGAAGTCGGCAAATTCTTGCCAACGTAATCTGGACGAATGGGCAGCTCGCGATGACCGCGGTCGACCAGTACCGCGAGCTGAATTCTTGCAGGCCGCCCAAATGAATTGATTGCGTCCATGGCGGCGCGCACCGTGCGGCCGGTGTAAAGAACGTCATCGACAACGATGACGGTGCGTTCGTCTAACGGCAGCGGAAGCCTCGACTCATGCACAATCGGCAATTCAGGGCGCGTTCCCACGTCATCGCGATGCATCGCCACATCGATGACGCCGGTCTCAACGCTGATCTTCTCGATCTGGTGGATGAAAGCGGCGATCCGCTGGGCGATTTCCACTCCGCGCGACGGAATTCCCGCCAATACGACGTGCGTCAGCTGCGGGTTTCGCTCGATGATTTCGTGCGCAATTCGCCGAAGCGCCCGACTAATTGCCTCCGCGTCCATGATTGGGACGGCGGAACCAGAGTTTTTTTGTTTTGCTTGTTTCATTGGTTTCCTTGGCGACCTCGCAGGATCGCATTAAAGGAACAAAAAAATTAGGAGGCGGACTTTTCGGTGCGCGCCTCCTTTCTTCGTCGCTCTCGCCAATTGGAGCGATGTTTCACGATCCAATCGAGCAAGGCTTTTTCGAAGCCTATATCTTTACCGGCTTTTTCGCTTTCGATCCACTTGTGTTTCAAGATCTCCGCCCGCTCCGCGAGAAACTCCTTGTACAGAACCGAGTTCTTGACGAATTGAGAGTGATCCTCATCTGAAGATGGCATCTCAGGATTCTCTTTCATGAAATGTGGGGCGAGTCAACAAAATCGAACCAACGAATTTCGACGGAAGAAGCTCACTGTTTATTTAACTCTCGTTCACGCTGTCAGGTTGCGGACATCTCGTTAAGGCAGAATCTTACGAAGACTTTGGGCAATGTTTCTGAACTCGGCTGCGACCGCGGACTTTTCATTTTCGCCCACGATCGGGATCCCGCGGTCGCCTGATTCGCGCGTGGCGATATCGATTGGAATTTGACCAAGCAATGGGACGCGGAGTCGTTTCGCCTCGCGTTCGCCACCGCCACTTCCAAAGATATGGTAGCGTTTACTGTCAGACGGCGAGATGAAATAACTCATGTTTTCGATGAGCCCGAGCACCGGCACGTTGACTTTCTCGAACATGGTGGCGGCTTTACGAGCATCGATGAGCGCAACTTCCTGAGGAGTGGTGACGACAATCGCGCCGGAAAGCGCGACGGTCTGGACAATCGTGAGCTGAATGTCGCCAGTCCCTGGAGGCAGATCGAGCACGAGATAATCAAGCTCGCCCCATTCCACCTGTCGCAAAAATTGCTGGGTATAGCGCGTAACCATCGGTCCACGCAAAATCGCCGGCGAAGTATCGTCGAGCAGAAATCCCATCGACATGAGCCTTAATCCATATTGCTCGATTGGGACGATCTTGTTTTCTTCCGTCGCCATTGGTCGCTCGCGTGTGCCGAACATTAGTGAAATGCTGGGGCCATAGATGTCGCAATCGCACAAGCCAACGCGCGATCCGGTTTGCTCCAAGGCAACAGCTAAATTTGCAGCAATCGTTGATTTGCCGACACCCCCTTTGCCGCTTGCCACCGCGATCACGTGTCTGATTCCCGGGATCCGGGTCGCTCCCATACCAGCGCCCGCGCCTGCAGGTGGCGCATGAATGTCGATCAAAACTCTCGCACTCTGGACACCGTCAATCGTGCGCAGCGCTTTTTCGGCATCCTTCTTAATTGTCGCTGGAACGTTTGGATCGTTCGTCGCGAGCGCGAGTTGGACTTTGACTTCGCCATTTTCAATTTGGACCGATTTCACAAGGCCAAATGAAACGATATCGCGACTGAAGCCGGGATATTTAACCAACTTCAGAGCGCTTTTCACCTGTTCTTCAGAAATCGACATCTAAGAACTTACGCGCACCGCGCCGGAGGTAAACCGTGTGCTCATGCGCAAATCTTTGTACTCCTCCTTCTCCTCGTCCTCGATCGATATATTCGATCCCGACGACGGAAGAGGACGATTTCGTCGCGACAGGATTGCGTCGGCACGCGTTATCGGTCCTGATAATCCATTTTGTAGCGAATCTGATACTCGTTTCCGCCAGAGAAGCGGGAAGGTTGCTCACGACCTTTCGATACAAAGTCCGGGTTTTGCCACTCGGACCAGGCGCGATATTTCTCCCTCATCGGATTGGCCGGCAGCTTGAGCCGGAAAATTCGGTCTGTGTCTCCGGGAAATTTCAACACGAAGAGTCGTTGCGAAGTGCGGAAATAAAGTTCGACGTAACCCGCGCGCGCTCCCGCGTTTTGAGGCGCGTCGGTCTGCCAGTAGCCGGGCATTGTATTTCGGTCTGTATCGAGTTCGGGCTGAACGTCAGCCAGACTTTCGACGGACTGGCCTGCCGGCGGTTTCACTTCAAATTCCAGCAGTGGCGTCGGCCCATTGATATTCAGAACGTGCGGTTGAAAGGCATACCAAATTCCGAAACCAGACACCGCGATAAAAGCGAGCGACAAACAGACTGCGATCAACCCGACAAAAAGCCAAAGCCCTCTTGTACCACGCCAGTAAAGCGAAAGAAGGATCAGGCCAGGAGCGACGATGCATGTTACGAGCAGCGCAATGGCAGCGGCAAAATACCCGGCCCCGCCTTCAAACGTAGAGACGTGAAATGCGGCTGCGAGCGCTGCGCCAAGTGCGAAGCCGAGAAATAGTCCGGCCGCGATGCCGATAATCCCCGCGACAATTCCAAAAAGAACTGCGGTGACGGAAAGTCTTT
>JBKPLD010000085.1:0-32512 GCA_046731415.1 Verrucomicrobiota bacterium
CTCGATGGTTTTGACCGGTGTGCTTTCGAAAATGGGTGTTTACGGTTTCGTGCGTCTGCTGCTTCCGCTTTTTCCAAACGAAATCAGAATCGTCGGACCTTTGCTGCTGGCGCTGGCGATCTGCTCAATTGTTTTCGCTCCGCTCGCAGCGTGGGCTCAGTCCGATTTGAAACGAATGATCGCGTATCTGTCGGTCAATCATCTGGGCTACTGCATGCTTGCCTTGTTCGCGATTGGTGCCTCGACGGCCGGCGCTGCGATCGACACGCAAGCAGCGCTGAGCGGTGTGTTCATCCAGATGTTCAATCACGGGATCACCGCGGCTGCATTGTTTTATCTGGTGGGCATGCTCGAGGAACGCCGCGGATTGCGTGGCATTGGTGACTTCGGAGGATTGATGCAGCGGACGCCAATTCTTTGCGGCTGGATGAGCGTCGCCATGTTTTCATCGCTAGGCTTGCCAGGCCTGAACGGTTTCATCGGCGAGTTTCTAATTTTTAAAGGTTCATTTGCCATCACTGCATCCTTCACGGCCATTGCGGTGACCGGGTTGCTCGTTACAGCGATTGTTTTCATGCGCGCGATGCAAGCGCTCTTCAGTGGGCCGCTGGCAGACGGGTGCAGCACCTTTCCCGATCTTTTACTGAGGGAAAGGATCGCGATCATTCCTGTGACACTGCTTATGTTTGCGATCGGCCTCGCCCCGCAATTCATGTTCAACATTTTCAATGCAACCGTCGTTCAAATGGCGCGGCTGTTTGGTTGAGGTTCAGCGGGAATGAGCAAAGAGATCATTCAGGCTGAGCAAATCGCGCGACGAATTTTCTATTTTCGCGGAGAGAAGGTCCTGCTCGATTTTGATCTGGCCACGCTGTATGGCGTGGCGACAAAGGCTTTGAACCAGGCAGTAAAGCGCAATCGCGAGCGATTCCCGGACGATTTCATGTTTCAGCTTACGACTGAAGAGTTTTTGATTTTGAGATCACAAAGTGTGACCTCAAGTCTGGAAGACGCTGCAAGTAAGGAAATTGTGAAGAACTGGTCACAAATTGTGACCAGCTTCCGAAAATACCGGGGAACTAAATACAGGCCCTACGCATTCACCGAAGAAGGTATTGCGATGTTGTCGAGTGTCTTGAAGAGCAAACGCGCTGTGAAAGTCAACATCGCGATCATGCGCGCGTTTGTAAAGTTGCGCTCGGTCCTCGAAACCAATCGCGAACTTGCCAGGAAATTTTCCGAACTGGAACGACGCGTTGGCAAGCATGATAAAGAAATCGGCGCGATCCTCGAAGCGATCCGGCAGTTGATGGCGCCGCCGGAAAAACCGCGGCGCGAGATCGGATTTCATGTGCGCGAGAGCGCTCCGCGCTATCGGCCGACTAAACGCGCATGATCGCCTGGACAATTTATCTCACATTCGCCGGTGCAGTGCTGTTGCTCCTATTCCCGGGCGCTTTTGCGCGCTGGATCGCGCTGGTTACAACCCTCGCCGGCTTGATCTTGGGTATCGTTGCATTTGTTCGCACGCCTGTTGCTGATCTCGCCCACTTCACAACGATCGTCAGTGTGCCCTGGGTGCCACCGCTTGGGATGAATTACCATCTCGCTGTTGATGGCGTCAGCCTCACGATGGTTCTTGTGACGGGTATCTCCGCTGTAAGCGCGGTCTTGTTTTCATGGGACGCCGATCATCGTCCGCGCGAATTTTTCTTCTGGTTGCTACTTGTTGTCGGTGGTTGCTACGGCGTTTTCCTCAGCGCCGACTTGTTTTTGTTCTTCGCGTTCTACGAACTGGTCATTGTGCCAAAGTATTTTCTCATCTCCATCTTTGGTTCGACCAACAGGGAGTACGGCGCGATGAAGCTGACACTTTACTCGTTCTTTGGCGGGATGTTTGTCTTCGCCGGAATCCTTATCGCTTACGTAACGGCCGGCTCGCTGGATCTCAATCAACTGGCGCAATTCCAATTTGGTCTGCAGCTGCAATCGTGGGCCTTTCCTGTGTTGTTCTTCGGATTCGCCGTGCTTGCTGGCATCTGGCCATTGCATACCTGGGCGCCGACAGGCCACGTCGCGGCGCCTACGGCGGGCTCGATGCTGCTTGCGGGCATCGTGATGAAACTGGGCTCCTATGCGGGACTGCGCGTAGCAATGAATCTCTTTCCGGAAGGATTCCAATTGTGGAGCAAATGGATCGCCATCCTCGCGGTCATTGGAATTGTTTACGCAGCAGCCGTGGCGCTGCGTCAGCATGATCTGAAATTCGTTATCGGTTATTCCAGTGTGAGCCATATGGGGTTCGTGTTGCTTGGTCTCGCCGCGGCAAACGTACTCGGCGTTTCGGGAGCGGTGCTGCAGATGTTCTCACACGGGGTGATCGCGGCGCTGCTCTTCGCCGTTGCCGGACGGATGATCTATCGGCGCACCCATACCCGCGAGCTTGACGCGTTATCGGGAATGAATCTCAGTCGCGCATTGCCTTTTGCTGCGTTCACATTCGTAATCGCATCAGCCGCCTCGATGGGAATCCCGGGTTTCAGCGGATTCGCGGCAGAAATCACGATCCTGATTGGTGCATGGAAAACTTACCCAATCGCGGTTTGGATTACCGGTGCGGGTATGGTCCTGGTAGCGGCTTTCACGCTGCGCGCGCTCGTGAAATCATTTTTTGGTGAGATGCGTGTGCAGACAGGCCGTGTTTCTACAGACGTGGACTGGACGGAGCAATCGATCACGCTCACTGAGAAGTGCGGCGCTTGTTTGCTCATGTTCGCGACGCTAGCAGTCGGAATTTATCCCAAAGTTCTACTCGATCGCATTATGCCGGCAGTCGAGGCGATGAGATTCTTGAAATGAGATCCCTGGCTTCACCAATGTCGTATCTGGAGGTGCTCAAGCTTGCCTCCCCTGAAACCGTTGTCGTGATTAGCGCACTCGTCGTGCTCGCAATTGGGCTCATGAGCAGGGAGTCCAACGCCGTGGCAGGCGTGTCGTCTGGAGAACCGCCATCCAAGACAGCCGACATCCGCCTTAGATGGACCGCGACAGGCTGGTGCTCGTTAGTTGCTGTCCTGGGCGTCGCCATCGCAATAGCCGCAGTGGTTGTGTTACCGCGAAATGCGAGCCTTTTCGGCGGGATGCTTGTGATCACGCCGCTCACGTCGCTGTTCAAAATCATTTGCCTCGTGCTCGCCTTTTTTACCGTGTGTTTAGTGCGATCAGAAAACTCCCTGCGTCATTCGGGCGAATATTTGGCGATCGTACTCCTGGCAACCGTCGGTCTCATGCTCCTCGTTGGCAGTGAAGAGTTGCTGATGATTTTTATTGGGCTCGAACTGCTGGGCCTTTCGCTTTACGTTATGGCTGCCTTTGATAAGACCGACGTGCGATCAGCGGAAGCCGGGCTCAAATATTTTCTGTTCGGTAGCACCTCGAGCGCGTTCACGCTTTTCGGAATCAGTTTGATTTATGGCCTTTCGGGCAACACCGGCCTCGCTGCGATCTCGAATAAATTGGCAGCCGCGCCGGTGCAACCGTTGCTTTCGACAGGCATCGTTATGACGCTCATCGGCTTCGCGTTCAAAATTGCCGCCGCGCCGTTTCATTTGTGGGCGCCAGATGCGTATCAGGGAGCACCCATCCCGAGTGCGGCGTTTATCGCGTCGGGATCGAAGGTCGCCTCGTTCTTCGTGCTTGGAAAGATCGTGCTCGTCGGCTTTGGCCCAGTGCATGGCAATTCGGCATGGCACGCCATGGCGGCAGGCTGGTCGCCGGTTCTTGCCATGCTGGCTGGGTTATCGATTCTGATTGGCAATCTTGTCGCACTAGCACAGACCAACGTCCGGCGGCTGCTGGCCTACTCCGCTGTCGCTCATGCTGGCTACACCCTGCTTGGATTAGTCGGCGGAAGCCAGGACGGATTTTCGGCGACACTTTTCTACGCGGCTGTTTATGCGGTCACACTTGTCGGCGCATTCGGAGTCGTTGCAGTCGTGCGCAGCGAAACTGGTGGGGACGATCTTGGAAGTTTTTCCGGACTGGCCGGACGCGAACCATTGCTCGCCGGTTGCATGGCTGTTTTCATGCTCTCCCTGGCCGGCATACCTCCGTTGGCAGGATTTTTCGGAAAGTTTTATCTGTTCGGCGCAGCACTCCGCGCCGGTGGAAATTGTGGCCTGCTGTGGTTGGTTGCGTTGGCGCTCTTTGGCAGCTTTGTCTCGCTCTATTATTACCTGATCGTATTGAAAGCGATTTTCGTGGACGAGCCCTCCAACTCTTTGTCGTTCGATTGTCCATCGTCGCATCGGATGCAACGAATCACGGTGATCGTACTGGCTGCGGCAATTCTCTTTTTCGGCATAATGCCAAATGTTTTGGCAGCGCGAATTCTTGCCGCTGTGCCATGAGAATTTTCAATAAAAGTGTGAATAACGCTTGACTATTGCGGTATAAGTTTTGCATCAAATCGAGAAGGACAGACTGGAAGAGTTGATGAAGTGAAGATGGGCAATATCAGCCAGTTCATTGATCGGCATTTCCGTCACTTTAACGCCGCAGTCTTAAAAGACGCGGCGGACGCGTACATCGCGCATCTGGATCACGGCGGGAAAATGATGGTCACGCTCGCCGGGGCGATGAGCACCGCTGAACTGGGCGTTTCCCTCGCGGAGATGATTCGGCAGGACAAAGTGCATGCTATTACCTGCACCGGCGCAAACCTCGAGGAGGACCTTTTTAATCTTGTCGCGCGTAGCCAGTACGAACGGATTCCTCATTATCGCGAATTGACGGGCCAACAGGAGGAAGAACTTTTGCGGCGCCATCTGAATCGAGTGACTGACACGTGCATTCCAGAGGAGGAGGCGATGCGCCGGATCGAACACATCGTGCTGGAGGAATGGAAGAGCGCTTCGGAAAAAAAGGAGCGAAGGTTCCCCCACGAATTCTTCTATAAGATATTGAGAGAATGCCGGCTGAAGAAATTTTACGAGATCGACCCAGCTGACAGCTGGATGATCGCTGCCGCACACAAGGATCTCCCAATCTTTGTGCCCGGCTGGGAGGATTCGACTTTGGGAAATATGTATGCCGCGCGCTGCATCACAGGCGCGATCACCGATGTGCATACGGTTCGCTCTGGCATCGAATATATGATCGCGCTCGCGGAGTGGTATCGCCGGGAGTCGCAGGATTCATCCATCGGCTTCTTCCAAATCGGTGGCGGCATTGCAGGCGATTTCCCGATTTGCGTTGTGCCCATGCTCAATCAAGACATCGTCACCACGCCTGTGCCCGAATGGGGTTACTTTTGTCAGATCAGCGATTCCACAACCAGCTTCGGCTCGTACTCCGGCGCAGTTCCCAATGAGAAGATCACGTGGGGCAAACTCAATATCGATACGCCGAAGTTCATCATCGAATCCGACGCGACGATTGTGGCGCCGCTAATGTTCGCCAAGATTCTCGGTTGGTGACGCTCGGTCGCGACCGCTGGTGTTAGTCATCGGTTCGATGACTGGTTCCTGGTAAGGGATCAGTCTGTTTATCACTGCCAATGGCCTGCGATCCAAACCCAACCGCCAGGACGACGCACCCAATGACCGGCCACCCAAACTGCCGCTGGTCTTGGACGGACTACCCAAGTACCCGGGACCCAGACGTAGTCGGTTCCTGTCCATCGCCAATAACCGCCCGTCCAAACGTATCCCGGTCCAGGCGCTACGGTCTGGGTTTCAACGCGAACCGCCGGCGGAGGTCTCGTCACCACTACCTCGCGAGCTGGACCCGTTGTTGTTACTTCCTGCGTGGTCGTAGTCGTCGTCACCGTCGCTGGCTCTTCTGCGCAGCCGACCAGTGCTAACGGTACCAACATCAATAGGTAAAAGCTTCTGTTCATCTTACGTGCCTCCCACTACAGATTCGTTTTGTGCCTAACAGGTGGCTTTGTCGAAAATCAAAGCTTCTATCTGCCTTCGATAGCGAAAGACCCATTTTGATTCGATGATATGGGATGCTTTACGTGGTCGCTACACCAATTGGCAATTTGGGCGACATCACGTTGCGCGCGCTGGAGGTGCTCAGGTCCATCGATCTGGTCGCAGCCGAAGACACGCGGCATTCGGGAATGTTGATGAAGCATTTCGGAATCAAGAAACCATTCATCAGTTATCACGAACATAACGAAGCAAAGCGAACAACTGAACTCGCGGAACGCCTCGCATCGGGCGAAAACATCGCGCTGATCACGGACGCCGGCACGCCCGGACTGTCCGATCCGGGGTTGCGCCTTATTCGTGAATGCATTCAGCGGGAGCTTTCGTTCACAATCATCCCGGGGCCATCATCGATTCTGAGCGCTCTCGTCGGGTCCGGTTTTTCGACTGAAAAATTTTGTTTCCGTGGTTTTCTTCCGGTCAAAAGTGGACAACGCGAGCGCGAGTTGCGAGCTGCGGCTGACGCCCGTGAAACAGTTATTTTTTTCGAGTCGCCTTATCGATTAACCAGGACCCTCGCGGTTTGCACGGATGTCATGCCGGATCGCCAACTTTGCGTTGCGCGAGAGCTGACAAAAAAGTTCGAAGAATTCCGGCGCGGAAGGGCCACCGAGCTGCTTGCGCATTACGACACCCACCCGCCGAAAGGCGAGATCGTTCTCGTGATTTCAGCAGGGTAACCGTGGGGTTGGCTGCTGTGGGATAGCAAGTTAACGCCGCCAAATCAGCAAGAGCACGGAGCGGCAGACATGCTCTGCCGAATAAACGACCCGCGATCATCGTCAAACTTCGCCATTCAAACCGGCGTACACGTTTGGAACAATGCGACCAGAGATTGCTTCTCCCGAAACTCCCGCACATTCGGTCGTTGCATTTCCCAACTCCTTTGCGCTTCCTAGTAACGAGGCTGTACCCGCTGCAAAAGCTCGCCCGCCGTACGGCGGGACGAGTACATGTCACCGCGGCGACCGGCCTTGCACGCACAACGGGGCCGCGGGTAGCGATTATAATGTAATGACCCGTTCGCTTTGGGTGCCTTTGCTGACGGCACTCATCATTACCCTGCTGCAACTTGCGTTGGCGATTGGTTTGCTTGCGCCAGAAGGCTCCTTTTCGGAGCGCTACACCACCCTGGTCCAGCACGATAGTTATTGGTTCATGAACATCGTAGATCGCGGATACCAGACCATCGTCCCGCCCATCGATCATAAGGTAATGGAAGTATCAAACGTCGCATTTTTTCCAGCTTATCCTGCGATCGCGGCAGCCTTTCGCTATGCACTTCACATCCGCACCGGCACAGCTCTATTGATTACCGCTCAGCTCGCTGCCTGGGGGTTCTGGAGCTATTTCTTTCTCTTTTGCAGACGCTGGAATATTTCGCCTGCGCTCCAAATTTGCGGCGCATTGTTAATCGCGGTTCATCCCGCAGCGTTCTTTTTGATTGCCGCCTACTCAGAGTCGTTGTTTTTAATGGCGCTCCTTGGTTTCATTTATTGGAGTACCGCGGAAGGGCGATCGGCGAAAGTGTTGGCAATCGTGCACGGCATCGTGATGTCGGCAACGCGGATTGTCGGAATTGTGTGTGCGGCATTTCCTCTGATCCGCTCGGTTTTTCAAAGTGGATGGCGCCATTTGCCTGAGCCGCTGCCGTGGTTTCGCAAGCAGAAGCCGGCGATCGCCATGACTCTGTTGGCAAGCTTCGGCGCCGTAGGGTTCTTCACGTATTCTCAACTGCGCTGGGGCCACTGGGACATTTATATGCTTACCCAGGCAGCCGGCTGGGGAATCGTTCCCGATTATTTGGCGGTGTTTAAGCCCTCTAATTATCGCTGGGTCGTTCCGGCGCTGAACGATCCCACGGAGGCGAGCCAAATGTCGATGACGTTGGGCGCCGCGCTTTTCTTTGGGATCGTCGCTTGCGAATTGTCGCTTCGCAGGTGGGCCGGGTTGCCAATCCGCGCGGGTGTCTATTTCTGCGCCTTTGTAATCTATTACCTCTCGGTCAGTGGGGTGGCTTGTGTGGACATGGAGAGCATGCTCCGCTACGAATTTTGCGTGCACGCGCTCATCGTACTGGCGCTTTTAAATTTTCTGAGTCAATTTCGCAAAACGCCGGTGCTCGTTAGGGCGCTCGGGGTCGCGGCAGTGGCGTTGCTCAGCGCCACTGGCCTATGCATACAGGGCTGGTACGTGTGGAATTTCACCCGGGGTAACTGGGTTGCTTAAAAGAAGATGAAAACAAGAGTCGTCATTATCGGCGCCGGCCCCGCGGGCCTGACGGCTGGCTACCTTTTGTCGAAGGAGGAAGTGGAGGTCGTTGTCCTGGAAGCCGATCCCAGTTACGTCGGCGGAATTTCCCGGACGGTGACCTACAAAGGTTTTCAGTTCGACATCGGCGGGCACCGCTTCTTTTCCAAGTCGAAGGCAGTCGAAGATCTGTGGACGGAGATTTTGCCTGACGACATGCTCGTGCGCCCGCGTTCCTCGCGAATCTTTTACGGCGGCAAATTTTTCTCCTATCCGTTAAAACCTTTCGAAGCGCTGCTCAGGCTCGGGGTTTTGAGGTCGGCGCTGTGCGTTCTTTCGTGGATGAAAGCGCGCCTTTTTCCAGTGCGCAATCCCCGCAATTTCGAAGAGTGGGTAAGTAATCAATTCGGCAAACGCCTCTTCAACACGTTCTTCAAAAGTTATACCGAAAAAGTCTGGGGCATGAGCTGCAAGGAAATCTCCGCCGACTGGGCAGCGCAACGCATCAAAGGACTTTCTCTTGGCAGTGCTATCAAAAATGCCCTAATTCCGCAGCGTTACAACGGAGATCGAACGAAAGTCATCAAGACGTTGATCAATTCTTTTCGTTATCCGCGGCGAGGTCCTGGCATGATGTGGGAAGCGTGCGCGGAAAAAATGAAGACGTTGGGTGGTAAGCTGGAGATGGGCTGCCGGGTAACACGCTGTTCCTATGACGAAGCGTCCGGCAGCTGGGCGATCGCATACCAGGATAGACATGGCGATCGGCAAACAATCGAAGCCGAACACGTCATTTCATCCGCCCCAATGCGAGAGCTAACCTGCGGATTGTCACCTGGCGTGAGTGAGCGAACAAAGCGCGCTGCCGAAAGTCTCAAGTACCGCGATTTCCTCACCGTCATGTTGATTCTGAAAGATCGACACATGTTCGATGACAACTGGATCTACATTCACGACCCAAGTGTCAAAGTCGGTCGCGTCCAAAATTTCCGTTCCTGGTCGCCGGAGATGGTGCCCGACCCAGACAAGGTTTGTTATGGCCTCGAATATTTCTGTTTCGAACATGACGGCCTCTGGGATTCGAGTGACAGCGACCTGATTGAGCTCGCCAAGCGCGAACTGGTCACAATTGGGTTGGCAAGACAAGAGGACTTCGTAGATGGGTGCGTCGTTCGTCAGAAGAAGGCATACCCCGTTTACGATGACGACTACGCGCGCCACGTCGCTACCATTCGCCAGGAATTGGATACACGTTATCCGAACCTGCATCTGGTCGGCCGCAACGGTATGCACAAGTATAACAATCAAGATCACGCCATGATGACGGCGATGTTGTGCGTCGAAAATATTTTGGCCGATTCAAAGCTTTACGATCTCTGGCAGGTTAACAGCGACGCCGAATATCACGAGGCAGGCCCTGCGGCGACGGAAGAAGCGAACGGTTCAGGGTTGCGGCTTGTTCCCACGCGGGTGGTCGCTGCTCCCGAGCTCGCGCCAGAAGCGTAAATTGACCTCCACGCGCGCCCACTCGGTCATCCCGAGCGGAGCGAGGGACCTCTCACAAACACTAGCGGCACGCAAGTTAGGCTCGAGTAATGCTTCACCGATCACTCGAATTCTTCGACCGGTGGGCAGGAACAAAAGAGATTTCGGTCGCCGTAGACGTTATCGATTCTGGCAACAGCTGGCCAGAATTTGTGGTCACGTGTCCACGGGGCGGGAAAGGCTGCTTGCTCGCGCGTATAGGCGTGGTCCCAATTTTCAGAAGCGATCTGCCGCGCGGTGTGCGGTGCGTTCTTGAGCAAATTGTTTTGTCGATCTTGTTTTCCGTCGGCAATGGCTTTCATCTCCGAATGAATGGAGATCATCGCGTCGCAAAATCGGTCAAGCTCGTGTTTTGGTTCGCTCTCGGTCGGTTCAATCATCATCGTCCCGGCAACTGGCCACGAAACCGTTGGCGCATGAAATCCATAGTCCATCAAACGTTTTGCCACATCTTCGACCTCGATACCTGCGTTTTTCCACTGGCGAAGATCGACGATGCATTCGTGCGCAACGAGGCCGTGTTTGCCTTTGAAAAGCACCGGAAAATAAGGATCGAGGCGATTCGCGATATAATTCGCGTTCAGGATCGCGATCTCACTTGCCCGTTTCAATCCTGGAGCGCCCATCATGCGAATGTACATCCATGTGATCGTCAGAATGCTGGCGCTGCCGTAGGGCGCGGCGGAAACGTTGCCTCCTTTGCCTCCTCCGTGGCGGCGATCCGCACCGCTCCCATTCGGAGGACGTTTCCCATGTTCTCCTTCTCCAAACAAGATCCGACCAGTCTCAGGATCACGAATGAATTCTCTCGGAAGGTACGGCGCGATGTGCCTGGCCACTCCAATCGGTCCGACACCGGGACCGCCGCCGCCATGCGGAATACAAAACGTCTTGTGCAAATTCAAATGACAAACGTCCGCACCGTAATCGCCGGGGCGGCACAGACCGCATTGCGCGTTCATATTTGCGCCGTCCATGTAAACCTGGCCGCCATGCGCGTGGACAATGTCGCAGATTTCACGAATCGTTGGTTCAAAGACGCCATGTGTGGAGGGATAGGTCACCATCAGCGCAGCGAGGTCGCGCGCGTGTTTATCTACCTTTGCGCGTAGATCGGCAAGATCGATGTCGCCATCTTTCAAACAAGCGATAGAGACAACCTTAAACCCAGCCATGATCGCGCTCGCCGGGTTCGTGCCGTGTGCCGAAGTAGGTATAAGGCAGATATTGCGATAAGCTTCGTTCCGCGAAGCGTGATATTCGCGAATCGCCAGCAAGCCTGCGTATTCTCCCTGTGATCCGGCATTGGGTTGCAACGAAATCGCATCGAATCCCGTGATTTCGGCAAGCCAGTTTTCGAGTTGCTCGCACATCTCTGCATAACCGGCAGTTTGTTCCGTGGGCGCGAACGGATGGAGTTTGGAAATCTCCGGCCATGAAATCGGAAACATTTCCGCGCTAGCATTTAATTTCATCGTGCACGAGCCAAGGGGGATCATCGAAGTCGTCAGCGAAAGATCTCGCGATTCGAGCTTCTTGAGATAACGCAGCATCTCTGTCTCGGTATCGTGCGTGTTGAAAACAGGGTGAGTGAGAAATTCGGAAGTGCGGACTGCAGATTGCGGAACTCGGATTGGCGGCTCGCCAGGATTGTCATCTGCCAAATCACGGACAGCAGTGCCACGAAAGATCGACATCAATAGCTCGATGTCGCGTGGAGTCGTCGTTTCGTCGAGCGAAATACCGACCGCGTGCGGGCCCAGCGCGCGCAAGTTGCAATCCGCCTTTTGCGCGTGTTCCAAAGTGAGCGCGCTTGACTCAACTTCGACGCGGATGGTGTCGAAGAAATTTTCGTGCGTGATGCTCAAGCCAAGCGCGCGCAGACGATCGGCAAGTTGACTTGTCAGGCGATGCACGCGCTCGGCGATTGTACGCAGACCCTTTGGACCATGATACACAGCATACATCGAAGCGATGACAGCCAGGAGGACTTGCGCGGTGCAGATGTTGCTCGTTGCTTTGTCGCGGCGGATATGTTGCTCGCGCGTTTGTAAAGCGAGTCGATAGGCAGGTCGTCCTTCGGCATCATGTGAAACACCCACCAGCCGGCCCGGCATATGACGTTTGTATTGGTCGCGCGTGGCGAAGTATGCAGCATGCGGACCGCCAAAGCCTAGGGGAACGCCGAAGCGTTGCGTGCTCCCCACTGCAACATCGGCGCCAAATTCTCCGGGTGGCTTCAATAAAGTCAGCGCCAGGATGTCTGCTGCGACAACGACGAGCGCCCCGGCATCATGCGCGTATTTAATAAAACCCGTGTAGTCGTGAATCGCGCCATCAGTGGCGGGATATTGGACCAGCGCGCCGAAAACGGTGTCGTCGAATTTGAAACGCGAATAATCGCCAATCTCAATTGTAATCCCAAGCGGTTTCGCTCGTGTTTGCACGACGGCGATGGTTTGCGGGTGACAATTGTTGGCTACAAAAAATGTTTTCCGATTCGGAACGACTGCATGAGAAAGCGTCATTGCTTCGGCGGCGGCAGTGGCTTCATCAAGCAGCGAGGCATTGGCAATCTCAAGTCCTGTTAAGTCTATGATCATTTGCTGGAAGTTTAGGAGGGCTTCAAGCCGGCCTTGCGCAAGTTCAGCTTGGTAGGGCGTGTAAGCGGTGTACCAACCCGGGTTCTCGAGAATATTTCGCTGAATAACGGGCGGCGTAATGCAATCGGAATAGCCGCAGCCGACGAACGAGCGCGCGATCTTGTTCTTTCTGGAAATTAACCGCAGCTCGGCCAGGGCTTCCATCTCCGATTTCGCCTCCGGCAGGTTCAGTTCTCGATCGAGCCGAATATTCTTTGGAACGGCCGCTTCAACAATGGAATCGAGGTTTTCGAAGCCGACCTCGCGTAGCATAACGCGCACTTCGTCTTCATTTGGGCCAATGTGGCGCTGCGCGAATGAATTCGGATCGATCTTTTCTTCACGCCGTTGCATGGGAGCAGACTACGGAAAGCGAATCACGCTTCAAGTTTGTCGGCGCGCCTGATGCCAGTCCGGCTTGGACCGGTCGCGCCCTACCATTTATGTCGCGTCGTGAATTTCCACGCCTCGGCTTTTCAAGAGGGCGCGCAGCTCAGCCAGGTGTCGGTGGTTGCGGGTTTCGACCGTGCAAAGGACGTTGACCGCCGAGACGTCAGGGCTGGCGAAGGCGCGATCGTGCACAATTTGCTTAACGCTTGCTCCGGTAGAAGCGATTTGCGCTGCAAGATCGGCCAGCCCACCAGGCCGATCACTAATCACGGCGGTGAACCGACCAAGTCTGCCATCGGCGACGAGTCCGCGCTCAATTACACGACTCAGAACGTTGGGATCAATGTTGCCACCGCAAAGCAGCAGAACTAGTCGCTTGCCGGCCAGTTCTTTTATCTTTCCAGACATGCACGCGGCCAGCGGCGTCGCCGCGGCTCCTTCGACAACGCTTTTTTCCAATTCAACCAGACGAAGGATTCCCAGAGCGATTTGTTCTTCGCTTACGGTGATAGTCATATCCACAAGTGGTCTCGCAATTTCGAACGCATTCGCGCCGACCTGCGGAATGGCGAGTCCATCCGCGAGCGTTGGACGCATGGTAATCTTTGTCGGTTTTCCTGCTTCAAGCGCAGCTGAAAAACTGGCCACATTCTCCGCCTCGACGGCGACAATTTTCGTTGCGGGCCGCATGCTTTTCACAGTCAACGAAACGCCAGCGAGCAAACCGGCTCCGCCCACGGGTACAATTACCGCCTCCAAATCGGGAATTTGCTCAACGATCTCCAGTCCCATCGTGCCCTGGCCGGCAATGATCGCCGGATCATCGTAGCCGTCGATATATGCCAGGCCCTTTTCTCTCGCGATATTGTGGGCATGCGCTTTCGCTTCGCCAAAATCTTCTCCGTGCAAAACGACCGTCGCACCGAGTTGCTGGCACGTGCTCACTTTTATCAGAGGCGCGAATTTGGGCATTACCACGGTGGCAGGGATGCCGAGTAAGCTGCCCTGATAAGCGAGCGCTTGAGCGTGATTGCCGGCAGAGGCGGCGATGACCCCACGCGCCTGCTGATCGTGCGATAAACGTGCAAGCGCGTTTCGCGCACCGCGCTCCTTGAAACTTCCCGTGCGCTGCAAGTTGTCGAGCTTGCAGAAAATTTTCATCCCGGTGATTTCGCTCAACGGAATGGAAGGCGGACAAGGCGAATAATAAACTGCGTCCCCAATTCGTTTGCGCGCCGCTTCGATGTCCTGAAATGTGACCAAGCTCTTAACTTTCCAGCGCTGCCTGTGCCGCCGCCAATCGGGCAATCGGAATCCGGAACGGGCTGCAACTTACGTAATTGAGACCCAGCCGGTGACAGAATTTTACGCTGGCCGGTTCGCCACCGTGTTCACCACATATTCCCAGTTTGATGTTTGGGCGGGTCTTGCGTCCGAAATCGCGCGTTATTTCCATGAGGCGTCCCACGCCCTTCTGATCGATCGACGCGAATGGATTTGAATCGACGATATCGAGCTCGGCGTAAGCGGGAAGGAAACTCCCGGAATCATCACGGCTCATTCCCAGCGTCGTCTGCGTGAGGTCGTTTGTGCCGAAGCTAAAGAACTCAGCGTCACGCGCGATCTGATCGGCCACTAATGCGGCGCGCGGGATTTCGATCATCGTCCCGACCAAATAATTGAATTTCTTATTTTTTTCCTTTGCTACTTCAGCGGCGACACGACGAACAATGTCGATTTGAAGCTTTAGCTCGCGCGGAAATCCCACCAGAGGAATCATGATTTCGGGGTGGACCTTGATACCTTTGGCCTGCACGTCGGCAGCGGCTTCAAAGATTGCGCGTGCCTGCATTTCGGAAATTTCGGGATAAACGATGCCGAGCCGGCAGCCGCGGTGACCGAGCATCGGATTAAATTCGTGCAGCTCATGCACGCGACGCGCGATTTGTTCAACCGCTACACCGAGTTTGTTTGCAAGTTCGTTTTGCTGCGCGTGATCATTCGGCAAAAATTCATGGAGGGGCGGATCGAGAAAACGAATGGTAGCTGGCAAACCTTTTAGCGCGGTGAAGATTCCAATGAAATCGTTACGCTGGTAAGGAAGTAGTTTTGCCAGAGCACGAGCCCGCTCCTCTTTTGTGCCGGCGAGAATCATCTCCCGCATCGCATCAATTCGATTGCCTTCGAAAAACATATGCTCCGTACGGCAAAGCCCGATCCCTTCCGCGCCGAATGCGACTGCGTTTGTCACTTGCTCGGGCGTATCCGCATTCGTGCGCACACCAAGCTTGCGGAATTCATCCGTCCAATTCATCAATTTTGCGTACTCCTGATAAGTGATGCTCTTCTTTGGATCGAGGGAGCGCTCGACCAACACCTGAACAATTTCCGACGGCGCAGTCGCGACCTCGCCAGCAAAGACTTCCCCCGCAGTCCCATCGATTGAGATATAATCGCCTCGATTCAGGGTCGTGCCGTTCGCGCTGAGGGTCCGTTTCTGGTAATCGATTTGGATTCCGGTCGCGCCGCACACACACACCTTTCCCATTTGCCGCGCAACGAGCGCCGCATGTGAGGAAACGCCTCCGCGCGATGTTAGGATGCCTTCCGCAGCGATCATGCCGCGCAGGTCTTCCGGCGAAGTTTCAATGCGCGCAAGCACGACTTTCTCACCTTTCTCCGAGCGCATGACGGCTTCTTCCGCACTAAAAACAACCCGCCCGCAAGCCGCGCCCGGGCCAGCAGCCAAACCGGTGCCGATCTTTTTCGCTTCTTTCGCAGATTGCCGGTCGAAGATCGGCGCCAAAAGATGGGCCAGCGAATCTGCCGGGATGCGGCGCACTGCGTCTTTTCTTGTGATTAATTTTTCATCGACCATATCCACCGCGATGCGGACGGCGGCGTGACCGGTGCGCTTGCCGTTGCGAGTTTGCAGTATGTAGAGGCGATTTTCCTCAACTGTGAACTCGAGGTCCTGCATATCCTTGAAATGACGCTCAAGGATTGCGCGAACTTTCATCAGCTCTTTGTGAGCTGCCGGCATTTCTCTTGCAAGATCGGCAATCGGATGGGGAGTGCGGACGCCTGCGACCACGTCTTCGCCCTGAGCATTGATCAAGTACTCGCCGTAAAAGACTTTTTCGCCGGTCGCTGGATCCCGCGTAAACGCGACCCCGGTTGCGCTCGTTTCGCCCATGTTCCCGAAAACCATGGTTTGTACATTCACGGCTGTTCCCCATTCGCGAGGGATACTGTATTTCCGACGATAAACGATCGCGCGATCGTTCATCCACGATCCAAAAACCGCTCCAATTGCGCCCCAAAGCTGCGCCTGTGGATCTTGCGGAAATGATTTGCCGGTCCGTTCTTTGATCAATGCTTTGAATCGTTGCACCAGCTCTTTCAGATCAGCGACAGTCAATCGGACATCGGGGAAGTCATGCTTGCCGTACCGTTCGTCCTTCAGGTGTTCGATGACCGTTTCAAATGGTTCGTGATCTTCACCCGGGCGTTTCTGAACTCCCATGACGACGTCGCCGTACATTTGCAGGAAACGCCGGTACGAATCCCAGGCAAAACGCCCGTTGTCTGTCTTTTTCGCGACAATCTCGACGACCTCGTCATTCATCCCGAGGTTCAGAATGGTGTCCATCATCCCGGGCATGGAATCCCGCGCCCCCGATCGCACGGACACGAGCAACGGCCGGTCTTTGTCGCCGAATTTTTTTCCAACTGAATTCTCGACTTTTGCCAGGGCGGCTGCGACCTCCGCCTGCAGTTCTCGCGGGTAACTCCGGTTATGAGCATAAAAGTGCGTGCATACTTCGGTCGTGATGGTAAACCCTGGTGGTACTGGCAGACCGATCCGCGTCATTTCGTGGAGATTCGCGCCTTTGCCGCCCAGTAACGCCTTCATCCCGCCTGAGCCATCCGCGTGCCCGTCACCGAAGTAATAAACGTAACGCGATTTTTTTGCTTTCTTCACACGAGCGCGGCTACGTGCCGGCGGGTTCGGTCTCTTTGATACGCGCCGAAATGATTTTTGAACCGATGATTTGCGTCTTTTGGCCATATCTATGGATGCGAAAAAATCGACAAGCGACGAACGGGCCAAAGTAGTTTCGGGTGTCGCCCTGTCAACGATCCTGAAAACTCAAAAAGTCCTAGCGTTAACAGGTCAGAAACGATTGCAGCCGACGTGGCTGCCAACAAATCCGAACCAAACAATCCAGCCGTTTAAGCGGGCGCGCCTTCGTTGTTTGTCAGAACTTCAGCAATTGTCGCCGTAAAGTCATCGACACCGGTACTCGGCACGATGATGCTGTTGCGGCGGCCGTGAGCTTCTTCGGTGATGCGCAAGAATCTCCCACGCTCGTTTTCCCGCAGCTCCACGTAGAAATGCTTGCGCTCGATTTGCAGTTCTCTCGCCTCGATGATGTTATCCATTTTTTCCTGAGGTCGCCGACTTTACTGCATTTATTTTGGGGAATGGAAGAAAAATCGGCAGGATTTGTGCAAATTCTTATCATCGGGGCCGGGCAGTCCTACAACAGGTTCTGTCGCTGAATGGACTATCTCGTGCGTGAGTTCGACTGAATCACCGTCGGCATGCCTGAGAGCTCAGCAGCCGATCTCGCCAAGCACTTCGCCGATCGCGGTGACAAGATTGTTCACATCTTCCCCGTCGATGTGGCCGATAGTTCCGATCCGAAAACAGTCGGCCTGGCTCACCTTGCCGGGATAGATGACGAAGCCGCGTGCACGGAGACGCCGATAAAAATCCTCGAATCGGAAGTTTGGATTATCCGGATAACGGAACGCTGTGATGATGTTGCTCTGGCGCTGTGCGGGCAAGTATTCGGTGAAACCAAGCGGGCGCATCCCCGTTCGCAGAGTCTCGTGATTGGCGCGGTAGCGGGCGGCGCGACTGGCGACGCCACCTTCGTCGCGTAATTCTTCGAGCGCTCTGGCGAAGGCAAGGAGTGCCTGCGTGGGCGGCGTGAAGCGGAATTGGCCATTTCCTTCAAGACCTTCCCATTGCGCGAGCAGATCGAGACTGACGCTTCGCGCGCGGCCTTTGGTCGCAACGAGGGCTTCGCGTCGTGCCAGCACGAAGGAAAAGCCAGGAACGCTTTCGAGGCATTTGTTAGGGGAAGAAATTAGATAATCGATTTCCAATTTGCTCAAATCGAGAGGCACACCGCCGAAGCTGCTCATCGCGTCGAGAATGAATTCGCGCTCGCCCGCTTTTACGATTCGCGCGATCTCGTCGATCGGATTCAAAATGCCGGTGGTAGTTTCGCAATGCACAGTTGCCACATGGGTGACGGCCGGGTCTTCCTCGATCAGGCGTTGCACCTCCGACGGGGCCGGCGATTCGTTCTCCGGCCAGCGTGCCAGCCTGGTGGAGATTCCTAATCGCTCCGCGATTTTAGCCATGCGTTCGCCGTAAGCACCGTTTGCCAGCACCAAAAATCTCCCTTCTCGCGGTATCACTGATGAAATGACCGATTCGAGCCCGTATGTCCCGCTTCCCTGCATGAGCACGACTTCGTAACCCTGTTCGCGCGAGACATGGGCGATGCGAAGCAATTCGGAGCGAATGTCTGCCACCAGTTTGATGAAGTCAGTGTCGCGCGAACCAATATCGCGTTGCATCGCAGCTTTCACAGTCACGCTCGTGGTGAGTGGTCCCGGCGTGAAAAGAAGTGGATTTTTCATTTGGCCTTCGATCTCAAGAATTCTGAAAAACGTTCTTTTACCTCGTGCGGTTGTACGGTCGGACGTCCGAGCTTCTCCGGCGAACCAGGCTTAATCGGCACGTGCAAGAGGGAAGGGCCGGGGCGATGACGTAGCAGACGAACAGCCTCGCGAATCTCCTCCGGGCGATCCGCTGTAATGGCCGAATGGTAATTAGCCGCGGCGGCGAGTGAGGCGAAGCGGACGACCCCTGATGCGGTCTGTTGACCTCCTGTTGAATCGTGCGCTTCGTTATCGAGAATAATGTGAAGGAGGTTCGGCGGCCGATAAAAGCCAATCGTGGCGAGCACGCCGAGCTTCATCAAGGCAGCGCCATCTCCGTCAATGACGACGACTGGTTGCTTCGGGAGGGCGCGTGCCACACCGAAACCAATCGCTGATGCCATGCCCATTCCGCCAACAACGTAGAGGTGGTTGGCGCGATCCGAGATCGTGAAGAGCTCGCGGCCCGTCTTGCCAGTCGTAGCAATGATCGCTTCGTCACCGACGAGAGCGGCGAGGATGAGCTCGATTGCGGCCGTTCGGGTGAGTCGCTCATTTCCGTGGAGGTTTTGTCGCAAATCGGTTTTGGCCAACTCTGGCTCGCGGCGACCCGACAAAGGGTGGGATGCTACCGATCCTTTTTGCACAACCAATGCGAATGGCCGCTTTCGTTGCTCCATGCTCGCCTCCGCCTGCGCCATCGTTTTCGTTATTTCCCCTTCGCTGACGGGAAAAGGCAGCCACGGTATCTCCAGAGTCTCCAGCAGACGGTGCGTTATCCTTCCCATTTGTTCATGTTGTGGCTCGTCTTTTACTTCGGGTTGCCCACGCCAGGTAACGATAAGCAACGTTGGAACGCGAAAAGGGTAGTTCAGCGAGGTGAGCGGATTGACCATGTTACCAAGGCCGGAATTCTGACACATGGTCACCGTTTTCCGCCCGGCGAGAAACGCTCCGAATGTGATTCCGACTGCCTCGCCTTCGTTTGTCGCACCTACGTAATCCAACGCTGGGTCACTGATCACGTAGTTGATCAACGAGGTCAAAAAAGAGCAAGGCACTCCGGCATATTGCGAATAACCAAGCCCATGCAGGTGATCGATGAACGAGGAAGCGCTTATCATGATTTCAAGACGCCCGCCCTCGCTGAAATTAGAATGCCTGGGCTCGTGCGAGATCCTCGAGGTCGTCGACGTCCAACCATTGTCCCGTAATGTAGAGAACCTGGACCGGCTGTTGCTGACTGACCAGATAATTGAAAAGATCGTCAAAGCGCAATCGACGAAAATCCGCATACTTGGACAACAAATCCAATGCGCCGCGTATCGCCGCGGAACCACGAGCTGATGTTTTGATCAGGCCGATCCATTCGCCATGAATGTTTTCGGCCGAAAGCTCCGGCGCCATCCTCGTCAGGAACGCATCCTTTTCGTCATAACGCAGCGAGTAAGGCCGCGTCGCAGTGATATAGTCGACGTAACCATTCATCTCGCGCTTGCGTCGCCGCTCCCACATTGCATCCACCGCGACAACGATGTCGTGTTCCTCTGCGAGCAGACTGTTCAGAATGTGCTGGCGAAAAAGAATATCTCCAAAGGAAATAATCGTATCGCCCTCGATCCACTCGCGCGCCTTATTCAGTGAAGGCAATTCGCCCACGCCTTCGAAATCCTCGTTCTCTACAAATTCAACATCCGGTGCGTGCACCTTTTCGGCCGCATAGCCTCGCACCACTGTGATTGCACGGACGCCCGCAGCGCGAAACTGGGTAACGAGTTTGTGGAGCAATGGCGTCCCACTGACGGGCACCATTGCTTTGGGGATGCTCGCCGTGACTTCCCCCAGCTCCTTGCCGCGACTCGCAGCCAGAATAATCGCGTGTGGAGGGACCTGCCTTTTTGGCAAATAACGTTCCTCGGCAGCCAGGAGTTCCTCCGCATTCTGAAGCCGAAAAACTTCTTTCACGGGAACAATTCCGTCTTCGACGTTTTGGATCGAACGTTCACTAAAAATACGGCGGGTTGTTGCCTGCATGGCGGTAATTGAGCTGCGGACATTTTGATTCGCCCAGATCACAACTGCGATGCCCGCCTGCTCAAAGACTTCGACCGGCGTACTGTAATAGGTGGTGGGAACGATAATGAGAGGACACTTGTTCGCCCACGCTTCGGCAAACGTCAGCACCTGATCGGGCGTTACCTTCTTGCTGTGAATGAGGAGCGCATCCGCCCCCGCGAGATGATAGGCCTCCGCGCGAAGGAGCATCTCATCGATCCCCCAACCCGCGATGAATCCCTCGAGCCGCGCGACCAGACAAAAGTCGGAATCGGTTTGCGCGTCCTTGACCGCCTTAATCTTCCCCGTGAATTCGTCGATCGAGGCGAGCGGCTGACGCTCGCTCCCGATAAACGAATTGGTCTTGGGGAAAAGTTTGTCTTCGATACAGACCGCTGCGACTTCGCGCTGCTCCAGTTTTTTCACGAGCCGTCGTATGTTGTTGAAATTTCCGTAGCCGGTATCACCGTCGAGCAGGATTGGAATGCGAGTGGCGTCGCTCATGAATTCGACGATTTCCAGTACTTGGGTCCAGCTCGCTTCATTATTGTCGCGCAGGCCGAGGGTCGCAGAGATGGAAAGCCCGCTGGCCCAGATTCCGCTAAACCCGGCTTCCTCCACGATGCGGGCGCTCAATGCATTATGAGCTTCCATCAAAAACTCAAGACGCCCCGAATGCAGAAGCCGCTTGAATTGCTGCGTCTTACTAAGTTCGCGAGTTGTCGAGGACGTCATTATGCACAGCAGTGTAGGATAGGAATCATTGACTTTCTCGCATCTTAATACCAGTAATTAGTTGCCCGCCTTGCTTCCGTTTTCTCGCCGAGGCGTCCTTGCAAGCTCGTGTTTAATCCATGCTCACCACTGCGACTGCGACGATCGACGAATTGATTTCTGATTCGTTGAAGCAAGTGGACGAAGCGGATCTCCGACGAAAGTATTTCGAGCAGGACGAGTTCGTGATCGTGGACGAATTCCTGCCCCGGGAAGTGCTGGGACGATGGCAGGCGGATTTGGAAACCCTCAAGCCGTACGTTCATCGCAATTATCTTCCCGGACATAAGAAGGGCGGCAGCGCTGCCTACGGGACCGTGAATGCACTGGCGCCTTCTATCACCGATTTCTATCATAGCGCCCTGTTGCTCGGTTTCCTTCGCAGGGTTGCCGGTGCCGAGATGAACGAATGTCCGCCCAACGACTCACACCGGTGCGCTCTTTACGCCTACACCGAAGAAGGCGATCACATGGGCTGGCATTACGACACCTCATATTACAAAGATCGGCGCTGGACCGTTCTGGCTGGTTTGAAAGATGAATCCAGTTCGCGCTTGCTTTGCCACTTACATACGCGCGATCCAGAGCACGATGTGGTAAAACTCGAACTTCAGATCAAGCCCGGGATGCTTGTGATTTTCAATGGGGACAAAGTTTATCACGCCGTTTCACCACTAAAGAAGGGCGAGTCGCGTTACGTTGTATCGATGCAGTATGTCACGGCCGGCGAGATGAACCCTTTCATGCGCTTTATCTCAAACATGAAAGATGCGGTCGCCTACTTCGGACTTCGGGCCGTCTTCGGTAAGAGCAAGATGCCGTGAGAAAAGTCCCCGCCATCCTCGACTGCGTCGCTGAAACGAGCGGCGTGCAGATCGCGGGACTGAGTCTGCTCGATCGCATTATCGTGATCGCCCATCGCGCGAATTGCGCGCCGGTCTGGCTCGTCGCGAAAACCGCGCCGTTCGTTCCGCGCACCCGCGCCCTTGGCATCGATGTGACACTTGCTTCAGCAATACCGAAACTCGACGAACCCGCACTCCTCATTAACGGAGGTGTGCTCGTCGAGGCCGCTGATCTTCAGCAAGTAATCGAACGTGGAGGGCAGCTGTTTTCCGGTGATGGCACTCGTCTGCCGGTTGCAATGATGCCAGGTGAGGCCGTGCCGGTGAGCGCCGGAAAAGTCGCGGCACTGGTGACTGGCCCGGCTTCGGCACACGAGGCGGAGTGCCGTCTGTGGGCATCGCTCACCAGCGGCGCAGATGGAATCGTTGATCGCTTTTTCAATCGCCCGCTCGGCCGTTACCTGTCGAAAATCCTTATCCGCACTCCGTTTTCGCCCAACCAGGTTTCGGTTGTATCGACGCTCATTGGCATTTTCTCAGGGTGGCTTTTCGCAGGCGGACACTTCATCTCTGGCGCGCTTCTCCTGCAGCTTTCCGCCATCATCGATTGCGTAGATGGTGATCTTGCGCGCGTTCTCTATAAAGAATCGCCCCTGGGCAAATGGATTGACCTGGCGGGCGACCAGTTCGTGCACATTGCGGTTTTTGCCGGCATCGGTTTCGGCCTGGCGGGGACGGCATCGCTCGTTCTGGCGATCAGCGCCGTGCTTGGTACAATTATCTCATTCGTCGTGATTGTGCGCCTCATGCAGCGCAAGGGCCGTGACAAATCTTCCCGCCTAGAAAAATTGATTGAAGTGACGACCAATCGCGACTTCTCGTTGCTGGTCCTGCTACTGGCTATTATCGGCAAACTCGATCTCTTTCTCTGGATGGCCGGGATAGGGGTCCATTTTTTCTGGATCGTGGCGATTTACTCGCAGTCGCAACACTCCAGACACGTGCCCGCGGTCTGGCGAAAATCTGCGTGAAACTGGCGCTAAAATTTGCTATTGCCGGAGCGGGCCTGGCGCTGTTTGCGTGGTTCGTACACCGAACCGGAGCGGATACAATCTCGCGCGCCTTCACCATGCTCGGCTGGTCGGCTCCTCTTATTCTACTCCCTTTCGCCCTCGTTTATCTTCTGGATACGGTTGGTTGGCGTCTGTCCTTTGGACGCATGCTTCCGAAAGCGATCAGTTTTGGAACGCTATTCCGCATTCGGTGGGCTGGAGAATCGGTCAACACTGTTGTTCCTACCGCTTATGTCGGTGGCGAAGCGGTGAAAGTCTATTTGCTGCATAAACGCGGTCTGCCAGTCGTCGACGGAGCATCGAGCGTTATTATCGGAAAGACGGCGCAAGTTTTAGCTGAAGTGATTTTTATTGCGTTTGGAGCGGTGGCGGGCTCTTCAATTCTGCCCGCCAATTCATCCGCTCGCGCCAGCATGTTCGTAATCACCGGAGCGGCCACCGCACTCATTGCGATGCTCTTCTGGCTGCAGCATCGGGGAATGTTCACTACACTTCTGGCGTTGAGTGCGCGATTGCGGTTGCGCATTCGGGCGCTTACGTCGCGAGCTGAAAGTTTGCGCCAACTAGATCGGAGAATTTTCGATTTCTATCGCAATGATCGGGGGCGCTTCCTTTCTTGCGTAACTTTTTATCTCGCGGGCTGGATGGCCGATTCGCTGGAAATTTTGCTCGTCTCGCACTTGCTTGAGATGCCCTTGGATTGGAGTCAAGCATTGGCCTTCGAGGCGTTCATCAGCGTGGTCAAGGCCCTCGGAATTTTTGCCCCCGCTGCTCTCGGCGTGCAGGAAAGCGGCGTTATTTTTCTGTTTTATCTTTTCGGTTTGCCATCGGCGCTTGGAGTTCCATACGCCATCATTCGCCGTGCACGCGAACTGACGTTCGTACTAATCGGCGGCGGGCTCCTCTATGCCGAGGAACCGCTGCTGCGCGGTTTCGCACGGCGCGTCGCGCGAGAAGTTGAGGCGCCGGCATGAAGGCCATTATCTATGCGGCAGGACGCGGAACTCGATTGCAATCAGACTCGCCGAAGATCCTTCTTGAATTCGGAGGTCGAACGTTACTGGAGTGGCACGCGTTACGATTGGGCGAGGCCGGCGTGCGCGAACTGGTGCTGGTGACCGGGTATCTTCGCGAGCAGATTGCAGCACTGCTTCCCGGCATTCGTTCTCAGTATGACCTTGCAGTACGCGAGATCATAAATCCACGCTTTCAGGAAGGTAGTTTGCTCAGCCTCAAAGTCTCTCTTCCGGAAATTGAAGACAGTTCCGAGCCTCTTTTGCTGATGGACGCCGATGTATTTTATCCGACCGAAATGCTCAATCGCCTAATTGGATCAGCGCACGGCACCGCGCTATTGCTGGATCGTAATTTCTCCACCGACGACGATGATCCAATGCTCGTGCCCGTAAAAAACGGGCGACCGATTGACTTTCGCAAGCAATGGAGCGGCGACGCCGATTTCGTGGGGGAGTCAATCGGTTTTTTCAAGATCGCTCCAGCGGATTTTCCGGTCCTGATACAGGAGACACAGGCGCGAAGCCGTGGCGCCAGTTGCGCGGATTCCTATGATGATGTTTTAAGAACAATGGTGCTTGCCGGTAGATTCAGATACGAAGATGTGACCGGGCTCCGGTGGATCGAGATCGATTTTCCCGCGGATGTCATCCATGCTCGAAAGGAATTGGTTCCAGCCATCATTCACTCCGCATGATCCCTCACGATCTCCATCATTTTTTCGTCGGGCAACAGGTTTTCATAACAGGAGCATCCGGTTTTATCGGCAGCCACGTGGCTTCGTTGTTGGTTCAGGCGGGCGCCAACGTTCGAGCGTTGACGAGATCGTCAAAAGGTCGCGACGATAGTTCGATCGAGTGGGTGGAGGGCGATCTGCTCCGTCGCGATACCATTGACGTGCCAATGAAAGACTGCCGATACGTCTTTCACGTCGCGGGGGACTATCGGTTCTGGGCACGCGATCCGCGCGAGATCTTTGCTAACAACGTGCAGGGCACCACCAATCTTTTGGAGGCAGCGAGGCGCGGCGGGGCAGAGAAAATCGTATGTACTAGCACGACCGGAATTCTCGAACTAGGAACGCTGGAGCGCCTGGCGGGCGAAGAGCGTCTTGCTTCGCCCTCGCAATTCAAAGGTCCCTACAAACGTTCCAAGTTTTTGAGTTATCTCGAAGTGAAAAAGCGGACGGACGCGGGCTGGCCCATCGTGACCACGCTGCCCACCGCGCCCATTGGTCCACGCGATCTTAGACCGACGCCGACTGGAATGATCGTAGTCGCATTTCTAAACGGATGGATTCCGTTGCTTGCCCGGACCGGACTTAACTTCGTCGATGTACGACACTGCGCGTTCGGTCATCTTCTATCAATGGTGCGGGGCCGAACCGGTGAACGTTACTTGTTAGGCGGGGTCAACCTGTGGCTGCGCGATTTTCTCAAACGTGTCGAACCCTACGCGCGCTACCGCACGCCACGTTTTTATGCGCCTCATTGGCTCAGCTTTCTCACGGCTTGCGCAAGCGAAACTGCCGCCAAGCTTTTGCCCGACTGGACTCCGTTTGTGACACGCGAAGCCGTGCAAATGTCGCGCGGTCCGCACTTTTCCAGCAATGCAAAAGCGGAAAACGAACTCAGTTATCTTGCTACCTCCTCGATCGACCCCGCCATCCGGGATGCGGTGGAAGATTTCGTCGCGCGCGGTCTCGCGCCAGTTGCTACCGATGGATTTTCGTCGGCGCAACAGCAGCGACATTTTTTTCCAACCACGGACCGCCAGGGAACGGATCCCAAAATCGCAGCAGCTTCCAGTCGCCATACCTGAGGTCAGGTCGGGAATTCGGCCGCGTCTTCGCCTCTCAGACTCGAACGGGTTGCGGCGGCGTCTGGTCAACCTACAATTTCGTGCGCCCAGCTACTTGAATCGGACGGGAATCGAAGAGTAACGCGTTGTTCTCAGCAAGTAGCTGGGCTTGACCATGCCGCAACGAGTCGATTCAAGTTCCTATCAATCGCCTGAGGGAGAGCGCCCCGCGGTTTCGACGCCAGTCGACTTGGGGCGACGAGCGCATGACCCTTATGCGGCATTCCGCTTTGGGGAATTCAGCTTGTTCACAGCCGGCAATCTACTTTCGATCACTGGTCGTCTCATGCTGGCCGTCGCCGTGGAATGGGAAGTCTATGCGCGAACTCATTCAGCGACAGCGCTTGGATTGGTGGGCCTTGTTATCGCCGTGCCGGTGGTCACATTGTCGCTGCCCGCCGGCCATTTGGCGGATCGGTTCAGTCGAAAGCGCATCATTCTTGTCTCGCAAATCTTTAGCGCATTCACGTCGCTGGCACTGGCTCTGGTTTCGTGGAAACATCTCGCTATTCCCGCGATCGCGCCGTTGCGCGAAAGCAATCACATCCTGGCGGGCATCGCCGCGATTTTCGAACGGCATCATCCAATCTTCCATTTCGAGGACGCCTCGATTCCTTTGATTTATCTTCTTCTGTTTGTCGGCGCACTGTCGCGCACTTTCAGTTGGGCGGCGCGCAGTTCGTTTTTTCCTACGCTGATTTCTCGCGATGCTTTTGCCAACGCGGTGACATGGAATAACAGCGTTTTTCAAATTGGATCGGTTGTGGGCCCTGCACTCAGCGGATTGCTGGTCGCCTACATTGGGTTCTCGTTTGTTTATCTGCTGGATGCGCTGTGCGCTTTTTGCTTTTTCCTTCTGGTCCTTCCGATTCGACGCAGCAAACAGCGGCGCGACCAAAGCGAGGCAAGCACATGGAAGAGTCTCATGGCCGGTCTTCGCTTTGTGTTTCGCAGAAAAGTGATTCTGGCGACGATTACTCTGGATCTGTTCGCGGTCTTGTTAGGAGGCGCGACCGCGCTGATGCCGATTTTCGCCGATCAGATTCTGCATTGCGGGCCAGTCGGCCTTGGTTGGTTACGGGCAACTCCAGCAATCGGTGCGTTTGCGATGGCATTGGTGGTAGCGCATCTGCCGCCAATGAAGCAGGCTGGCAAAGCATTGCTCTGGTGTGTCTCCGGATTTGGAATTGCGACTATCCTGTTTGGCTTGTCGAAAATATTCTGGTTATCGCTCGGGCTATTACTCCTTATAGGCGCCTTCGATAGCGTGAGCGTGATCATTCGTGGTTCCATCGTGCAGCTGGTCACACCAGATAAAATGCGCGGACGGGTCTCGTCGGTGAACAATATTTTTATCGGCACATCGAACGAATTCGGTGCACTGGAATCCGGGCTGACGGCTGCGCTGTTTGGCCCAGTGATTTCTGTCGTTGCCGGGGGCATTGGAACCATCCTGGTCGTGTGCGGTGTCGCGTGGCGGTGGCCGGAAACGCGCAAAATCGGCGCGCTCGATCGGACTTTGCGTTAGGCGCGCCCGGCGGTCGCGCCCTGCCAGCTAAAACGCGCCGTGCAATGAAATCATCCCGTAGGGCGCGCCGCCGTCCTGGTGGTAGCGCACCTCCGCGCGATAAAAGTCGAAATTTCTATACGGCTGATAGCCGACTTCTCCAGTGAACGTCACGACCGGCGAAATTTTCCAATCGAAGCCTCCGCCGGTCCGCACCTCGCTGTACGTCAGAATCGCGTGGTTGAGCCTCGGAATTCCATTTGCGTTCCCAAAATCGTCATCTACGCGGTAGCTGGTTTGCTTGACTGTCGCGCCTGCGTACAGAGATATGTCTTTGTTTATTTCATACTGTAGACGCGGAGTTGGCAGCACGGCATCAAGCAGCCACTGCGGCGCGATTTTCCAGCGAAGCCCGGCTGCCGGGAGAACCGGATATTTTCGCTCGATATCGACACTCACGCCAAGGACGAGCTGCAAATTGGGACTATAAATGTAAGTGCCCCCGATGAGGAACGGTAAATTGAAATTGTCCCATCCTAAATTATCGAATTCAGCGTCGTAGACGCCAGGCTGTCCCTCGGCCCTGATGATGATTGAATCGGAAAACTGCATATCCAGCCCCATGATCATGCTGACGGACTGCAGCGTGTCCGGAAGTGCCGCATGGTCGGGAAGGCCAAAGGAGAATCGTTCCCACTCTGCGCCAAGCCGCAGAACGCCGAGCTTGGTCCTCGGAGTGAATACCAAATGCACGATCGAATCGTTTTCATCAAAATCGTTCACCTTCTTGTTAGGGCCCCGTTTGACGTCCCCGCCGCCGACGTAGGCGTCTTCGGCATCGTATTCGAAGGGGATGTGACCCAGCGATTGGAACCAGCTATTGGTGTCTTCTTCAGCGAGAATTCGCGTCGCGAGGAACAGCGACGACGCAACGCACCCAGCGGCGAAGATTCGACGTAACATGCGTTTCACGGATCAACGACCTCCACTGGTATCGCGGCGAAAGAGTGTGACAGCCTTGGTTATGTTTTTCATCATCACGGACTCCGACCCGAGCCGCTCCACGCCGTGCAAGCTTCCCAGGGACGCGGCGGAAATCATGTCACCGCGCCAGACAAGCGTGGAAGATTTCCCGTCCACCGTCACAGGCCACAGCTGATACAGGGTGAGGGCAACGTAATAGCCGCCGCTGGCATAATAAAGAACATCCGCGGCCTGATAGGTGCCGCCCGCTCCGCTTCGGTTATAGGACGCGCCCAGCGTCACTACACCCTGATCATCCGCATCGAGAAGCTCCCAATACAATTCCGGTTTGAGCGAGCCGGCGCCGCGCCCGATTCCTGTAGCTCCAAGCAATCCGGAAAACTGACTACGGATTTTGCCCTGCTCGCGCAATAATCCGTTTACTTCGTCGCTCGCCCGAATGGATGGTCCAGCATGATCGTACGGCGGTTGTGCGGACATTCCGCCGGACACGAAACTTTTGGTCCGCGCAGTCAACACATCTGACCAGAATGCCGCTACTGGACCAGGTACCGTGCCACCGCCGCCTCCGGCGCCCGCAGAAAATTTCTTTGCCTCCTCTTTGCTAATTTGAAGACCGGATCCGAGCTTTTGAGTGGCCTCAACGAATGAACGCACCGACGCGTTGTTGGGCGCGTTTCTCAATTTTTCAAAGTTAGCCGGGCCGGGGTTGGAAGGAAGATCAGAGTGTAGAAAAACCTTCAGCTCGCGATGCCTCGTGGCGTCCCATTGACGCAGCGCCTGGATTTGCTGGGCAGGCGATGACCCCGTCGCGACGTAGCAGCTTTGGACGGCAAGAAATCGCGGATTACTCATCGGCGGTCCGTGCGCCGTCTTCACATCACTTTTCGCGAGCTGTGCAAGATCAACCTTGTCAAAAATCGAAAACGAGGCGAGCTCTGAGAGAGCGTCGGCGCGTGCGGTCATCATTCCCAGACGCAAAACCGATATTAAGAGTAAGAGACCGCTCATCTGCCCAACGAAGTATCTCTGTCGATTTAGCATCTCAGTTTTCATGACGAACATATTTGACGGCGAATGCCAGATGGTTGCAAATTTTTTGGATCATCGCAATAGAGTTTCAGCATGAGCGAACCGGTGATCGTGCTCGATCGTCTGAGCAAGAGTTTCGGTGACGTCCACGCTGTAAAGGACCTTTCCCTTCAAATCGAGGCGGGAACGATTTTTGGATTTCTGGGCCCTAATGGCGCTGGCAAGACCACGACGATGCGAGTGTTGTGCGGTCTGACCCACCCCACATCTGGCCGGGCCACCATCGAGGGCGCAGATGTTTGGAAAAACCGGCATTTTGTGCGCACCAAGTTTGGATACGTTCCGCAGCGGTTCAGTTTGTACCGTGATCTGACAGTCCTGGAGAATTTCCGCTTTTTTGGAGGCGCCTATGGCGTGCCCGGCACGAAATTAGAGCAGCGAATCGACCGCCTGTTACATGTGGTCGATTTGCAGGAAAAACGTAATACCGCCGCACAAAGCTTATCTGGAGGGATGCGGCAGTTGCTGGCCATCGGCTGCGCTCTGGTTCACAATCCGCCGCTGCTATTCTTTGACGAGCCGACCGCCGGTTTGGATCCGGTGCACCGGCAGCAAATCTGGGACTTGCTTTACGATCTTAGCAACGAAGGCAAAACGATCTTCGTTACCACGCACTACATGGACGAGGCCGACCGCTGCACGGACCTCGGCTTTATCGAGGACGGACGACTTCTTGCAAAGGCTTCACCGCGCGCTTTGAAGTCGAGCTTTCGCACCCGGCTGCTCGAGATCGACGTCGACCCGCTCATGCCTGCGCTAGTCCGACTCAGGGATGTTCCCGAACTGCTTGGTGTCTCGTTACGCAGCGGGAGTTTGCGCCTTTACACCGCGCAACCCGAACAATTGATGGCCAAATGGCGCGAACGTTGGCCATTCCCAGATCTCCACTTGTTAGGCGAACGCTGGGTAGAACCTGATATGGAGGATGTTTTCACTGCTTATTCCCAGGGCTACAGCGGCATTTTGGAAAGATCGACTTCATGAAATGGTTATCATTCGAGGCGACTGCCAGTGTCGCTTACAAAGAATTTTTGCACATTCTGCGCGATCGCCGGGTGCTGCTGTTGGTGCTTACTTTGCCGCCGCTATTCACGTTGCTTTTCGGCCATGCCTTCGAAACGAGCGAAGTAACCGGCGTGAAAGCCCTGCTTATCGATCGCGATAAGAGCCCACGTGCACAGGAATTCGTCGATATCATTTTGAAGAACAAAACATTTCAGTGGCGGGAGGGGTCTCCGGATCCGAAGAACGAGTCTGATTTACTGGGTGAAGGCGTGCAGGCGGCATTGGTCATTCCTGCGGACTGGAATCAAAGCCTGGAAAATGGCGACCCGAAACCGCTGCTGCTCTATCTCGATGGCAGCGACATCAACACGGCTGATGCTGTAGAAGGCAGCGTTCGACAGAGTCTGGGCGACTTTCAGCTGAAACAACGCGACCGGATGATCGAGACGCTGCCGGAAGAAGTTTTTGAACTGGGCAAGCAGCTTCCAGTGCAAATCCGCAAACGTTTCGTTTCCATGATGGAAATGTGGTCGGTGAATCGCAAACTATTATACAACCCGAAATTGCGCGTTATCGACTACGTTGTTCCGGGCATTATTGGGCTGATTTTGCAGCTGCTGACAGTCACGCTGATGGCTTGCACGATAGCGCGGGAACGAGAATCAGGCACGCTGTACCAGCTCATGGTGACGTCGCTGCGGCGCCAGGAGATCGTGATCGGCAAGATGTTGCCTTATCTTGTGGTATCCGCGTTCCTGGTACTGGTGATCATGCTGGTGAGCAGCTGGCATTTTGGTGTGACTTTTTATCAACTGCCTGCTCTCGCCGTGGTTTGCCTCCTTTTCCTGCTGTGCTCGCTTGGCCTCGGCCTGTTGATCTCGGCGTTTTCCCGCACACAAACCCAAGCCATCCAATTTTCCGTTTTCTTTCTGCTGCCAGTATTTGTGCTCTCAGGGGCGTTCGCGCCACTGGGTCAGCTGCCTAAAGCGATCCAGTATATTTCCGAGCTTTTTCCGCTGACTCACTTTTGCCGCGCCTTTCGGCTGGTAAACATGTATCACGCGACAGCACGGTTTTATTCTTTGGATCTGCTGGTACTGTTGGCCGGTGCGTTAATCACATTTCTCGGCGCAGCGTTTCTTCTGAAACGCATTGAGCAATAAAACCGTGAGAATGACGAAGCACGAATGACTAATGACGAAGAAATGACGAAGGTCGAAATAGCCGATTGTCACTTTAGCACGCGCCATTTGGTCCCAGCAATCATGCTGCTTGCGATGGCGATATATTCCGCGGTGGGGAACGCCGCCACTAGCGACCACAAGGATTCTACGCCGCAGGACGTATTCGACTCGATGCGTGGTAGCTTCCAAGCGGATAAAGCGAAGGGAGTTCACGCTCGTTATCAATGGGACTTGAGCGGTCCACAAGGTGGGCAATGGTGGATCGACGTCGATGATGGGAAGTACAAAATGGGAAGAGGAAAAATCGACAATCCAAACGTGACGTTCGTGGCGAAGGACAAGGATTGGGTCGCCGTTTCCAACCATCAGATGGGCGGCACATGGGCTTATCTCACTGGCCGGCTAAAAATTCGCGGCGACCAGGGCCTGGCGAGAAAGCTTGGCGAAATTTTCCCTTAGAACTTCAGCTCTGCGGCGACTCTGACGTAGGGAGCTGGATCGGTTCGCTTTGACTGATGAATGCGGTAAAAATCGAAATCCCGTTCGATTGTCGC
>JBKPLD010000086.1:0-3396 GCA_046731415.1 Verrucomicrobiota bacterium
GCTTTGGCGATGCGCAGATTTTCCTCGGCTTCTTTGTAGTCGGGATTCAGGCGCAACGCTTCACCGAATTGAACGATGGCCTGAGAGATTTGCCCCTGAGTCAGGTAAAGCCTGCCCAGGCTATTGTGAGCGACTGCCAGCTTGGGATCCATACCGAGCGCCGTGGTATAATGCGTTTTGGCCTCCTCAAGATCGCCTTTGGCAAATAGCGCGTCGGCCAACTTTAGCTGCGCATCGACATAATCGGGTTTGAGCTGAACCGCCCGCTGCAATTCCCTCACGGCATCATCTCCTTTGCCTGCTGAACCAAGGATTAATGCATAATCGTAATGCGCCTCAGGTGAATCCGGCATGAGGCGTGTCGCCGCTTCGTATTGAGGTCCGGCTTCGTCTTCGCGTCCTAATCGCTGAAGCAAACTGGCATAACCGAAATGGAATTCACCGTTGTCGGGCTGGAGATGCAAAGCCTCCTCCATATGCGGGACTGCCGCGTCATATTTGGCTTGTGCAATCAAAACAGCGGCGAGGTTCACGTGCGACTTGGCGTCAGACGGTTTGAAGGCCAGCGCCGCCTTGTATTGTTCCTCCGCTTTTTCCCATTGGCCTTCCTTTTGCAAGGCCACGGCGTAATCAAAATGCTGTTTCGCACCGTTCGGCACGTCTGCTACGAGCCATGCACGCCGTTGGACTTCCGGGACATTGAGGTGCGTCTGCCAAAACCAGAGCGCGCTTAAGGGGATGACAAATACCGTCGCCCATTTTAAGCCGTGCCATGCCCAGCTGGGAAGAATACCGCCCAGAGACACGTCGGCCGTTCCGCCCGCAAGGCCAAGCGACTGGCGCGTGGATCGCTCGCGAACCTTCCAAATAAATCCGTCGTAATAGAAATGCAGCAGCGTGGAAGCTGTAACTACACCGGTGAGGATGCGTTTAACCGTCTCTAACCCGAGATGCGCATTGAAATAACTCACCGAGCCATAGGCGAAAACCAGACCAACGTAGAGTCCGATCAGTGAGCCGCTCCGTCGAAATACGAAACGCATGAATCCGCCGATGTTGCTATCCTTCTCCACGCGATTGCGATTGTAGATCCAGACCAGCGAGAGGTACTGCACGTCGTGGAAGACTTCGAACAGTGCGATGCCGACGAGAATGTTCGCGACGAGATTATTGCAATACCACCAAAACGCGATGCTCGTGATGAGCAGAGCCACTTTCACCGGGTTAGGTCGCTTGCCTATGATCCAGAGCCGACTGAAATGCAGAAGAAAAAGAATCGAGACTGCAATGGCCGCAAAAAGGATCAGCTGTTGGCCGTGATGAATCACCGATGGCGAGATAAACGGGCCGCCACACATATAGTAGGTGTCGAGCGTATCGCTCAGCCGATATGGCGAAAGCGCCACCGCCGTCGCAAACCAGATCACGCACATCGCGAAATCGAGTCGGCGAGTTAGCGCGTCGAACGTTCCTGTTTTCGCGTCGTAAATGCGGCAAAAGCCGTAGGTCTGCATCAATCCGTGCCAGACGCCCCAAAAGAAAACGACCAGCAAAATTCCTTTCAGATCCCACCAAAAGAACGCGGTGCAGACGGCGAGAAGAAAGAGAGGCGCAAGAATGAAACGCCATTTGAAGCGCTCGAACAACGCGCGATCGCCGTACGCGCGGATCATTCCCGGCAAATGGTGTCCCATCGCACCAAATGCCGCGACGAAAAGATAAATATCCTGGGGACTCCATCGCGCCTGCGCTAACGCAAAAGCCGGCAGCAACAGCAGCGGCGTGCCGACGTAGAGAACCAGATCGCGCCACGAATCCAAAATCCACAGGCTCTTCCGCGGCGCGGTTGCCGGGGCATCGGGAACGGTTTGCGGACGTGAAAACGCGCTGAGAAGCTGCATGAATTCGGAGTCAAGTTTTCCTTAACTCAGTGGAAAAATCAATGTCCTGTTTCGAGGCAGCCTGCTCATCCGCGATCTTATGCCCCCAATCACCGGGCTGCGTGCGAACTTACAATGATATCCTTGAACAAGACTCAAGCCGATAAATCGAAAGAAAACGAAGGATCCCGTGATTTCTTTTGTGTCGTCCGGGATGCATTTCACGTTTTCGCGCGCCATTCCTCCATGATTCTCGGCAGCGCCTGGGCATTTGCCGGAGCTGTGCTTGTGATTGCCGTCTGGCTTCTCACCGGCCCCACTTTTCATTTTTCCGACACTTGGCAACTGATCATCAACACCGCCACGACCATTATCACCTTCCTTATGGTGTTCTTGATTCAGAACACCCAAAATCGGGACGCCAAAGCGATGCATCTCAAATTGGACGAAATGATCCGCGCGCTGAAAGGCGCGCGAAACCAGCTTGTCGATCTTGAGGATCTCTCCGACGAAGAGCTCGAGAAACTCGAAGAACAATTTCAGCAGATGCGAAAAAAAGCAGAACACAACGGAACAAATCCTCACAAGGCTCACTCGGCTAAGTCGCGCTGAAACAAACGCTTTAGCTGCTTGCTTTTTCGCTTAGCGCGGAGTTGGACGTGGCGGAGGAGTGGGGCGCGGTCTCGGAGTCGGGCACCGCGGCTGCGGTTGCACCTCGAATGAGCCGATGTCAATGCGACCATTGAATACGCGATCGAAACAAGGGCCGCGCTGATCGTGAGACGGTGGCGGAGTAAAGCTCGGATCGCCTGCATCAATTGCCGGGCTGCCCGGCAACAGCGCGTGTGTAAACGTTGGACCACCGTTGTCCTGCAAAGGACCAAGCAACGGATCAGTATTGATCTGATCGCCCGGCCCAGTCAAATAACCGCCGCCATCATCGCTGCTGAGGTTGTATCCATGCGACGTGACGGTGCCGCCGTAATTGAAGATGTTTTCGCCCGATGCGCCGGCATTCAGGATTGTGTTGGAGACCTCAACTGATCCCACGTTATAAATGCCCCCGCCAGAAGGTGCCGAGTTGCCGGTGATCGTGCTAAGTGTCGCATTCAGCGACGAGTTGTTGTAGATGCCGCCCCCGCTGGTTCCAGCTGAATTGCCGCTAATGGTGCTGTTCTCAACAGTAGCAGCCCCATAGATGCCGCCCCCGCTCGTTTCAGCTGAGTTGCCGCCAATGGTGCTGTTCACAATGCTGGCAAAACTATTAACAAGCAGGATACCGCCCCCGTTCCTTTCAGTTGAATTGCCGTTAATGGTACTATTGGCCACGCTTAGGGAGGTATGAACGCCATTGATCCCACCCCCTCCCGGCGCGGAAAAGTTGCCGCTGATGGTGCAATCGGTAATCGTGACAGTCGCACCGCCGCTGAAGATATTCGGTTGAGTGAAAACACCGCCCTGCGAATTACCGCTCACCGTGGTGCTGAGGATCGTCGCGGTCACAGTTCCAAACTCT
>JBKPLD010000087.1:0-15285 GCA_046731415.1 Verrucomicrobiota bacterium
GTGCGAATGCCGTAATGTAATCCTAAGAATCCGGGTGGTTCCAATTGTCGCGCGACCGTAGGTCCATATTGCTCATTGGCGATCCGGGGATGTAGCGCGGGTAGGGCGGGTAGTGCGACGGTGAGAATAAATGTGGCGTGCACAAATCCGATTAAAGCGCCGAACCACCAGGTCGCCTCGTGCAAAACCTGGAACGCCGCTACATAAATGAGTGAGAAAATCCAGCCATTTACGAAATGCAGCAAAATCCCAATGAGTTTTGCTTTGTCTCGGTTGGGTGTGAATATGGTCCCAAGCAGGTAAGGAATGTTCATTCGCGTAATTCCAAATCCCTGACTACCGGCGAGAATGGAGGTCAGGACAACCGTGCTGGCAAAACCCCATAATAGCCAGCTACTCCAGTTCATGGGTAGCGATCCAGGTGAGGCCCAGGATTCTTGTGCTCGTTCAGAGTGAGCGCCGCGTTAATCAGACCGAGGTGCGTGAAACCTTGAGGGAAATTACCGATTGCTTCTCCAGTTTCCGGATCAATTTCCTCAGCGAAAAGGCCCACATCATTCGCGCAGCGCAAGGTCGCCTCAAAGATTTCATGAGCTTCGCGCACTCTGTTGCTGCGCGCCAGGAAGTCTGCTTCCCAAAAACTGCAGACCGCAAAGGCGCCTTCATTTCGATTTTTGCTTTGCTCGTTGCGATGCATTAATCCGGCTCGCGGACACAAACGGTCACGAATGCATTGGTAGGTCTGTTGCATGCGTTGCGAAGAGGCTTTCTCAAATCCGTGATACGACAGTAAAAGCACGTTCGCATCAATGATGTCGCTCGAACACGCCTGCGTGTACGCTTCCAGTTTTGCGTTCCAGGAAAGCGTTTCAATTTCTTCGCGAATGCGCTCTCTCTCCGTTGCGCATTTGGCAACGGGAATTCCTTTGAGCTGTCCACGTGCTTGCATTTGAAGAAGCCGGTCGAGCGCTACCCAGCACATCAGGCGCGAATGAGTATAACGACGGCGTTGGTCGCGCTCTTCCCATATTCCGTTGTCCGGCTCTTGCCAATGCCGGCAGACATATTCGGCGCACTGCCGCAGCATACTTTGCACATCGCGGTCGAGCTCTTTGCGTTCACGCATGAAATGCGAGACCGCTTCCACCACTTCGCCGTAAACATCGAGTTGTAACTGTTCGCTCGCGGCGTTGCCGATTCTCACTGGATGCGATCCGGCGTGACCGCGGAGGTGCAACAGCTCACGCTCACGCGGCGGACATTCTCCAAAAACATCGTATACGACCCGCAATTGGGGGCGGGTCAGACGTGTCGAGTGCAACAACCAATCCACAAACGCTGCTGCATCATCTTTGTAACTCAAACCGAAGAGCGCGTGCACTGTAAATGAGGCGTCTCGCAACCAGGCGAAGCGATAATCCCAATTCAGACCACCACCGATCGCTTCCGGAAGCGAAGTCGTCGGCGCGGCAACGATGGCGCCGGAGGGCGCGTAGGAAAGCAGCTTTAGCACGAGCGCGCTACGCATGACCTGGCGTCGGTAGCGTCCCTGATAAGTCGATTGCGCAGACCATTGCCGCCAGTAATTCATCGTGAGATCTAACTTTTCATTAATTAATTCGCCGAGCGGTGTGATGACCCCTGGCGCCTCAGCAGAAACGGTCAGCGAGAACGCGACCACATCATCAGTTTGTAATGTGAAGTTCGCGCGTAAACCGTGGTTCGTTTGAGCGCTCAGTTCGACGTCCGCTCGCAACGTGACGACCAGGCTTCCCATCCTAACTCGCCAGCCAAGTTTTCCACGATTTGCAATTGCGGGTGTGACGCGGCCATAATCCGGTCGCGGGTCGAACTCGACGATCAGGTCAACCTTACCTTCGGTGCACTTGACTTGCCTAACGAGCTCATGTTCCGGCCAGAGTGTGCGCTTCTTCTGCTCTTCAAAGGCGACCGGCATGAACTCGGTCAGAACAATCTTGCCCGATGAACTGGAGAAGGTCGTTTCGAGCACATTGGTGTCACCGATATAGCGGCGAGAAACCTTTGATTCCTGCACCGGATGAATGCGCCAGGTTCCTCCCATTTGTGGATCGAGAATTGCGCCGAAGATTGAAGCGCTATCAAACCGCGGCCAGCAAAGCCAATCGAGTGACCCGCGGTTTGAAATGAGCGCCGCAGAACGGCCGTTCCCAATGATCGCGTAATCCTGGATTTTCGTACCTTCCAGAGGCATGCCCGAAGAAATTTGGCGGTAACTTTTCTCGAGATTATTGGGCTTTGATAAAGCTGATATCACCGCTGCGTTCGACGCGTGCCACTTTTATCTTTGATAGGTCTTCGGTTTTTGCCTCCAGTCGCATATCTTCTTGCAGGTCATGTTCAGATATCTGGTTCCACAACATGTTTTTACGCTGGAGCGTCCCATTCTGCACAAGGACCACCGACTTTCCTTTAACTAATATTCCGAATGCGTGTGAAAAATACGCAGTTAAACCAAAGAGCCGATGGATTAAGACGAGAATGAATCCGCCACCGAGGGTCGCAAAAAAAGGCGCCGATCCATTAATAGCACGCGCCAACATTGAACCAATGATAACGACCAGCACAGCATCGAACGCTGTCTTTTCGGCAAGGGAACGTTTGCTGCTTAGTCGCACCATCCCCAATGTCGCTACGAAGACGATTAGCCCACGAATTGAAACCTGCAGAAAGGTTAATTCTTTTGGTTCCATGCTTAGACCAAGTAACGCTTCAAGCAATTGTGAAAATGCATTCATAGTTAAAAACTCTATCGCCAGCGGAAACTTTCACGCGTGTATGGACTTAAGCGAAGCCAGGAAATCCAAGGTATCGGCGAGATTCGTTATCTATATCGAACAATTCACACGGAGGTAACACATGGCACGAGGAAGCAAGAAGAAATACACAAACAAGCAGAAACGTAAGGCGTCGAAAATCGAAAGAGGTTACAAGAAGCGGGGTGTTAGTAGCAAAGAAGCGGAACGCCGCGCCTGGGCTACGGTAAACAAGTCCGACAAGGGGGGGCGCAAGAAGGGCGGAGGAGGTCGCGGAAAAAAGCGGAGCAAATCCAGCTCCCGGAAAGGTGGACGAAAAGGCGGCCGCAGCTAAACGCTCCGGCAATCAGGAAACAAACATTGCGGCAGCCGCGACAAACATGATCGCGGCTGTCAGTCCTACGACGATTCTTGACAACCAATAGCTTGGCTGCCTCTTCATGAGGCTTCGATTGCACGAGGCCATGAGGATCCCGACTAAAAGGAATGGCGCGAGGACGCCGTTAATAACACTTGCCCCAAAGAGTGCCTTGATTGGATTGATTTTCAGGAAGACCATCACGATACCAAGGAGGGTTGAGACACCGATCACAGCGTAGAAGTAACGCGCCGACGTAACAGGCATGTCCAAGCCTTGTTTCCAGGCAAAAGTCTCCGAAATTGCGTATGCGCTCGAACCGGCAAGAATTGGAATGGCTAGGAGACCTGTGCCAACGAGTCCGATCGTATATAGACTTGCTGCAAACGAACCGGCTAATGGCTTTAACGCTTCTGCTACCTGACGGGAACTGGAGACGTCGTGCTCATGGTGCGCATGCAGCGTGAGTGCTGCCGTAAGGATAATAAAATACATCACGATATTGGAAAAGAAGGTGCCGGTTCCTACGTCTAGTGCCCGATCCTGTATTTCACCCTTGGTAGCCCCTTCGCGTGAGGTTAGCCTGCGTCTTCCCTTTGATTTCTCTTCTTCGACCTCTTGAGAAGCTTGCCAGAAAAATAGGTAAGGAGAGATGGTCGTTCCGAGCACAGCAACGAGGTTCTGCCACGCAGTGTGGTCGCGCGGCCAGGTGGGTATTAGAGTATCATGCAAAACGCTTCCCCAATTCGGCTTAAGGATGAACGCGGTAATGACGTACGCGAAAAGAACAAGCGTAAGCCACTTCAAGATGAAGGCGATGTGGTGATATCGAAAGTAGACAATGGCGAACGTAATGCCCGCTCCAAAGAAAACCGTGAACACCTGCGAATAGATTCCGGTGAGCATCTGGCCTGCATCGGACATGCCGGCGAGATCGGCGCCAATTGTAATAATGTTCGCAATTAGCAAGGCGACCGAGGCGATAAACAAAAGCCAACGTGGACATATTTGACGCAGGGTACCGGCCAGTCCCCGCCCTGTGACCATCCCGATGCGTCCGCACATGAGTTGGACGAAACCCATAAGTGGCCACGTGAGCAGAGCCGTCCAGAGAAGCGAGGTGCCCAGCTGCGCGCCGGCAATGGAGTAAGTGGCGATACCAGACGGATCGTTATCTGCAGAGCCAGTTGTTAGACCGGGTCCAAGTACTGATAAAAAGCGTTTAAGCGGATTCTTTTTAGCACGACGAGGCATAGACCGAGTGATTGAGAAACCGATCGGATTAGATCGGGCAGAGAAAGCCAGCCACCCTTTTTAATCAATGTCGTTTCTTCCGTGCCGCCTTGGCTCCTTCTTTGCCGAGAGCGGTACGTGTTCTTTTCGGCAGATGCGCAACTGTTCTCTTTCGTCGGGCAGCTCTGGCTGCTTTCTTGATGTTCCGCTTCGCTGCCACTCGTTGTCTTCTAGTTCTCATATCTTTCGAAGGATCTTTGCTCCTGGGCAGTGTTAGCCATTTATCACCGTGCCACCATTTGGGTGTAAAATCTGGCCGGTCATATAGGACGAATCGTCCGATGCGAGAAAGACGAAGCTTGGTGCAACTTCCTCTGGTTGCCCCGGCCGACCTAGCGGAACATCAGATCCGAAGGTTTCAACTTCCTTTGCCGGAAACGTTGATGGAATGAGCGGTGTCCAAATCGGACCCGGCGCAACTCCATTTACTCGGATCTCTTTATCAGCAAGCGCCTGTGAGAGCGAGCGCGTAAAAGCTGTTATCGCGCCCTTGGTTGAAGAATAATCGAGGAGATGCGAGCTACCTTTGTAAGCGGTTACTGATGTCGTGTTGATGATCGCCGCGCCTTTCTTCAAATGTTTCATGGCCGCCTTTGTCATGAAAAAAAATGAAAAGATGTTTGTTCGAAATGTTCGCTCGAGCTGTTCTGCACTGATCGCCTCAATTGATTCCTGCGGGTGTTGTTCAGCAGCGTTGTTTATGAGAATATCGAGCCTGCCCAAGCTCTCTATGACTTGATCGACAGTTTTTCGACAAAACTCTTCCTGTCCGACATCGCCTGCCATCGCTATACATTTGCGTCCAGTTTGTTCCACCAGGCGCTTCGTTTCACTCGCGTCCTTGGTTTCTTCGAGATAAACAATCGCTATGTCGGCGCCTTCTTTTGCAAAGGCAATCGCAACTGCCCGGCCAATCCCGCTATCGCCGCCTGTAATAATCGCGACTTTACCTCTCAATTTTCCGGTGCCTCGCTGCTTCTCATTCTCCGCCTTGGGCCGTGGCTTCATTTTATGCTCGCGGCCAGGCTGCTGTTGTTGGTGTTGCGCCGGTTGAAGCTTCTTTTTTTTAGGCATGGATGTCCCCCTGGGCGCAGAGCACTGCGCACTATCTCAGCGGCGACGTTTCCGGGTCCGCGCGGCTTTTTTCGCTGCCGCCGAGCGCGATCGTGCAGAACGTCGAGCTGCTGCACGTTTTGCGTGCCGTGACAGGGCTTTCTTGGACGCTGATCGTCGGCTTTCCCGCTTGAGAGCACCTTTGGTTGCGCGAGATCGTTTCGCCGACGGCTTTTTCCGGCGACCGGTTCTACCCTTCGAGAGGTCGCGCTTCGCTTGCTGTTTGGTTTTCTGTTTGCCCTGTTTTGGTGGAGGCAACTCTACGCCAGCTCGTCGTGCCTTGGACAAGCCGATAGCTATCGCTTGTTCCGGTGAACGAGCACCATGTTCGCCCTCGCGAATGTGCTCCATTTCCTCGCGGACAAATTCGCCCGCCTGAGTCGAGGGAGACTTGCCTTCACGCTGGTCCTCGCGGGCCCTTTCAGCTGCTTCTTCTTCTGGCATAGCAAAGGATAACAAAGTTTCGCTTCTAACCACGCCTTTGGACGTGAGGAAGACCTGAATAAGTTCCACCGACGCCTGCTTCAGTCGTAGAATAGTGATTTTGCTGAGAGATCCTTAAGACATGACCCGACAAAAGAAGGATTGCCATCCGACGATCATTAAGAATAGCCTCCGCTCATGCGTACGATTTTAATAATTATTGTCATTATTCTGTTGCTCGGCGCTCTGCCAACCTGGCCGTATAGCTCCGGCTGGGGCTATTACCCGAGCGGCGGGCTGGGCCTCATTCTGCTGATCCTGCTAATTCTCTGGCTAATGGGCCGAATTTGAGCCGTGCTTGAATCGTCGAGTGCGACGATAGATCGGACGAAATCAGCTCTTTTTGCGAGTGTCGCGAAGGTTCCTGACGCGGTCGTGCGCGGCTTTGATTTGGGAATATTGACGCGACACAATCTCGCGCACCGGCGCCGATAGACTCTCATCAAGCGCCTTTTTGTATTCCTCAACCGCCGAATCTTCGCCGCGCTCGCATTCGGCGAGGATCGCATAGTCATCGCCGCTAGTGACGGCCGATTTCAAATTGATCCACGCCCGATGCAATGCGCCGGCTGCGCTGCTACTCTTTTCGGGCTCCGTTTCGCCCAGAATTTGCGCCTGGCTCTGTAGCTCCCTCGCGAAATCAGAACGCTGCTGCGAATATTCGCTGAAGAGCGATTTCAGCTGCGGGTCTTTCACACCTTCAGCCGCTTGTTTGAAACCTTCCTGTCCGTCTTTGAGCGTTTCAATCAAGTCGTTGATAATTGAAACAATTTCTTTTTGTTCTTTCATACAGATTTACTCGCATGCGGGGGCTGGCGTGCGCGTCTCGAATTGCGACTTAGACTTTTAACAGCCGATCAAAGAAGGCGCGGTAACGTTGCAAAGCGACACGAAGATCTTCGGTTGAGACGTTATCACCGCGACCCCATTGTCCTTCTAGTCTGGACCGTTCTTGAGCGAAACTATCCGCGAGGCGCTTGATTACTTCCGCAACCAATTCGTCCGCCCGCTCCACGGCTCGTCGCGGCTCGTCGACGAATGCTGTTTGAATGTCCGTCCAGCGTTTGTGAAAGTCTTTCGACTCATTCTCCGGAAACAACGCCGTGGTCGCGGCGTCCTCGACTTTAGCGGTCCGTGGCCGTTCCAAGTCTTTAGCTAGCTCTCTGGTCGACGTTGCCCGGTCAGCTGGTTGTTGCCGGGGCTCCGGCTGGTCCGTCTTGTCAGTCTCTTCTTTACTCTTTTGTTCAACGTTCTGCTCGTCTTCCACTTTCATCGAATTGCCTCCTTGCGTGTTGCTGGTTCTTCTACCTCCATGAGTTCCTCAAATAGCGAGCGATAATGCACCATTGCCTGCCGTAAGTCCTCGGTAGTCGCCTGCCCGCTTTTGTTGCGCGCCGCGATTTCGCGCCCCGCACGGTAATTAGTCACCACGTTGGGATGATCCACTGAGATGTCGGCAGCGCGTTGGTCGAAATCTCCCACCGGGTAACCACGCGTCTGCATGACCTCTTTGATCAACCCGTCAGCTTCGCCAACCGCCCTGGAGGGCTCGTCCACGAAGCGCGCCTGGGTGGTTTTCCACACTTCTGCAAAATTGTCTCGTTCTTCCTGCGTGAGGGCACGTATATCCAGCCCGCGGACCCGCTTCTCTCGCGCAGCGAGTTCTGCCTCGGCCTTCCTTGCGTCACCATATTGCCTGACGGCGTGCTTGTACTCGGGCCCGAACTGATCGCGAAGCCTTCGGGACCGGCGCCACAGTATGATTATGAAACCAAGCGCGATTAGGACGACTGTCACAACAACAAGAATTACGATAGTTGATGTGTTCACATTGCCCTCCAAGCGTCAGGAAGTAGTTTCAACACCTCATATTGGAATACGCAACCCTGTGGGGATTTGCGCGTAGAGAAGGCGCCAACAAGATTTCACAGCCTCGACTCCTAACAAATCATCGCAGTACAGGTGGAAAAAGTTCTTCGACGCACGGCTAGACCATCCCTTAGGCGCGAACAGCCAAAGATGACAAGCGTTCCTTTTTGGATGGTGAAGCGAAGTTCTAGCGAATTAACAAGAAATTGCCCTTTTTACGGCTCCCGCTTCAAAGCCACCAGCAAAGTAACCGCGGGTCTTGGCGAAGAAGCGCTAAGCGCGCTTTAGTTCTCGCTCGTTTCGCTCATGAAAGAACTGGAATCATACCTAAACGAGCACCTCGCTGGATCTGTGAGCGCGCTGGAACTGCTTGAGCACTGGGCACACCTGCACAAGGGCAAGCCACTGGGTCTGTTCTTCTCAGATATGCACACAGAGATTCAGGCCGATCAGACGAAGTTACAGAATATGATGCAGTCATTAGGTATTGAAGAAAGCAACGTACGCAAAGCGGGCGCGTGGGTCGTCGAAAAAGCCGGCCGGGCGCGATTGATGATTGCAGGAGATAAGCCGGGCACTTTGGGATTGATGCTCACTTTGGAAGGATTGATCATGGGAGTCACCGGGAAGAGGTTGCTGTGGCGCGCGCTTTCCGCGGCGAGGCTCTCCCAGCTAGACGGCTATGACTTCCGGGAACTTGAGCATCGGGCCGAACAACAGATCGAACGAATCGAAGCCGAGCGAATCCGGACAGCTACAGAGCTGTTCGCGAGCAAAGCTGATTCGCAGTGATGTTCGCCAATGGAGTCTCCCGGGACAAAGAGCCGTAATGGGAAAGTATCCCCCGGCAGCCTTATTACCGAGTCTGAGGAGGCAGCAGAGGAAGCGGGCCTGCAATACGTAAACGATGATCGTCCGGGTTACAGTCGGAGAACAAAGAACGGCGACTTCGAGTATTTTGATGCGGAAGGCAAGAAAATCCGCGACGAACAACGACTTCTCCGAATCAAACGTTTGGCCATTCCGCCAGCCTGGACAGATGTTTGGATTTGCCCCTCACCAATCGGCCATATCCAAGCAACGGGCCGCGATGCCCGTCGACGGAAACAATATCGTTATCACGAACGTTGGCGCGAAATCCGGGACGAAAATAAGTTCATGCGCCTCGCCGACTTCGCCGCGGCTCTCCCAAAGATTCGAAGGCGGATCGCTCAAGACATGAAACTGCCCGGGCTGCCACGTCAAAAAGTGCTGGCCACCGTCGTGCGATTGCTGGAGCGGACTTTCATTCGCATCGGAAACGAAGAATACGCGCGTGACAACAAGTCTTTTGGCTTGACCACAATGAAAAATAGGCATGTGAAGATAAAAGGTGCGCGATTACGGTTTCGTTTCCGGGGGAAGAGCCGACGCGAACACGAAGTAGATGTCACCGACCGGCGAATCGCGAAGATTGTCGCAAAGTGTCAGGATTTGCCAGGACAGGACCTGTTCCAGTACGTCGACGATTGCGGCGAGGTTCGCGATGTGACCTCACAGGATGTGAATGATTATTTGCGGGAAATCACAGGCCAGGATTTCACCGCAAAAGATTTCCGAACATGGGCAGGAACGCTACTAGCAACAATGGCATTGAATGCGCAAGAAGCGTTCGAAACCAAAAAGCAGGCTAAGGCCAACGTGAAAGCAGCGATCTGCGCGGTAGCAGAACTTCTCGGCAACACACCGGCTGTTTGCCGTAAATGTTACGTGCATCCAGCGGTCGTCGAAGCATATGTGAGCGGCAGCCAGATTGCGAAGTTCGGCGACCCAGCGAAAAGCGCGACGAACAGAAAGCTACGTTCGGTCGAACGCGCCGTACTAAAATTACTTCGTGCAAAAGCCTCAGCAGGTACCCAGCCTTAGAAATTTCCCAGCGAAGACTCACCACGAACGCACAGCGTCATTGAGTACGCTACCCCAGCGGCACGCGCATTCGCAACACACCTTCAGCGTGCCCTAGATCACAGCTCTCGCGGTTACGGTGTCGGCTGAGGCGCAGTTGAACCGCCAGGTTCTGGCGAGGGCGCCTCAGAAGCTGAGCCCTCAGTCTTCGACGGATTCCGTTTTGCCGCGCCACTGCTCTTGTGCCGTGCCCGTGATGGGGGAGTCGGCGAGGCTTGAGCCATAGTCGATGCCGTCGAACTCGTCCCTGTCGTTCCCTGTTGCTGACAGGAAGCGATAAACGCTACTGCCATGATAGCTGTGATTAAACACAATAGGTATTTGTTCATAGGTCGTCAGTCTGTCATCGAGTGCCACAGAATCTTTGGTCGCCTAAAAAGTTGAGAATGCGTGAGTAACAAACCTTCAAAAATATGCTGTCGTCTCAAATCAGCGACGGCTTTGATCGCAGGTTGTTCCGATTCATCTATGAAATGCAAAGCCACGGTGAACGTACTGGGGCGAATCCTTCCCTGTGGGAGCGCACAGCGCAGAAATTTTCGACGGCACCTCTTGGGCAGGACATTGCAACAGAAATATGCGTAATCGGCGCGGGCATTGCCGGTGTGACCACGGCTTACCTTGCCGCGCGCGAAAATCGGCAGGTTGTGCTCGTCGATGACGGGCCGGTGGCAAGTGGGATGACGGGCCGCACGACTGCGCATCTCGTGAACGCGCTCGATGAGCGGTACATGGACATCGAAAAATTTCTTGGCGAGGAATGCGCGCGGCTAACGGCGGAGAGCCATACAGCTGCGGTTGATTGCATAGAAAAAATTGTTCGCGAGCACGGCATCGACTGCGATTTCGAGCGCGTGGACGGCTATTTGTTTCTGCCGCCGGGCGGTTCGGTCAAAGAATTGATGCAGGAGCTGGAGGCAATTCATCGGGCGGGGCTTATCGATGTGACGCGAGTCGACTCAGTTCCAAACACAAAAATCAATTCCAAAGCGGTGCTACGATTTCCACAACAGGCTCAGTTTCATCCGCTGAAGTACCTCAATCGCGTGACGGAAGTGCTTATCGATGCAGGCGGCAAGGTTTTTACCGGTACACGCGTAGTCGCCGTTGAGGATGACGACAGGGTTCGAATCCAAACGGCAGACGGCTGGACAATCACAGCGCAATCGGCGGTGGTAGCCACGAACTGCCCGATTAACGATCGGGTCGTTATTCATTCCAAACAGGCGCCGTACGCAACGTACGCGGTGGGTTTGCGCGTCTCCCAGCCGGTTGAGCACGCCCTGTTTTGGGACACGGCGCAAACGGCCAAAGATGAGAAGCGTGAAATCGGACCCGTACCCTACCATTATGTGCGCTTCGCGCGGGACGGCCAAGGTGATGTCCTCATCGTGGGCGGTGAAGATCACAAAACTGGGCAGGCTGACGACTGCGCGGAGCGATTTCTGAAGCTGGAACGTTGGGCGCGCGACCGATTTTCATTCGCAGGCGAAATTACCGATCGATGGTCCGGTCAAGTGATGGAGCCCGTAGATGGCGTGGCTTACATCGGCCGTAATCCGGGCAACAAACACGTTTACGTCGTTACTGGCGATTCAGGTAACGGTATGACGCACGGAACTCTGGGGGCCATGTTGATCGTCGATCTTATTGCTGGACGCGACAATCCGTGGACAAAGCTCTACGATCCGTCGCGAAAGACGTTGAAGCCAAGAGTGTTGGCAGACTACATCGCCGAGAACGCAAATGTCGCAGCGCAATTTAGGGACTACGTAACACGGGGCTCGGTGAAGTCGGTCGACGATATCCAGACGTGTGAGGGTGCGGTATTGCGGGACGGCGTAAAGAAAATAGCGACGTATCGCGATGAGAATGGAAGCCTGCATGCATTTTCAGCGGTTTGTCCGCATCTTGGGTGTGTCGTCCGCTGGAACGCATGTGAGAAAACTTGGGACTGTCCCTGTCACGGCTCCCGATTCGACTCGCTGGGCTGTGTTCTTAACGGTCCCGCAATCTCAGATCTCGAACAGGGCGAGATTCCGGGTCGTTAGCCATTCAGAACAATCATGGCCGGCCGAAGGTTGCCGACGCTCTTTATCACGATTTGCTGACCAACGCTCGGTGGGTGCCCGGAGTATTAGGTTTGCAAAAGCACCAGCGATTTACCTTCGCGACGTTCCACTTGTTCCATCGCGCACTGGCGAGGGTCTTTGTCGGAGCGCCAGCGAACAATTTTAGTGCCGTGCCGGAATCTGCCGCCCGTAAAATGGTCGTAGCTAACTTCTACAACCGTTTTTGGAGACACCGGTTCCCATTCGCCAGTGCGATCCGTGCTCCAGCGACTGGGCCCGCCCGGCGCGTTGCCAGTGAACCCAGGCGGTTTTTTGAGCGCTTCAAATTTCGTTGTCAGAGCGCGGCGTTCCGATGCCTTGAACGCTGAAGTGAATCCGACGTGATGGAGCAGCCCGTCCTCGCCGTAAAGTCCAAGCAAAAGAGAACCAACCAGGCGGGTACCACGGGCATAACGAAACCCACCGACGACGCAATCGGCTGTTCGGATCTGCTTTACCTTCACCACCGCAGTGCGCTCACCTGAAGCGTACGCCGCGTCCAAGCGTTTCGCGATCACACCATCGAGGTCGCCCCCGGCCTTCTTAAACCATTTGCTGGCGACGTCGTAATCAGTCGATGCAGGCGAGAGGCGTACGTTTTTTGCCGGACAGAGATTCAAACGCGAAAATCTCTCAAGGAGTTCCCGACGCTCGCGCAATTCCCGGTCTAAATAGGATTCTCCATTTTCCGCTAACAGATCGAACACGATGTAGATCGCTGGATGAGCTTTGGCCAGTTTCTGGACGCGACTCGCAGCGGGATGAAGACGCAGTTGCAATTCATCAAATGAAAGCCTGCCCCGGACGGGAACAACCAGCTCACCATCGAGAACAAATCGCTGCGACGGCAACCCGGTGATCGCATCGACTACGTCGGGAAAATAGCGGCCCAAGGGTTGACCGGCCTTTGATTGTAAAAAAACCTTCGTGTTATAACGAAAGGCAATGCAACGAAACCCGTCCCATTTGGGCTCATATTGCCAGCCGTGTCCGGGCGGAATTTCTTCGACCAAACGCGCTTCCATCGGCGGTAACGGCGGCTGCAACGATGTTTTGAGACGCATTTTCACGGGGAAGTATTGCCAAACCGAACTTCTGATTACGGCCTGCGACTTCCAGATTGGCTATGTCGTTCTCTCTTCTCTTTTCGCGTTCTGCGTAGCACAATTTCCGAAGACGAGCGAGTGTCGGCTTTTAGAAACTTCCTCATCAGCCCAAGCGCCGAGTCATTTTCGTTCCTGGTGTTTGATACTGTGCAATCCGAAGGCACAAACAAATCAAAATCGCGCATATAGGCATCGTTCGCCGTGAAAAGAACGCAAAAATTCCCAGCGATACCTGTGAGAATCAAAGTTTGAGTTTCCAGATACCGGAGAAGCGTCTCAAGCGTAGTGGAAAAAAAACCGGAATGTTTTGGTTTGAGCACAAAGTAATCAGTTTCCTCCGGCCGAAGTAATTGCACGATGTCGCGGCCTCGGCCCTGTCCTGCACAGTAGTCGACAGTGCGCCTAAAGTCGGATTTCCATCGGCCGAAATTGTCGTTTACATAAATCACCGGGACGCCTGCTTTTTGGGCCCGTCTTTTCAAGCGTAAAAGAATTCGAGCCATTGGTCGTGCATGTTTCAACAACTGGTCGGCTTCGGGGAAATCAAAATCGTTGATGACGTCGATTAGAAGCAGCCCGAATTTATGTTTGTCTGGTGCGCTTCCGTGTAGGTTTACATTTTTTCGCGGCATCAGCTCTTCTCCGGAGATAGGGACGACAACAGCGGTATCGTCTGTTTTACCTTCGCGCCCTTATACCTTCATTTTTGAAACATAAGGGCCTGATTTATTATTAGCGTGACTGCGCTAAAGCTGAGCCAGCTAAGGATCCATTCCTCCCAGTTGAGATTCGTTCCCCCCAGCCAAAGAGCCAAGCAAACCAGCGCGCTGGCAGAGAGAGAAAAGCAGAAGATACAACTAAGCCATTCCTTGGCTGAGCCGCGGCCACCCGGCATTGCGTTGCGAAGACGCTCAAAAACGGCAAACGGGCCCTGCTCCTTCGTAAACAAATGGCTCAGTCTGAAAGTTGCTAGCGATCCCAGGATGAAAAGAAACCACCGCATTGTCTCTAATCAGGAAAGGTGGAATCCGTTTTGCCGCTCGAAGCGACGCCGCTGACTCTGGGAAACATAATGATGACGGGCATAAGGCTACGATTCAATCCCGAGCCATGGCCCCGCCCGAAGTCCACGATCATGGTTCGCGCTGAAGATTTCCTTCCTTACTATCCAGCTCGTCGTTTTTGAATGTAAACATGGCCAATTTCTTGCCATCTTCGTACCGGTAGGTTGTTTTTTTGAAGATTACCATATCCTTCGCTTCTACTCTGGTAGGCGGCCCGAGAATTTTCTCCACCTGTGCCTTGCTCATTCCAACAGTGAATTGATCGTAGTTGTTGAGGGTCAATTTCGATCCTGTAACAAGGGTCTGATCACAACTCACCGCAACTAACAACCATGTGAGAAAGGGCAATAAGATGCTTGTGTTACGTAATGTCATAAGCCCAACCTTGAGTCTCTTGTGAAGTAATCTATTTACGCGGCTGCTGTCAGGGCTGGCCGTGAATAGATACGATCTCATCGGCGGAAACCTTCAAATCATGACCGGTCAGTGTCACGTGTTATAGGACTTTACCCGATTGGACAATCATCCGCCGCCCCTATTGTGCATTTTCGTTAGTCAACTCTAGTCTCCTACATTCACGAACCAATTCTGAATCAACCTTAAAAAACATGCATTTGACCAATAGAATTAAACAAGCAGGCGCGACTGGATACATTTTACTCTGGCTTCTCGGAATTCCGATTCCGATTTTGCTCCTGATCTTTCTACTGCGGGGTTGCACATAAAGATTTGTGCTCCGTTTGATTTTCCGCCGTTAAAGGCCTGCGACTGCGGGCCCGCAACACGGTTTGGCAGGGAAAGGATTTGTTTCCGGACTTGCGCGTCGCGGACACCAATATGATGATGACCATGGAAGGGCAGAGGGAAAAGGTTAAGCCAGAGGAATCGCGAGGTTTTTTTTGCGTAGTCAGCGATGCATTTCGACTGTTTGCGAAGCGCTCGTCGACGGTGCTCGGCAGTGCTTGGGCTTTTGCCACTGCCATTGTAGTTATCCTCATTTGGGGGCTAACCGGCCCAATGTTTCATTATTCGGATACATGGCAGCTCATCATAAATACCGGAACGACAATTGTTACTTTCCTGATGGTTTTTCTTATTCAAAATACGCAGAACCGCGATGCCAAAGCGGTTCATTTGAAACTAGACGAA